>NZ_CP180191.1:3518697-3829664 GCF_047549485.1 Piscinibacterium candidicorallinum | reverse complement strand
GGATCAGCAGGCGTCCGGCCGGGGGGATTCGATGAAGGACTGAACTGAATGATGCGTACAAGTCAACTTGCGCGCCACCGCGGCCTCGTCGCAGACCACAGCGCCCGATGCGGCTGCGCGGTCTGAGGTCTCCCAACCTCGTGTGTACTTATTCATATTGTGATGTTGATTAGTGCTGCCAAACGCCCTCTTGAGGCGGTTATCCACAGCGTACACCTGCATATGGCCGTTTGTCCTAGGGTTTACGACAGGCGTTTGCGGACTTTCGACCTGCGCTGCACGCCTCGCATTTTGGTGAGTAATTGCTCGCCTTCACGGCGCTGCGCACAGCGGCGGCAGTTCACTTTTTTGGCGCAAACGGGCCGGCCGAGCGTCCGCCACGGCGGCTTGCGCCCAGGCGGGCCCGAGGCCGGGCTCTAGCAGCCCCGAGGAAGCCGCGGCATAACTCGTTGACAGATAAGGCTTTTCTGGGCTCTAATCATGGGCTTTTCCTGATTCTTCGGGCGCTTTGCAGATGCCGAGCGTACGCACCATCAGGGAACACGCCGGCTGAGTTGCCCTGATGGGCTTGGCTTGCTGGACGGGTTGCAGCGCAGGCGGCTCCCGGCCACCAAGACGGACGCTTTGAAGCAATAGGTCGGGCCAAGGGCTGCAGCATGCCGCGCCGGCACCTCAGGGTGCAGGTTGAACGGACGCACTGCCGGCTCCCAGCGCGGGGCCTCGCAGACAAGCACGCAGCCAACACGAAATCACTGCTTCGAATACTGAGAGCGACCATGAAACGCACCTTCCAACCCTCCGTCATCCGCCGCAAGCGCACCCACGGTTTCCGTGCCCGCATGAAGACCAAGGGCGGCCGCGCTGTCCTGAACGCACGCCGCGCCAAGGGCCGCAAGCGCCTGGCCGTGGCTTGATGCTGTGTTGACGCTGCGCAAGCGGCGTCGCACCGGATCTGGCGAGGCTGCGTCAGGGTTCAGTCCGACACAGGCAGCGCCTGTCGGATCCGCCCCCCGGCAGCGGATGCAGACGTACAAAGAGCGGCCCGAGCGGCCGCTTTTTTGTTTCCGGTCCGCTTGAATCGGACCGGCAACAGCCTGATCGGCCACCGAGCACCTTGCCGCCCATGCCTGCTGCACCCCAAAGTCTCCTCGCCGAAGCCGCACGATGGGTCGCCTGAAGTCCCGCCGCCTGCATGAGTCCGCTGCTTTTGCGGCGGCCTTCATGCGCAAGCCGGCTGCGTCGAGCGGTGCTAGCCCGCCGCCTGCCGGCGTGCGGCTGCGCAGTGCGCACTTCCAGGTGCTGGTGCAGGTTCGCACGCCGTCGCTGACGGCCACCTCAGGCGCGTTGCTGCGCCATCGCCTCGGGCTGGTGGTGGCCAAGCGGCATTTCAATCATGCGGTGGACCGCAACCGGATCAAGCGGCTGGTCCGCAATCACTTCGAGATCGAGCGCCTGGCCACTACTCCGGCCTGCGACGTGTTCGTACGCCTGACCGGCGCCGGTTTCAACCCCCATGCACCGCAGCTGCACGAGGAGCTGACGCAGCTCTGGGCTGACGTGCAGCGCCGCGCCGTTAGCCTTGCGCGCGGCGCAAGCACTGCCACCGAGTTGCTGACCCCGCCCGCGGCAGCGGCCGCAAGCAGCGGAGCCGCGCCATGAACCTTGCGCACCGGCTGCGCCAGATCGCGGCCTGGCTGGTGGATCTGCCCGCCGCCTTGCTGCTGGGGCTGATCCGCGTGTATCGCTATGTCGGTTCGCCGATTGTCGGGCGCTCTTGCAGGTTTACCCCGAGTTGTTCGGCCTACGGCATGGAGGCTGTCAGGAAGCATGGTGCGGCGCGGGGTACATTACTGACCGCTTGGCGAATTGCCCGCTGCAACCCTTGGTGCGAAGGCGGACCGGACCCGGTTCCAGATGACGGGCGGGTCTTCAAGCCCCGTTGTGCCTGCACCGTCGCGTCGACTTCCAGCCCGAGTGCACTGACCGGACACCCCGAGCGCGATGGCGCGCTAGCCGCGGCCGACCCCGCTGCTTCACCTGCATCACCCAACCCCGCATCACCCAACCCCAAACCGCATTCATGAATTCGAATACGCAGCGTTTCATCCTGTGGGCGATCTTCGGTTTCTCCCTGATCTTCCTCTGGGACGGCTGGCTCAAGCACACGGGCCAACCCTCGATGTTCGGGCCGCAGACCGGGCAGACCCAGACTCAGCAGGGCAAGGCCGGCACGCCGCCCGCGGCACCAGGGGTGGGTCTGTCGCAACCGGCGGTCACGGGCACGGCCAGCGCCGCCACGCCGGGCGCGGCAAACCCGGCCGCACCTGCGGCCACCGAGTTCAAGGGCGAGGTACTGACCCTCGCCAACGACGTGCTCAAGCTGTCCATCAACACCAAGGGCGGTGTGGTGGAGCGCGCCGAGCTGCTGCAGCACAAGGCCGACCGCAGTCTGAAGGAGAACTTCGTGCTGCTGTCCAACGAGCCGGGCAAGCCCTATGTGGCTGAGAGCGGGCTGCTGCTGGCCGGCAGCGAAGTGCCCACGCACCTGAGCGCCTTCACCGTGGTGCCCGGCACGCCGGCCAATGTGCTGAGCCTGACCGCCGAGCAAGGCGGGCTGCGCCTGACGCGCACCTACACGCTCGAGCCCGGCAGCTACAGCATCAAGCAGCGCCTGACGGTCGAGAACCTGCGCGCCGAGCCCGTGGTGCCCGCCGTCTACAGCCATCTGCGCCGTCATGGCGACAAGGTGTCAGCAGGCATCAACGACTACTTCATCCACACCTTCACCGGTCCGGCGATGTACACCGAGGCCGACAAGTTCCAGAAGATTCCCTTCGAGGACATCGCCAAAGGCAAGGCCAGCCACAGCAAGAGTGGCAACAACGGCTGGGTGTCGATGATCCAGCACTACTTTGTCTCTGCCTGGGTGCCGCCGCAGGGTCTGGAGCGCAACTACTACGCCGACAAGGACCCCAACGGGCTGGGCTATCGCATCGGCTATCTGGCCAATCTGCCCAGCGTGGCACCCGCCGGCAAGGTCGAGCACGAGGCCGTGCTGCTGATCGGCCCGCAAGACCAGCAGATGCTCAAGAAGGTTGCCCCGGGTCTGGACCTGGTGGTGGACTACAGCTGGCTGACCGTGATCGCCAAGCCCATGTACTACCTGCTGCTGTGGCTGCACGGCATCTTCGGCAACTGGGGCTGGGCCATCATCTTCCTGACCGTCATCATCAAGGCGATCTTCTATTTCCCCATGGCCACCGCCTACAAGAGCATGGCCAAGATGAAGCAGGTCACGCCTCGCATGATGGCGCTGCGCGAGAAGTACGGCGACGACAAGATGAAGCTCAATCAGGCCATGATGGAGCTCTACAAGACCGAGAAGATCAACCCCCTGGGCGGCTGCCTGCCGATCCTCATCACCATCCCGGTGTTCCTGGCCCTGTACTGGGTGCTCTTGGGCAGCGTCGAAATGCGCCACGCGCCCTGGCTGCTCTGGGTCAAGGATCTCTCCACGCCCGACCCCTGGTACATCCTCCCCATCGTGCTGGCCGTGACCATGTGGGCCCAGTTCAAGCTCAACCCCACGCCGCCGGACCCGATGCAGGCGCGCATCCTGATGATCATGCAGGCCGTGTTTGCGGTGATGTTCCTGTTCTTCCCCAGCGGCCTGGTGCTGTACTACATCGTGAACAACGTGCTCTCGATTGCGCAGCAGTGGTGGATCTACCGGCAGCTCGAAAAGCAGGGATACAAGATGCGCTGACGCGCATCTTGTATCCCTCCGGGGATTGATCTACGCCCCCCTTACCCCCCACTGGGGGGTAGAAACAGCGCAAGAATGAACGCCCGCACATTGCGGGCGTTTTTACGTGAAGCCCAAATCGTAGACCCAGCATCCATGCGCCTCTCCAAGGCAAAATGCCTGAAAAGCCGCATGGGACAAGCGGAAAACCCTTCTGAATGACCCACCAAAGCACGCCGATTGCCGCCATTGCCACCGCCCCCGGGCGCGGCGGCATTGGGGTGGTCCGCGTCTCGGGCGGCAAGGGGGGTGCGCTGCTGGCGCCGCTGATGCAGCCCTTGCTGGGCAAGACGCTGGCGCCGCGCCACGCCAGCTACGGTGCGTTTCTGGACGCGGCGGGCGCGCCGATTGATCAGGGCATTGCCCTGTGGTTTCCGGCGCCGCATTCCTACACGGGCGAAGACGTGCTGGAGCTGCAGGGCCATGGGGGGCCGGTGGTGATGCAGCTGCTGCTCGCGCGGGTGCTGGAGGCAGGCAGCAGCATCGGCCTGCGGGTGGCGCAGCCGGGGGAGTTCACGCGCCGAGCCTTCGAGAACGGCAAGCTGGATCTGGCGCAGGCCGAGAGCGTGGCCGATCTGATCGAGGCCAGCACCGAGGCCGCGGCACGCGGTGCGGCAGCGTCCCTGTCCGGCGCGTTCTCGCGCGAGGTGCATGGGCTGATGGATCGCATCACGCACCTGCGCATGCTGGTGGAGGCGACGCTGGACTTCCCGGAGGAGGAGATCGACTTCCTGGAGAAGGCCAATGCGCGCGGCCAGCTGGCGGAGATCCGTGCGCAGCTTGAAGCCACACTCAACAGCGCGCGCCAGGGCGCCCTGCTGCGCGAGGGCCTGAAGGTGGTGCTGGTGGGCGAACCCAACGTGGGCAAGAGCTCGCTGCTCAATGCGCTGGCCGGCGCGGAGGTGGCGATCGTCACGCCGATTGCCGGCACCACGCGCGACCGCGTCAGCGAAACCATCCAGATCGATGGCGTGCCGCTGGTGGTGATCGACACCGCCGGCCTGCGCGATGCGACTGACGAGGTCGAGCGCATCGGCATCGAGCGCACCTGGGAGGCCGTGCGCAGTGCGGACGTGATCCTGCATCTGGTGGATGCGCAGCATGCCGATGCACCCATGGCCAGGGAGATCGAAGCGCGCCTGCCGGCCGGCGTGGCGCAGCGCACGGTGGTCAACAAGATCGACCTTGCTCCCGCGGCCCAGGCGCATGCGGAGGGCGAGCGTCTGTACCTCAGTGCCAAGACTGGCGCCGGCATCGATGCCCTGCGCCGGGAGCTGCTGGCCGTGGCCGGCTGGCAGGGCGGCGCGGGCGAGGGCCGCTTCATCGCCCGCGAACGCCACCTGCAGGCCCTGCGTCTGGCGCGCGAGCACCTGAACGTGGCTGCGCAACACGCCGCGCAAAGCGACCGCGTGCTCGATCTTTTTGCCGAGGAGCTGCGCCTGGCGCAGGAGGCGCTCTCCGAGATCACCGGCGAGTTCACGGCGGACGATCTGCTGGGCGTGATCTTCTCGCGCTTCTGCATCGGCAAGTAGGCGCGCCGGGTCCATCAAACGTCGAGGCGGGCGTTGCTGCTGCGGCGACAGCCGCGCCGCGTGCCGAGGCTGCGGGCTAAGCTGATCGCGCCCCCGAACCGCTCATTCAATTGGAGCCCTGCATGCTGTCGATGTTGCCCCCGCTCGACCTTCGATCCCGCTCTCGCCGCGCGACCCTGCACCGTCTGATGCTGATGAGCCTGCCTGTGCTGTGGAGCGGCGGCGCGGCAGCGCAAGGCGGTACGCGCACCGTGGTGGGTCTGTCCAGTGGCCTGGGTGACACGGCCAGCATGCTCGATGCGCGCGAGGACTTTGCGCCCGTGGTGCAGCTGCTGGGCGAGAAGGCCGGGCTGGAGGTGCTGGCGATTCCGCCCACGCAGATCGCCGGCACGATCGCCGCCGGCCGCTGCGATGTGATGCTGGTGTTGACCAGCGATGCCTGGCGTGCGCAGAACGATTCCGGCTGGCGCGTGATTGCGCTGTCGGACGACACCGCGGGCAATATGGTCAGCCTGCATGCGCGCAAGGGTCTCGCCATGAAGTCGCCGGCCGATCTGAAGGGCCGCAAGATCGCCGTGAACGGCAGCTTTGCGCGCGACGTGCTGGGCGCGCTATTGCGCCAGAACGGCATCGAGAAGCAGGTGGCCGAGCTGCGCGAGACGCGCGACCCGCAGGCGCTTGCGTACTTCCTGCAGAACGGTTTTGCCGATGTGGCGGCCACGCGCGAGCCCGATGTGGCTGCGGCCCTGGAGAAGGCCGGCGCCGCCAGTTTCTTCAAGACCGACAAGATCCCCGTCTACGCGCTGATTGCCAACCCCAAGCTGCCGCAGGAGCGGCTGGAGCGCCTGCGCAAGGCCGTGATCGGCCAACGCTTCGGCGGGGACTTCCAGGGCCGCACGCGCATCCGCGCCTTCACGGCCGTGTCGGCGGATCACGCGGTGGCGCTGAGCCTGTTCGACTGAGCGCGCCGGCCGGGCCGTGTTTACCTGATTGCGCGTTCGCGCGGAGTCGCGGCCACGGGGTATTGCCCGGTGGCCGCGCGGCGCGCACGCTTTCGGCCGCCGCGCGAGCTGCGCGGCGTTCGATCAGGGAGAGCGCAGCATGATCAAGACATGGATGACACTGGGTCTGGCCGCCGCACTGGGCAGTGCGCCGCTGGCCTGGGCCCAGGGCAAATCGAATGCCTGCCCGTTCACTGCCGCCGAGGTGGGTGCGGCGCTGGGTACCAAGTTTGAAGAGGGCAAGGTCGGCAGGGAGACGCCCTTCGGTGCGGGTTCCGTGTCGAGAGGCTGCCGCTACGAGAGCAAGAACTACACACTGATGGTGAACAGCATCGTTTATGGCACTCCCGTGCAGGCCAAGGACGCGTTCAAGCCCATGGCGGGCAGGCTCAAGCCCGTGGCGGGTGACCCTGACGGTGCGATGCTGCAGGAAGGTCAGGGCGACCTGACCAGCCCGACCGTGCACTATCTGCGCGGTTCGCAGCACACCGAGTTGCGCATTCTCGGCATCTACTACAGCGACCCCGGCAAGAAAGATGCGGCCCTCAAGGACTTCCAAGGCAAGCTGCTGAAGCTGCGCCGCGTGCCCTGAGCGGGCAGCGGCCTCAGGGCCACTGGAGGCGCATCCCGCAAAGGGGCGTGAAAACAAAGCAACAATCGAGGCGGTTGAAAGCCGGTCGCCAGTTCGGTTGCGGCAGAATGCTGTTCGTCCAACAACGAAAAGCCGCGCCCGACATGGCTGCCTCCCTCCTTGCCCGCACGGCCGTGCTGGGCGCATTTCTTTTTGCTGCTCTCGTTGGCGCCGCGCAGGCGCAGCAGCGCACCACCATGGCCATCGTCTACACCGTGGGCGACACCGCCGGGTTGGTGGGTGTGGCCGAGAACTTTGCACCCGTCACGGATGCGCTGTCGCGCCGGCTGGGCAGTCCCGTCAATGTGAGCACGGTGTCGCCGACCAATGCCAAGGGCGTGATCGAGAGCGGCAAGGTCGATCTGCTCTTGCTCCTCACCAGCGATGCCTGGCGCGCGCAGAACGAGCATGGCTGGCGCATCGTCGCGCTGTCCTCGGACACCAGCGGCAACATCGTGCAGATGGCCGCGCGCAAGGGCGTGAACATCAAGAGCCCGAGTGATCTCAAGGGTCTGCGCGTGGCTACCAGCGGCACCTTCAATCTGGACGTGACCAGCAACGTGCTCAAGAGCCGCGGCGTGGTGCGCCAGGTGCGCGAGCTGCGCGATGCCAAGGATGCCGATGCGCTGCCCTACTTCATCCAGAACGGCTTCACCGACGTGGTCGCCACGCGCGATGAAAACACCATCAAGGCCCTGGCTGCCGCCGGCGCGCAGGTCTTCTTCAAGACCGACGTGATTCCGGTCTACGCCGTGATCGCCAGCCCGTCGCTGTCGCTGGAGCGCCTGGAGGCCGTGCGCAACGCCCTGACCGGCACGCGCCTGCCGTCCGAGTTCACCGCCAAGACCCGCATCCGCGCCTTCCAGCCCCTCAATGCCGACCATTCCGTGGCGCTGGCGCTATTTGATGACTGAGGCGCGCGGTTCGTCTTCAATGATTCATTGAAAAGCGCGGTGATTCAGCCGCGCTTTTTTACTTCGAATTGAAGATCTCTGTAGGCCGGTTTCCGCATGTGATGTGCGGATCTCCGGCCGTTTTGGGGCTTGGTTTCAGGCGCTGCATCTCACGCCGAGGATGCACGCCGTGCAGTGGCTGGCTTGCCGCGCGCGCCGGTCGGATGCGGGCGCGGCTGAATGCAGAATCGGCATGAGCGCAATCGCTGCCGATCCGCCAGACTCGCGGCTGCGGCCACGTGCGCCGACGGCAAGAACGCCGACAACAAGAACGCCGACAGGCAAACGCGGGCAGGGTGGGGCATTGGGCAATTTGGAGCTGTGGCAGATCGCACTGCTGGCGGTGGCGGCCTTCGGGGCGGGCTTCATCGACGCGGTGGTAGGCGGCGGCGGGCTGGTGCAGGTGCCGGCGCTGTTCTCGGTGCTGCCCAATGCGCCGGCGGCCACGCTGTTTGGTACCAACAAGCTGGCGGGTATCTGGGGCACGGCCTGGGCCGCGCTGCGCTATGCGCGAAGCGTGCCGATGGCCTGGCGCCCGGCGCTGGCGGGCGCAGCGGCGGCGCTGGTCTTCAGCTTCGTGGGCGCCTGGGGTGTGACCGTGCTGCCCAGCGAGTTTTTGCGCAAGCTGCTGCCCTGGGTGCTGGGCGCGGTCTGGATCTACACGCTCCTGAAGCACGATCTGGGCAGCACGCACGCGCCGCGCCACAGCGAGCGCGCGCAGATCATCTGGGCCATCGTGCTGGGTGCGGTGCTTGGCGCCTACGACGGCTTCTTCGGCCCCGGCACGGGCAGTTTTCTGGTCTTCGCCTTTGTGCGGGTGCTGGGCTATGACTTCCTGCGTGCGTCCGCCTCGGCCAAGGTGATCAACGTGGCCTGCAACCTCGGCGCGCTGGCCCTGTTTCTGCCCGGCGGCCATGTGTTCTGGTTGCTGGGTCTGATGATGGCGGTGTGCAACCTGACGGGCTCGCAATTTGGCAGCCGCATGGCGATCGCCAAGGGCAGCGGCTTCGTGCGCTGGATGTTCATCTTCGTGGTGGGCGCGCTGATCCTGCGCACCACCTGGGACGCCTACCTGCGCTGAGTGGCAGCGCACCTGGCCCGCGCCGCGCGAGTGAGTTCACATTCTCTGACTTGCGGGCGCGGTGCGCGTGCCACGCCGGGGCGATTTTCTGTGGCCGGCAGGGCGGAATCCGTGCACAATTGTTGACCAATCTGCACAGCATCGCGACGGCCCGCGGCCGGGCGTGCTATGACGAAGAAGTTGTTAGCAAAGCAAAGACGCCCGACGCAGACCGGGCGCGGCACAAAGGGTAAGGAAGGCCTTCCATGCAGTTCGATACCTTGTTGGAGCGCACCGATGCGGGCATCTCGGAGATCTACAACAAGTCCAACCGGCTGACCCAGAGCGAGCGTGTGGTGCTGCTGATGATCGATGGCCGGGCCGACGTGGCCGCGCTCATCGAGAAGATGCCCAGCCTGTCGATGCCGCGCGTGTTCATGGCGATCCGTCGCCTCGGTGAGCTCGGCCTGATCAGCGAGCGCATCATGTCGCCCACCGCCGATGTGCCCGCGGTGGAGATCGACGACGACATCCGCCAGCAGTTCCTGCAGCAGACCGCGGACGACCCGATCACCATCATCCGCGCGCCGACCGAGGGCAACGAAGGCCCCACCACCATCCCGCCCGGCCAGTTCGACAAGATGGTCCGGCAGACCACCCTGCCCATGACGCCGGCGCAGGAGCAGCTCAACGCGCTCATGGCCGCCAAGGCGCAGGGTGCGGCGGCCGCGAGCACCGAACTGACGCCGGCCGCCACGCAGGTCATCGATGTGGCCAAGCAGCAGGAGACCATCCGCACCCAGGCCGCACGCCTGATTGCCGAGGGTGATCCGAATGTCGAAGTCGTCGAGGCCAAGAGCCACGACCGGGATCCGCTGGAAACCGTCGGCCCCACCACGGTGGGTGCCTTCGCCACGACCGGCGCGATTCCCAAGCCCCTGCCGCCAGCAGCCTCCCGCACGCAGTCTGTGCCGGTGCGCAAGAAACGCAAGCCCAAGGGCACGCCCTGGTACGTCTACGCCGTCATGCTGTTTGGCGTGCTGCTGATCGGTCTCGCCACGATGCAGGCCATGCGCTAGGGGTCTGAGACCGCGCGCGGCGCTGTTTCACGTGAAACATGGGCTTCGGGCCGGGGGAGACCCCGGCCCGAAAGCTTTTGGGCGCATGCATCATGAGGCGGGCGTGTGCCCGCCCCAACGAGCACTTACAGCTTGATGCCCACCAACTCCGCGCTGCGGCGCGGGTTCACCAGATTGACCTTGCCGCGCCGCTCGGCGCCCTTGAGGATGGCGTCCTTGACCTGCGCCACCGTCAGCTCCGGTTTGAGCGCGATCAGCTTGGCGGCCAGGTTGGCCACCTGCGGGCTGGCCATGCTGGTGCCGCTGAACTTCACGCGATCGCCGCCGGGCAGGAAGCTGTCCACCTCGAAGCCGTTGGCGTGCACTACCACTGTCTTGCCGAAGGTGGAGAAGCTGGTCTCCTCGCCGGCCTTGTCCACGGCGCCGACCGTGATCAGGTTGGGCAGCTCAAAGCCGGCCGGGATGTACTCGGCAAAGTCGGCGCTGTTGTCCTCGTTGCCGGAGCCGGCCACGAACAGGATGTCCGGCGCAGATGCGATGGCGGCGCGCAGGGCGTCCCGCTCGATGGCGAAGAGCTTGCGGGCAATCTGCTTGCGTTCCTCGGCATCCTTGCCGATGTTGTGCCAGGCCAGCGCGCCCTCATACACGCTGGCGCCATAGCGCCAGCTCATGTTGACCACGCGCACGCCATTGGCCTTGAAGGCCGCCACTGCATCCGTGTAGGCTTGGGCGGTGCGGCGTGACTGCTCCTCGCTGGGCTTGAGCGGCTCGGACTTCACGCTCCAGAGCATGCTGGCGGCAAAGACCCGAGCAAACGGATTGCCGTCCACCGCAATGCCCGCCACGTGGGTGCCATGCGTGTAGAGGCTGACCAGTGCCATGTCTTCCTGGAAGCTCTTGGATTGCTCGGCCTTCAGGCCGGCCACGGTCTGCTTGAGCTTGCGGGCGTCTTCGGTATCCAGCGCGGCGCGCAGGTCCATGCTGCCCTTGACCAGCTGCTTGAGCTGCGGCCAGCGAGGCTCGGCCTCGCCGAGGGGGCGCAGCAGGGCCTTGCTCGGGCGGGAGAATTCGTCAAACGCGACGCCGCGGCCGGGCAGGGTCTTGAACAGGCTCAGGTCCACGCCCGAGTCCCAGATGGCCACACCGACTTCCTTGGCCTTGGCGTTGGCCGGGATGGCGAAGGTGCGCGGCGTCCAGAGGTCCAGCTTGGCGGCCACCTGGGTGTTGCGGTCGATCACCGACTGGAGGCCGGCAATGACAGCGGCGCGGATCGGAACGATCTGTTCTTCCTGCAGGCGGGCACCGACGATGGCGCCGATCACGCCTTCGGGCACATCCAAGTTCATGTTGCGCGCCATGACATCGACCTGCTGCTCGAAGCTGCCCTTCACCAGCGCCGGGTTCAGCAGCTCAAGCTGGCCCTTGAAGCCGCGCACGCTGTCGGCCACGTCCTGCCAGTTCAGGGCGCCGTAGCGGCGCGCCACTTCGGCCTGCACCCAGGCCGCGTCGCGATTGCCGGCAGCGCGGTCGGCCAGGATGCCGGCCATCACGCCCGTGGTCGCGCGCGGACCCGGCTTGTCCTGCAGGGCGCGCAGCTTCTCGACCAGCGGGGGCAGGGCGGCCCAGTCGCCGCGGAACTGGGCCAGGCTCAGCAGGGTGCTGTAGTAGGCGCGCAGGGTGGCGGCGTCCTTGATGTCGAACTTGTCGAGGTCTGCCTTGGCATTGGCCTCCAGGTTGGCGGCCAGGACCAGGACTTCGGCTTTCGGTGCGGTCAGGTAGTAGCTGGGCAGCTTGTCGAGCTTGACCGTGCGACGCGGCAGTTGCTCGGCGCTGGTGATGACTTGCTTGCCCGCGCTGCCCGGCGCGGTCTGGGCGTGTACTGCAGGCAGGGCGCTCAAGCTGAGGGCGGCACAGAGCGCCAGGGCGAGCGGGGAGAGGACAGGTTTCAAGACGAGCTCCTTCAGGGTGTTGTGTTCCTGTGAGGCGCAGTGTGCGCGACGAAGGCGGCGGCATGCATCGATCTGCGGCGAACTGCGGATTCCGTGGCATCGGTGGGCGGCTTGGCCGGGTCGGGCGTGTTCCACGTGAAACAGCAGCGGCGCACCGCCCGGCCAGACTCCCGCCTGTTCCACGTGAAACAGCCGGCGAGACAGACTCCTAGGCGCAAATCGGCCCGCGTCCTTAAAATTCAGGGTTTGCTGATCAGGCCGCCGTATTCATGCAGGCGCGCTCAGTCGAGGACCCTCATGCTGTATCCCGTGGAATTTGATGTGATCGTGGTCGGCGGCGGCCATGCCGGCACGGAGGCCGCGCTGGCTGCTGCGCGCATGGGCGCCAAGACGCTCCTGCTCACGCACAGCATCGAAACCCTGGGCCAGATGAGCTGCAATCCGTCGATTGGCGGCATCGGCAAGGGGCATCTGGTCAAGGAGATCGACGCGCTGGGCGGCGCCATGGCGATTGCCACCGACGAAGCCGGCATCCAGTTCCGCATCCTGAACAGCTCCAAGGGCCCGGCCGTGCGCGCCACCCGCGCCCAGGGCGACCGCGTGCTGTATCGGAAAGCGGTGCGCTCACGGCTTGAAAACCAGCCCAATCTCACGCTGTTTCAAGGCGCTGTTGATGACCTCATGGTCGAAAACGGCCGCGTCGCCGGCGCGATTACGCAGATCGGCATCCGCTTTCGCAGCCGTGCCGTGGTGCTCACGGCAGGTACCTTCCTCGACGGCAAGATCCACGTCGGCCTGCAAAACCATACCGGCGGCCGGGCGGGCGATCCCGCAGCGGTCACGCTGTCGGCGCGGCTCAAGGAGCTGAAGTTGCCGCAGGGACGCCTGAAGACCGGCACCCCGCCGCGCATCGACGGCCGGACCATCGACTTTGCCAAGTGCACCGAGCAACCCGGCGACGGCATGCCCGGCGCGGACAACCCGGTCATGCCGGTGTTCAGCTTCATGGGCACGGCCGCCATGCACCCGCAGCAGCTGCCCTGCTGGATCACGCACACGACAGAGAGCACGCACGAGATCATCCGCGGCGGCCTGGACCGCAGCCCCATGTACACCGGCGTGATCGAGGGCGTAGGCCCGCGCTACTGCCCGAGCATCGAAGACAAGATCCACCGCTTTGCCGAGAAGGCCAGCCACCAGGTCTTCCTTGAGCCCGAGGGCCTCACGACGCACGAGTTCTACCCGAATGGCATCTCCACCAGCCTGCCGTTCGATGTGCAGCTCGATCTCGTGCACAGCATCCCGGGTCTGGAGAATGCGCACATCCTGCGCCCCGGCTACGCGATCGAGTATGACTACTTCGACCCCCGCGCCTTGAAGGCGAGCCTGGAGACCAAGGCCATCGACGGCCTGTTCTTCGCCGGCCAGATCAACGGCACCACGGGTTACGAGGAAGCCGCGGCCCAGGGCCTGCTTGCCGGCATCAATGCGGCCCTGCAGGTGCGCGGCGAGGCCGCCTGGTGCCCGCGGCGCGACGAAGCCTATCTGGGCGTGCTGGTCGATGACCTCATCACCCGTGGCGTGACCGAGCCCTACCGCATGTTCACCAGCCGTGCCGAATACCGCCTGTCCCTGCGTGAAGACAACGCCGATGCTCGGTTGACCGAAATCGGCCGCAAGCTGGGCTGTGTGGACGACGCCCGCTGGGATGCCTTCAACCGCAAGCGCGACGCCGTCGCCGCCGAGACCGAGCGCTTGAAGGGCACCTGGGTGCACCCGGGCATCATCGACCCCGCCTCCGCCGAGGCGGTGCTCGGCCAGCCGATCGAGCGCGAATACACCCTGGCCGACCTGCTCAAGCGCCCCGGTGTGGACTACCCGAGATTGTTCGAATTGCGGGACAAGACCGGTGGACAACTGTGTGGACAAGCCGTGGACAACGCGGTCGTGGCCGAGCAGGTCGAGATCGGCATCAAATACGCCGGCTACATCGCGCGGCAGGCCGAGGAAGTGGCCAAGGCCAGCCACTACGAGAGCACCCGCCTGCCTGTGGATATCGATTACACGCAGGTCCGCGGCCTGTCCAAGGAAATCCAGCAAAAGCTCAACACCCACCGCCCCGAAACGGTGGGCCAGGCGGGTCGCATTTCCGGCGTGACCCCGGCGGCTATCTCGCTGCTGATGGTGCATCTCAAGCGCATCAACCAGGCGGCGGGGGCGAGCAAGGCGGCGTGAATCCCTGACGCTCCATGCATCTTCTTTGATACATTTTCGGCCATCTGATTTTCTGGCCGAGATAGGCTGGAGATGTCCGACCAACAAGCGATAAGTGCTTGTTGGCTCGGATGAAATCAGTCACTTTCAGCCGTTATATCTAAGACGTCCGCATCGGGGGTCGCCCCGCAAGCGCAAGACTGGGCATCCCGATCGCCGCGAACTGCGTGACCCGCGCTGTCACAATCGCGGCTCTTGCCGCCTGCTTCGCAGAATCCGCTCGCCGCCTGACGCCATGCCCAAGGACGCCGCTCCCACCATGCCCCACACCGCCGCGCTGATCGCCGCCATCGAACACGGCGCTGCCGAGCTGCGCTGCGGCCTGCCCGAAGGTGGCGCGGAGAAGCTGGCGCGCTACGTGGAGCTGCTGGCCAAGTGGAACAGCAAAATCAACCTCACGGCCATCCGCGATCCGGCCGAGATGGTCACGCACCACATTCTGGACAGCCTGGCGGTGGTGCCGGAGTTCGCCCGGTTCACGCAGGGGCAGGGCGTGCGCGTGGCCGACATCGGCACCGGCGCGGGCCTGCCGGGCATCGTGCTGGCCGTGGCGCTGCCGCAGCTGCACGTGACCTGCATCGACGCGGTGGAGAAGAAGATCAGCTTCGTGCAACAGGCCATCGGCACGCTGGGCCTCGCGAATGCCCGCGCGATCGCAGGGCGCGTAGAACAGCACCGGGAGATCTACGACATCGTCACTTGCCGGGCCTTTGCCTCGCTCTCCGAGATCGTGCAGCTCACGGGCCATCTGGTCGCGCCCGGTGGCTGCATTCTGGCCATGAAGGGCCCGCGTCTGGAGGCGGAGGCCGCGGTGCTGCCCGCGGGCTGGTCCTTCCTCGGTGCTGTGGATCTGCGCGTGCCGGGCCTGGCGGAGACGCGCAATCTGGCGCTGCTGCGGCGCGCGGCGGACTGAGCTGCCCGCGCGGGCAGGGCGGCCCGGGTGCGGGGTGCGGCGGTGCGAAACTCGGTCACTTCTTCTGACGCACTGGCTGGACGCTCATGCCCGCACTCGCCATCACCGACCTCTGGGCCTTTGTGATTGCCGTGATCGTGTTCCTCGCGATCCCCGGTCCGGGCACCTTTGCGCTACTCACGGGCACGAGCAAGGGCGGCGTGCGCGGCGGCTATGCCACGCTGGCCGGGCTGGTACTGGGCGATCAGGTGCTGATGTGGCTGGCAGTGGCCGGCGTGGCGGCCCTGCTCAAGGCGCACCCAGCGGTGTTTCATGCGGTGCAGTACGCGGGTGCGGCGTATCTGGTGTGGATCGGCATCGGGTTGCTGCGCGCCAAGGAGGGCGCCGGGACGGGTTTTATCCCGATGCAGCCGGGGCACTGGTTCCGGCAGGGTTTCCTGATCACGGTCCTCAACCCCAAGGCCATCGTGTTCTACATGGCCTTCTTCCCGCTGTTCATCGACCCGGCGCGCGATCCCGGGCTGGCCACCTTTGCTGTGATGGCCCTGCTGATCGCCTTCATCACGCTCCTGTACTGCACGGGGATCATTTTCATCGGCGATGCGCTGGCCCGGCGATTGCGAGACAATTCACGTTTTGGCAACTGGATGCAGCGCGCCGCCGGGGTCTTCCTGATCGGCTTTGGCATCCGGCTGGGCACGCAGTAGGGCCGCGGGGGCGGCCGCATCACGACGGACTCTGATGAAAATCTTTTGTGTCGCCAACCAGAAGGGTGGCGTGGGCAAGACCACCACGGCGGTGAACCTGGCCGCAGGGCTGGCGCAGATCGGCCAGCGCGTGCTCCTGGTGGATCTGGACCCCCAGGGCAATGCCACCATGGGTTCGGGCGTGGCCAAGCAGTCGCTCAAGACCACGGTCTATCACGTGCTGATCGGCTCGACCACGGTGGCGCAGGCCCGCATCAAGACCGAGGCCGGCTACGACGTGCTGCCCGCCAACCGCGAGCTGGCCGGCGCCGAGGTGGAACTGGTGGAGCTCGATGACCGCGAGCGCCGCATGAAAAGCGCGCTGGCCACGGTGGCGGCCGACTACGACTTCATCCTGATCGACTGCCCGCCCAGCCTGTCGATGCTCACGCTCAATGCGCTCGTGAGTGCGCATGGCGTCATCATTCCCATGCAGTGCGAATACTTCGCGCTCGAAGGCCTGACGGATCTGGTCAACACCATCAAGCGCGTGACCGGCGCCTTCAACAAGGAGCTCACCATCATCGGCCTCTTGCGCGTGATGTTCGACCCCCGCATGACCCTGGCCCAGCAGGTCAGCAGTCAGCTCGAGAAGCACTTTGCCGACAAGGTCTTCCGCACGATCATCCCGCGCAACGTGCGCCTGGCCGAGGCACCGAGCTACGGCCAGCCCGGCGTGGTCTTCGACCCCGCCTCCAAGGGCGCCCAGGCCTACGTGGGCTTTGCCGAGGAGCTGGTCTCGCGCATGGCCTCGGTGGATGGTGTCGGCACCCGGGTGGCGGCATGAACGGGGCGCCAGCGAGTACGCAGGTGCTCTTGCTGCCCGGATGGGAGAACAGCGGGCCGCGCCACTGGCAAAGCCGCTGGGAGTTTCTGTACAACTACCCGCGTGTGGGCGGTGCGGCTGCGGGCTTTGACGAGCAGAGCTATTGGTTCGCCCCCAGGCTGATTGACTGGATCACCGCGCTGGAAAGCGCTGTGGCGCAAGCTGCCGCGCCGGTGGTGCTGGTGGCCCACAGCCTGGCCTGTCATCAGGTGGCGCACTGGGCGCGGCAGACGGCGCATGCGGGCAAGGTTCGCGGAGCACTGCTCGTTGCTCCGCCGGATATCGAGATGCCGCGCTGGGACCAGGCGCCCTTTGTGAGCTTCCGGCCGATTCCGCGCCAGCGCCTGCCCTTTGCCAGCATCGTGCTGGCCGCCACGAACGACCCCTTCGGCAGCCAGATCCGCGCGCGTGACATGGCGGCGGACTGGGGCAGCCAGTTCATCGGTGTGGGGTTGATGGGCCACATCAACAGCGACAGCGGCCTGGGCGACTGGGCGCAGGGCCACGAACTGCTGGCGCAGTTCAAGTAGCGCCTCCAGCTCGCCCGTGCGCCCTGTGAGCGACACCGACTCCGCACTGCTGGCTGGCTGGAGCAAGCCCGCCGCCCAGGACGACCCCTCGGCGCTGCCCGCCAGCATTCCAGCCGCACTGCGCAGCGAAGCGGGCGTGCTCGCCTTCACCATCGAGCAGGCCAGCCTGAACAGCAGTCAGCCGGCCGAGCAGGCCTTTCACGACGGCTGGCTGCTGCGCTTCTCGCCAGGCAAGGCCAAGCGGGCGCGCAGCGTGCAGCCGCTGATGGCCGGCGCGCTGCCGCTGGAGGACAAGATCAGCCATGTGCGCCGCTTCTACGAGGCGCGCGGGCTGACGCCGATCATCCGCATCACGCCGATGGTGCAGCCGGCACACCTCGACGACACGCTCGCCGCACTGGGCTGGCGCGCCTTCGAGGACTGCCGCGTGATGCAGCGCACGCTCGACCCGCGCCTGCCGGTCTTTGACGAGGCCGAGGCCGCGTCGCGCGGCCTGAAGCTGGTGGAGATGAACGTCGCGGAGTTCACGCGCCTGATCGGCGGCTGGCGCGGTTCCTCGGCCACCGCCATGGCAGCCCATGCTGCACGCCTCAACGCGCAGCCCTTTGCGAGCCACATGCTCGCCCTGTTCGACGGACATGGCCCGGCCGCGGTCGGGCAGTTTGTGCTCGAGGCCGAGGGTGCCGGGCCGACGGTCGGTGGCGTCGTGGGGGTGTTCGACATCTTCACCGCCGCCGAGGTGCGCGGCCAGGGCCACGCCCGGCGCCTGACCGCCGCGCTGCTCGACCATGCCACCCTGGCCGGTGCGCGCCGCGCCTACCTGCAGGTGGACGCGCATAATGTCGCCGCGCGCGCCGTCTACTCGGCTCTCGGGTTCACCGACCTGTACGCCTACTGGTACCGCGCACCGGGCGCGATTCTTCAGCCATAAATGCCTGAAGAGGCGCATCCAGCAAGCCCCTGAAACACAAGATCAAGGATTCATGCGCTTCTTCAGGCCAAAATGCCTGAAAACCCGCATGGGACAAGCGGAAAGCCTTCCTGCAGCGCGGTCAGGCACCGCAGAATTGCAAAGACCACGATGGTGAAACGACCCAAAGGCCTGGGCCGCGGCCTGGACGCCCTGCTCGCCGGCAACGACGAAGCTGCCCCGCCCGCCAAGGACACGACCGGCACCCTGCGTGTCGAACAGCTCGAGCCCGGCAAGTACCAGCCGCGCACGCGCATGGACGAGACGGCGCTGGCCGAGCTGGCGGACAGCATTCGTGCGCAGGGCCTCATGCAGCCGATCCTGGTTCGCAGCGTCGGCGCGGAGCGCTTTGAAATCATCGCCGGCGAACGCCGCTGGCGCGCCTCGCAGCTCGCGGGCCTTGCCGAGGTGCCCGTGCTGATCCGCGATGTGCCCGACGAAAACGCCGCGGCCATGGCGCTTATCGAGAACATCCAGCGCGAGGACCTCAACGCGCTGGAAGAAGCGCAGGGCGTGCAGCGGCTCATCAACGAGTTCGGCCTCACGCACGAGCAGGCCGCCGGCGCCATCGGCCGCAGCCGCAGCGCCACCTCCAACCTGCTGCGTCTGCTCAATCTGGCCAAGCCGGTGCAGACCATGCTGCTGGCCGGCGACCTCGACATGGGCCATGCCCGCGCCCTGCTGGCGGTGGACGCCGCCACCCAGATCACCCTGGCCAACCAGATCGCCGCCCGCCGCCTGAGCGTGCGCGAGGCCGAGAAGCTGGTGGCCAAAGTCGGCGCCGAGTTCACGCTCAAGGCCAGCCAGGCCCCCAAGAAGAAGGCCGAGGACCGCGACACCCTGCGCCTGGCCGAGCAGCTCTCCGAAGCGCTGGGCACCAGCGTCACCATCAAGCCTGGCAAGAAGGGCGCCGGCAGCCTGGTGATCGACTACCACTCCCTCGAAGCCCTGCAGGGCGTCGTCGAGCGCCTGCTGCCCGACGAGGGTCGCTGAGCATTGCGGCGGCGCGCGACACGCCGCCGCAAGCTGCCCAGACTTGGTGCAAATCACTAGTTTGGACCCGGCGCGTGCTTTGACGCGGTGCGTCAAATCCAACTACACTCCAAAAGTTTTGTGGATCGCATGAATTTGGGAAATTCATCGATCCAAATTCTGGGATCGATCGACGTCGAATCCGCGTTTTCAGGGCCAAAACGGCCGAAAAAACCGGGCTAGGCAGTCCGTGAGTGCCGCAAGGCCAGAAATTCTCGCCATGTGGACGACCGGACATCGGCAGCTGATCTTCACCGTGATTGCCGAATGGCTCGGCGCGATCGTCGTGGGTCTGGTTTGCCTGCCGTTTGGCGTGATGGCCGGGGTGTCCGGGTTTCTCGGTGCTGCGGCCTACGCGACTCCCAGTTCGATCCTGGCCTTGCGCCTGCTCCTGACCGGGCAATCGCAGGGCGCAAACCCAGTGTCGTTGCTCTTGGGCATCCTGCTGCGCATCGCAGGGGCCGTGGCGATCCTCGGTTTGGTGGTTGCGTACGTATCTCCCATCGTCTGGCCGGCCCTGCTGGTTGGTCTGATCGTCGCAGTCCACGTTCCCCTATTTGCCCTTCTGATCCGATAAGAACATGGCCGCTGGTAACGCCGCACCGACACCGTCCGAGTACATCGTTCATCACCTCGGCCACCTCAACAGTTCCGGGCAACCGCAGAAGGTGATCGTCGATTTCTCGATCATCAACTACGACACCCTGTTCTGGTCGATCCTGATGGGTTTGATCGCCTGCTTCCTGATGTGGAGCGTGGCGCGCAAGGCGACCTCCGGCCCACCTGGCCGCATGCAGGCCCTGGTCGAGATGCTCGTGGATATGGTCGAGGACCAGTCCAAGTCGATCGTCAATGGCGACCGCCGCTTCGTCGCACCCCTGGCACTGCTGCTGTTCGTCTGGATCGTGTTGATGAACAGCCTCGACCTGATCCCCGTCGATCTGGCCAAGGCCGTGATCAAGTTCGTGGGGCTGGGCGACGTGATTCACTATCACCGCATCCTGCCCACCGCCGACCTCAACGCCACCCTGGGCATGTCGCTCGGTGTGCTGCTGCTGATGTTCTATTACGGCATCAAGATCCACAAGCCGGGCGGCTTCATCGCCCAGCTGTTCACGGCCCCTTTCCATGCGCATGGCTTCATGGCCATCGTGATGGCGCCGGTGAACCTGCTGCTCAATGTCATCGAGTACCTCGCCAAGGCCGTGTCGCTGGGCATGCGACTGTTCGGCAACATGTTCGCAGGCGAGCTGCTGTTCATGCTGATCGCGCTGCTGGGCGCCTCCGGTGTCTGGTGGGCCATGGGCCTGCACCTGATGGCTGGCGCCATGTGGGCGATCTTCCACATCCTGATCGTTGTGTTGCAGGCCTTCATCTTCATGATGCTGACCCTCGTGTACATCGGCCAGGCGCACGACGGCCACTGATCGACACGCTCAGATCCGTACTTTCTCTCGTTTTTCCAACTCGCTACTTCTCTAGACCTTAAGGAGCAATCATGACCAACGTAGCATTTGTTGCCCTGGCCTGCGGCCTGATCATCGGCCTGGGTGCCATCGGTGCCTGTATCGGCATCGCCATCATGGGTGGCAAGTACCTCGAAGCTTCGGCTCGCCAGCCTGAGCTCATGAACACGCTGCAGACCAAGATGTTCCTGCTGGCCGGCCTGATCGACGCCGCCTTCCTGATCGGCGTCGGTATCGCGATGCTGTTCGCCTTCGCGAACCCCTTCGTCTGATCGATCCACGCCCCTGGTAGCGAGTTCGAGGGGCGCTGCTGACAGCGCCCCTTTTCAACCTACCTCGTTTCGCAGTCCCCGCTTCACTCAGGACACAAGGCCGTGAATCTCAACGCCACACTCTTCATGCAGGTGCTGGTCTTCTTCGTCTTGGCGTGGTTTGTCGCCAAGTTCGTGTGGCCGCCCATGCGTACGGCGCTCGACGAGCGTCGTCAAAAAGTCGCCGACGGTCTGGCTGCAGCCGACCGCGCGCGCATCGAGCTGGCCGATGCCAACAAGCGCATCGAAGCCGACCTCGCCAAGTCCCGCAATGAAAACCAGGCCCGTCTGGCCGACGCTGAAAAGCGCGCCGCACAGCTGATCGACGAAGCCCGCAAGGCGGCCGAAGCCGAGAAGGCCCGCATCCTGGCCCAGGCCAAGGAAGAGGCTGCTCAGGAGATGGTTCGCGCCAAGGACGCCCTGCGCGACCAGGTTGCCGCCCTCGTGGTGGCCGGCGCCGAGCAGATCCTCAAGCGCGAAGTCGACGCCAAGGCCCACGCCGAGCTGCTCGCCGGCCTGAAGGCCAAGCTCTAAGGACCGACACCATGGCGGAACTCTCGACCATCGCACGCCCCTACGCCGAAGCCCTCTTCGGCGCAGCCAAGGGTGCAGACCTGAACGCCGTGCTTGCCGAGGTGGATGCACTGGCCGTGGCAGCGCAGTTGCCTGAAGTTGCGCAGCTGGCCATCAATCCGCAGGTGGGCGACACCCAGCTCGCCGATGTGCTGTCTGCAGCCGTCAAGGGCGGTCTGTCGGCCGTCGGCAAGCAGTTCGTGGCCACGGTCGTGGCCAACGGCCGCGTGGCTGCGCTGCCCGCGATCGCGCGTCAGTTCCGCCATCTGAAGAACGCATCGGAAGGCAATGCCGATGCGCTGATCGAGAGCGCCTTTGCCCTGGAGTCCGCACAGGTCCAGGAGCTCGTGGTTGCCCTCGAGAAGAAGTTCGCCGTCAAGCTCAAGCCGCAAGTGTCCGTGAACCCCGCGTTGATCGGTGGTGTGTGCGTGACGGTGGGCGACCAGGTGCTTGATTCATCGGTGCGCGCGCAGCTCGACCAGATGCGCGTTGCCCTGGCTGCCTGATCATCTGATCGCGGCCCGCAAAGAATTCGATACGGAGTCAGAACATGAACCTCAACCCGTCTGAAATCAGCGAACTGCTGAAGGCGAAGATCCAGGGCGTCGGCGCCTCGGCCGACATCCGCAACCAGGGCACCGTGGTCTCCGTGACCGACGGTATCTGCCGCATCCACGGCCTGTCTGACGTGATGCAGGGCGAAATGCTGGAGTTCGAAGGCGGCGTGTTCGGCCTGGCCCTGAACCTCGAGCGTGACTCCGTGGGCGCCGTGATCCTGGGCGACTACAAGGGCATCTCCGAAGGCCAGACCGTCAAGACCACCGGCCGCATTCTGGATGTGCCCGTCGGCCCCGAGCTGATCGGCCGCGTCGTGAACTCGCTGGGCGAGCCGATCGACGGCAAGGGCCCGATCAACGCCAAGGAACGTGACGTGATCGAGAAGGTTGCCCCGGGCGTGATCTACCGCAAGTCGGTGGACCAGCCGGTGCAGACCGGTCTGAAGTCGATCGACGCCATGGTGCCCGTGGGCCGCGGCCAGCGCGAGCTGATCATCGGTGACCGCCAGACCGGCAAGACCGCCGTGGCGACCGACACGATCATCAACCAGAAGGGCAAGGACCTCATCTGCATCTACGTCGCCGTGGGTCAGAAGGCCTCCACCATCGCCAACGTGGTGCGTAAGCTCACCGAATACGGCGCGATGGAGTACACCATCGTCGTGGCTGCCGCGGCATCGGACTCCGCCGCCATGCAGTTCATCGCCCCCTACTCGGGTTGCACGATGGGCGAATACTTCCGTGACCGCGGTCAAGATGCCCTGATCATCTATGACGATCTGTCCAAGCAGGCCGTCGCCTACCGCCAGATCTCGCTGCTGCTGCGCCGCCCGCCGGGCCGCGAAGCCTACCCCGGCGACGTGTTCTACCTGCACAGCCGCCTGCTCGAGCGCGCCGCCCGCGTGAACGAAGAGTATGTCGAGAAGTTCACCAACGGCGCCGTGAAGGGCAAGACCGGCTCGCTGACCGCGCTGCCCGTGATCGAAACGCAGGCCGGTGACGTGTCCGCCTTCGTGCCCACCAACGTGATCTCGATCACCGACGGCCAGATCTTCCTGGAAACCGACCTGTTCAACGCCGGTATCCGCCCCGCCATCAACGCCGGTATCTCCGTGAGCCGCGTGGGTGGTGCCGCCCAGACCAAGATCATGAAGCGCAAGGACACCGGCGCCGGCGTGCGTCTGGCCCTCGCCCAGTACCGCGAACTCGCCGCGTTCGCGCAGTTCGCCTCCGATCTGGACGAAGCCACCCGCAAGCAGCTCGAGCGCGGCAAGATGGTGACCGAGCTCATGAAGCAGGCCCAGTACTCCCCGATGGAAGTCTGGGAGATGGCCACCACGCTGTTCGCCGTGAACAACAACTACATGGACGACGTGGACGTGAAGAAGGCCCTGGCCTTCGAAAAGGCCCTGCTGTCGCACCTGAAGACCAAGCACGCCGACCTCGTCTCGCGCATGAACGGCGGCAAGCTGTCCGACGACGACGAGAAGGCCCTGCACGCCGCCGTGGCGGAGTTCAAGAAGACCGGCGCCTACTAAACCCCGGACTTCGACAGCTCTAGACCAAGGAGCCAGCAATGGCAGGTTCAAAAGAAATTCGCGTCAAGATCAAGAGCGTGCAGAGCACGCGCAAGATCACCAAGGCGATGGAAATGGTGGCCGCATCCAAGATGCGGCGCGCCCAGGAGCGCATGCGCTCTGCCCGCCCGTACGCAGACAAGGTGCGCAACATCGCTGCGCACATGGCCGAGGCCAACCCCGAGTACAAGCACCCGTTCATGGAAAAGCGCGCTGACATCAAGCGCGCCGGCGTGATTGTGGTGACGACCGACAAGGGGCTGTGCGGCGGCCTGAACACCAACATCCTGCGTGCGCTCACGACCAAGTACAAGGCCCTCCAGGCCGACAAGGTGGACGTCAAGTTCACCGCCATCGGCAACAAGGGCCTGGGCTTCCTGAACCGCATCAGCGCGAATGTGGTCAGCCAGTCGGTGCAGCTGGGCGACAAGCCCCAGCTCGAGAAGCTGATCGGTGCAATCAAGGTCCAGCTCGATGCCTTCGAGAAGGGTGAGCTCGATGTGGTCTACGTGGCCTACACCAAGTTCATCAACACGATGAAGCAGGAGCCCGTGATCGAGCAGCTGCTGCCGCTGACGAGCGATCGTCTGCAGCAGACCGATGCCGAGAAGCAGGCCTACAGCTGGGACTACCTCTACGAGCCCGATGCCAAGACCGTGGTGGACGAGCTGCTCGTGCGCTATGTCGAGGCCCTGGTCTACCAGGCCGTGGCCGAGAACATGGCGAGCGAACAGTCCGCGCGCATGGTGGCCATGAAGGCCGCCAGCGACAACGCCAAGAAGGTCATCGGTGACCTGCAGCTGGTCTACAACAAGACCCGCCAGGCCGGCATCACCAAGGAACTGTCAGAAATCGTGGGCGGCGCCGCCGCCGTGGCCTGATCCGCAGTTGCCTGATTCAGCGCTACGAATACAGAAATAGAGCAAAGGAAAGACCATGAGCCAAGGTCAAATCGTTCAGTGCATCGGTGCGGTGGTGGACATCCAGTTCCCGCGTGACAAGATGCCCAAGGTGTATGACGCCCTCGTGCTGGAAGACGCCGGCAGCAGCCTGGCCGAGAAGGGCCTGACCTTCGAAGTCCAGCAGCAGCTGGGCGACGGCGTGGTGCGCACCATCGCCCTGGGCTCGTCCGACGGCCTCCGCCGCGGCATGCCCGTGAAGAACACCGGCGAAGGCATCAAGGTGCCCGTGGGAGCCGGCACGCTCGGCCGCATCATGGACGTGCTGGGTCGCCCGATCGACGAAGCCGGCCCGATCGCCGGTGAAGACCGCCGCGCCATCCACCAGGCAGCGCCCAAGTTTGACGAGCTGTCTCCCTCCGTGGACCTGCTCGAGACCGGCATCAAGGTGATCGACCTGATCTGCCCGTTCGCCAAGGGCGGCAAGGTGGGTCTGTTCGGTGGCGCCGGTGTGGGCAAGACCGTGAACATGATGGAACTCATCAACAACATCGCCAAGCAGCACAGCGGTCTGTCGGTGTTTGCCGGCGTGGGCGAGCGTACCCGTGAGGGCAACGACTTCTACCACGAGATGAAGGACTCCAACGTGCTCGACAAGGTGGCCATGGTGTTCGGCCAGATGAACGAGCCGCCGGGCAACCGCCTGCGCGTGGCACTGACCGGCCTGACCATGGCCGAGAAGTTCCGTGACGAAGGCCGTGACATCCTCTTCTTCGTCGACAACATCTACCGCTACACCCTGGCCGGCACCGAAGTGTCCGCGCTGCTGGGTCGTATGCCGTCCGCTGTGGGCTACCAGCCCACCCTGGCCGAGGAAATGGGCGTGCTGCAGGAGCGCATCACCTCCACCAAGACCGGCTCGATCACCTCCATCCAGGCCGTGTACGTGCCTGCCGATGACTTGACCGATCCCTCGCCCGCCACGACCTTCCAGCACCTGGACGCCACCGTCGTGTTGAGCCGTGACATCGCCTCGCTGGGCATCTACCCCGCCGTGGACCCGCTGGACTCCACCAGCCGCCAGATCGACCCGAACGTGATCGGCGAAGAGCACTACAGCACCACGCGTGCCGTGCAGGCCACCCTGCAGCGCTACAAGGAACTGCGCGACATCATCGCCATTCTCGGCATGGACGAACTGTCGCCGGAAGACAAGCTGGCCGTGGCCCGCGCCCGCAAGATCCAGCGCTTCCTGTCGCAGCCCTTCCACGTCGCTGAAGTGTTCACCGGCAGCCCGGGCAAGTACGTGCCGCTGAAGGAAACCATCCGCGGCTTCAAGATGATCGTGAACGGTGAGTGCGACCACCTGCCCGAGCAGGCCTTCTACATGGTCGGCACCATCGACGAGGCCTTCGAAAAGGCCAAGACGATGCAGTAAGCAGGCGCCTGCAGCCCGGGGCCCGGCACCGTCGTGCCGTGCCCGGGGCCGCAAGACCCGCTTGTTAAACCGTGTCCGCCCAAGGCCCAGGAAAGAACAGCATGAGCACCATCCACGTCGACGTCGTCAGCGCTGAAGAGCAGATCTTCAGTGGCGAAGCGACATTTGTCGCGCTGCCCGGCGAAGCGGGCGAGCTGGGCATCTATCCCAAGCACACCCCGCTGATCACACGCATCAAGCCGGGTGCCGTGCGCATCACCCGCGCAGACAGCAAGGCCGAGGAGTTTGTCTTCGTGGCCGGCGGCATTCTTGAAGTCCAGCCCGATGTGGTGACGGTTCTGGCCGACACCGCCATCCGCGGCAAGGACCTCGACGAAGCCAAGGCCAGCGACGCCATCAAGCGCGCCGAAGAAGCCAAGGCCGCCGCCAAGGACAAGGCCGAGCTCGCCGTCGTTGAGGGCGAACTCGCCATGCTCGCCGCGCAGCTCGCGGCCATCCGCAAGCTGCGCAACCGCAGCTGAGTACGCCGCAGCGGCAAGCACCGCGTAAATACAAAGGGCAGCGATTTCGCTGCCCTTTGTATTTGGCGGGCGGCGATCGGGTTGTCGATGAGGGCATGCACGAGCGCTGCACGGGCGTCGCCGCCAATCATCACGGACTCGACTATGGTCCATGCAGTCACTCCGCTTGCCCCGCTGCCGATGCCCCGCTTTGCCGCCAATCTCTCGCTGATGTTCACAGAGCGCCCGTTCCTCGAGCGCTTTGCCGCCGCGCAGGCCGCGGGGTTCGCCGCGGTGGAGTTCCAGTTCGGCTACGAGTACGGACTCGCGCAAGTGCGCAACGAACTCGATGCCAGCGGGCTGCGTCTGGTACTGCTCAACGCACCCGCTGGCGACTGGGCAGCAGGCGAGCGCGGGCTGGCGGCGCTGCCCGGGCGGCAGGCGGCATTCCGCGCCGGCCTGGATGTGGCGCTGGACTGGGCCGCGGCGCTTGGCGACGCGCAGGGCAGTGCGCAGGGCGGGGCGAACGGCCATCCGCTCGTGCATGTGATGGCCGGCTGCCCCGGCGCAGACGTGAGCTTCGCCAGCGCGCAGGCTGTCTATCAGGACAACCTCGCCCACGCAGCGCGGCAGGCCGAGGCGCGCGGTGTCACGCTCACGATCGAGCCCATCAACACGCGCGACATGCCCGGCTACTTCCTCACGCACCAGGCGCAGGCCCATGTGCTGGTGGAACAGATCGGCAGCGCCAACCTGAAGGTGCAGATGGATCTGTATCACTGCCAGATCATGGAAGGTGATCTGACGCAGCGCCTGCGCGAGTGGGTGCCCACCGGGCGCGTGGGGCATGTGCAGGTGGCCGGCGTGCCCGCGCGCCAGGAGCCCGACGAGGGCGAACTCAACCTAGGCCACCTCATGCGCGAGCTCGATGGCTTGGGCTACAGCGGCTGGGTGGGCGCCGAGTACCGGCCGCGTGGCCGCACGGAAGACGGGCTGGGCTGGATGATACGGTTCTGATCAGTCATAATCGGCCGCTCTTTTGGGAGAACCCAAATCAACTAGAAATCCGCTCTAAACTTGCGGAAACAGGCATATTGCTATCAAAGAATAGCTGAATATCGGCCAATTTTTGTTCGACGAGGCGCCACGCCCCCAGCGCAACGTCAGTGCATGGGCAGCCGCGGAGCCCCAGCCATACCGCGCGCAGAGTGCGCCGCGGCCGAGGCTTCAGGCCTGCAGGACGGGCTGGGGCCGGGGGTGCCGTGCGGCGGACAGCGGATGGAAGGCTGCGCTGCCCTCATTGAGCACGCGCTGCGCCCAGCGCACCAGCGTGCGGTCTTCCAGCGCGAGATGCGCGCGGTAGTCGGTACAGAAGGCGTGCACGCGGGCGCGGTCGTCCGTCGAGCCCGCGCCGCGCGAGAGCGCCTGCATGGACTGCCGCGCTGCCGGCCAGCCAAAGTCCAGCAGGTGGTGCTCGTGCGCGATCTGCGTCAGTGCGGACTCCAGCTCCGCCGCCCAGCTCGCGCCGCTGGCCGCGCTGCGCAGCAGCGGCGCGAGCAGCGCGTCTTCCTCGTGGTGATGACGCTGCGCCTGCACATCGAAGTAGCGCCACAGCGAGGCCAGATCTGCGTCGGCCCCATGGCGCGTGCCGGCCACCGCTGTGTCATCGAGCAGGCGCTCGGTGCGATCCAGAAACAGGGCGAGGTAACGATGGCAGTGCGTGATGCGCGCCAGCAGCGCGCGTGCGCCATCCAGGTCGAGCTCCAGGGGGCGGTGCAGGGCGTCCATGGGGATCTCCTCGCGGTCTGTCCTCGGCGTCGCGCGACCGTCTCCCGAGGCGCACGAGCCTGTAGCGTCATCTGGACCCGCCGCGCATTGCCCGCGTCGCCGGGTCATTCGACTATATGTAAGCCCCGCGCGCGCATCCAGCCCCGGACACAGTGCGACGCAAGTATTTCTATGCTGCAGCGCATGAAGCGATCGATTGCGTGATCGATATGCACGCGCGCGGCGCAGAGCGCGTGCGGCCGGCGCCTATGCGCGAGGCTTGCGATGTACATCAACAGGGCGCAACCTCTGGCGCGTGACCCGCCCAAACCCGGAGGCACCATGGCCACCCGCACTACCAAGACCAGCGGCAGCGCTGCTGCAAAACGCACCAAAGCCGACACCACCACGAGCACCGCCAAGACCCAAGCCACCACCGCATCGGTGGACGACTTCATCGCCGCCGTGGCCGATGACACGCGCCGCGCGGACTGCGTCACGGTGCGAGCGCTGATGGAGAAGGCGACCGGCGAGAAGGCCGTCATGTGGGGCAGCGCCATCGTGGGCTTCGGCGCCTACCGCTACGAGTACGCCAGCGGGCGCACCGGCGACTGGCCGATCATCGCGTTCTCGCCGCGCAAGAACGACCTCACGCTCTACATCATGCCGGGCACCGAGGCCTTCCCCGCGCTCATGGACAAGCTCGGCAAGTACAAGACCGGCAAGAGCTGCCTGTACCTCAAGACGTTGGCCGATGTCGACGCCAAGGTGCTCAAGGCGCTGATCGATGCCGCGGTCAAGGCCATGGCGCCCAAGCGGGTTCGCCCGTCGAACTGATCGGGGATCAGCGCTTGGCCGGCAGCGCGCCCAGGGCCTCCTTCACGCCGGGCAGCACGTCCGCGCCCACCGGGATGGTGATGCTGGAGCCTTCAAAGTCGCCGCCAATGGGCTCCACCCGCCCGCCGAGGCAGCGGCCCAGGAAGACCTCGGTCACGGCGTTGAAGCTGGTGTTGTTCTGCGGCCGGGCAAAGCCGTGGCCTTCGTCCGGGTAGAGCACGTAGGTGACCGGGATCTTGCGCGCCTGCATGGCCTTGACGATCTGGTCGCTCTCGGCCTGCTTCACGCGCGGGTCATTCGCGCCCTGGCCGATCAGCAGCGGCCGCTCGATCCTGTCCACGTAGGTCAGCGGCGAGCGCTCGGCCAGCAGCGCGCGGCCCTCGGGCGTGTCGGGGTCGCCCACGCGCTGCGCAAACATCTGGCGCAGCGTGGTCCAGTAGGGCGGGATGGAATTGAGCAGGGTGTTGAGGTTGCTCGGGCCGACGATGGACACGCCACATGCAAAGTCCTTGGGCGTCATCGTCACGCCGGCCAGCGCGGCATAGCCGCCGTAGCTGCCGCCGAGGATGGCGACCCGATCGCGCTGCGCAATGCCCTGCTGCGCCGCCCAATTCACGGCGTCCAGCAGGTCGTCGTGCATCTTGCGGCCCCATTGGCGGTCGCCGGCGTTGACGAAGTTCTTGCCAAAGCCGGTACTGCCGCGGAAGTTGACGGACAGCACGGCGTAGCCGCGGTTGGCCAGCCACTGGTGGTAGCTGTTGTAGCCGAAGTAGTCGCGCGCCCAGGGGCCTCCGTGCACCATCAGCACCATGGGCACCGCTCGGTTGGGCTTGCCGTCCCCGTCGGGGTCCGCGATCCGCGGCAGGGTCACGTAGCTGGGCAGGGTCAGGCCGTCGCGCGCCTTGATCTCCACGGGCCACATGGGCTGCAGCGGCAGGCCGGTGAGGGCAGGGCGCGTGTCAAACCAGAGCGTGGAGCGGCCGCTCGAGCGGTCGTACAGATAGAACTTCACCGACTCGTTGCTCTTGCTCACGCGCACGATCCAGGTCTTGTCGTCGCGCGTGCGGCTGGTGACCGAAAACTCGCCATCGCCGGCCAGCGCATCCAGTCGCTCGATGTCCTGCTTGACTGCGGGATCGAGCGCGCGCCAGCGCTCCTGCAGGTAGTTGGTCGACGCCGCCTGGACCACGCCGGTCACCGGGTGCAGCAGGGTGTTGTCGAGGTCTGCGCGGGCGTCCTCGATCAGCAGGCTGCGCTGGCGCGTCTGCAGGTTGATGGCGAACAGTGCGGAGGTATCGCGCCCACGGCTGTCGCGCAGGTACAGGGTGTTGCCGTCCGCCGAGATGCTCAGCGGTTCGGTGGTCAGGGCCTCGGCGCCCGGAACGCGACCCAGCAGGGCCGAGGGGCGCAGCGGGGCGTTGGGCGCGCTGCCAGCGCGCTCGAACCACTGCGTACCGCCGTCGGGCGTGGGTTTGCTGGCAAAGCGCACGCGCAGCTGCCGGTCCGCGATGAAGCTGCCGTATTCGCTGTTGCGCAGCACTGTCGTACGCCTGCCCGTGGCGAGATCGATCCGCACGACGTCAAAGAACTTCGGGTCGCGCTCATTGAGCGTCACCAGCACCTCGCCGGGGACACGATCGCTGAGGCCCAGCAGCTCGGTGCGCGCGCCCTTGGGCGTGAGCGCGCGCGAGGCGCCGGTCGCCAGATCGGCGGCAAACAGCTGGAAGTTCTCGTCGCCGCCCTCGTCCTGCGGATAGAGCAGGTGCTTGCCGTCAAAGGCGAAGCTGAAATCCCGCACGCCGCGGCGCCGGTCATTCGTCATGGGCTTGGCTTCGGTCGGCTTGTCGGCGGGCGCCACCCACACATTGAGCACGCCGTCCCGCGGCGCGATGAAGCCCAGCCACTTGCCATCCGGGCTGATGCTGCCGTTGGCACGTTCCGGATTGCCGAAGATCACGTAGCGTGGAATGAGCTGCGGGCCTTGCGCCACGGTCACGATGGGTGCGGGCGTGGGCTGCGCGGCGGGCTTGGCGTCGCTCTGTGCGCCACGCAGCGGCCCCGTGCCACCGCAGGCCGCCAGGGCGAGGGCGCCGAGCATCAGCAAGCCGATGCGCGCTGGCCGAGGGGCCGTGGCGTCTTGAGCGGCAGACGGGGCAGGGGGTGCAGGGGTGCGCGCTGTGAGCAGCATGGGTGGGCTCCTGGAGGGTGCAGGGGGTGCAACCCGATCAGCCGAGCTTAAGGTGCATCTTCACCGGCGCCAATGCGCGCTGATGCGGAAAGGATGGTGGGCGGCAATCTGCTGATCTGGTAGTCAAAATTGGCCGAATATGACCATTAATGGTTTGCAAAACTGCGGCTTACCGCATGTCCTAAGCCACCTTTCGCCGCTTCGTCGATACACAAAATCATGACCGATTTCGTGTATCGAACGGACTGAATACGCGGCAGCAAAGACAACGCCCGGCCGGAGCCGGGCGTTGTGCGTGTGCCTGTGGGGTCGCGCTGTCGCGTGGCCCCGCATCGGGACTGCATCTGAACCGCTGCGCCGCGTGCTCAGGCCGCAGCCGGCGGCGGCATCTCTTCGTTCTGCGCGGCCAGCAGGCGCTTGCGCCACCACAGGCCCAGCGCACCGCCGATCAGCAGAAAGAACCCGCCGCCCACCAGCCCGCCGCCATCCGCGTCCGAGCGGGCCTTGGCCGCGGCCACGCGGCGCGCCTTGGTGGCTTCGTAGCTGATCAGCGCCTTGCCGTCGGCCGCGCCGATGTAGATCTCGTTGCCGTCGGTGGCGTCGTACTTGGCGTCGATCCTCGCGTCCACGAACTCGCGCACGGTGTCCTCGCTCACGCTCATCGGTAGCCGCAGCTTCACCACCTCGCCACCGGCCGCGGGGGCCACGTCCAGCCGGTAGTAGCGCTCCGTCCAGCTGCCGCCGCGGCGGCGCTTGTGCTCCACCGTCATCACGCCGGCCTGCACCACCTTGCCGGTGATGGTCGTCAGGTCCGCCTGCGCGGCCACGGCATGGTCGCCCGCCGCCTTCCAGGCATTCCAGCCGGCCAGGCCCAGCATCCCCACGCCGATCAGCAGCACCAGCCACGCCTTGGACGTGATCCATAGTCCGATCTTGCTCATGATCCCTTCCTCCCTCTCTGATTGATCTGCCCGCATGTGTTGTGTCCTTCGGGGCGCTGCGGATTGTCCGACTTGCCGGTGCAGCGCGCTTGGATTGCGGGGCGATCTGCATACCCAGTACTTGGGAGCAGCGCTAACCTTTGCGTCTTTCTTCAGCCGCTGCCCCACCCGGGCCCAAGCGCGCGCCGCATTCCGGAGCCACCCATGTCCGCCACCACCGAACACCTCACGCCTGCCCTCGACTCCGCCGCGTTGCAGACCTTCGTGGACGACATGTGGAACCGCGAGATCGTGCCCGCGCTCACGGACTACATCGCCATCCCCGCCAAGAGCCCGGCCTACGACCCCGAGTGGGCGGCCAACGCTTTCCTGGAGCGTGTGGTGCGCGACGCCGCAAGCTGGGTGGAGAGCAAGAAGGTCGCCGGCCTCAAGCTCGAAGTGGTGCGCCTGCCCGGCCGCACGCCGGTGATCTTCTTCGAGATCCCCGCCACCAAGGCCGGCAGCACCGAGACCGTGCTCATGTACGGCCACCTGGACAAGCAGCCCGAGTTCAGCGGCTGGCGCAACGACCTCGGCCCCTGGACCCCCAAGTTCGAGGACGGCAAGCTCTACGGCCGTGGCGGCGCGGATGACGGCTATGCCGTCTACGCCAGCCTCACCGCCGTCATGGCGCTCGACGCGCAGAAGATCCCGCGCCCGCGCGTGGTGGGTCTGATCGAAACCTGCGAGGAATCCGGCAGCTACGACCTGCTGCCCTACGTGGACGCATTGCGCGAGCGCCTGGGTGAGGTCTCGCTGGTGGTCTGCCTGGACTCCGGCGCCGGCAACTACGACCAGCTTTGGCTAACCACCAGCCTGCGCGGCAACCTCACCGGCACGCTCGAAGTGACCGTGCTCGACGAAGGCATCCACAGCGGCGACTCCTCCGGCGTGGTGCCCAGCTCCTTCCGCATCCTGCGCCATGTGCTCGACCGGCTGGAAGACAGCGGCACCGGGCGCCTGCTGCCCGAAAGCTTCCATTGCGAGATCCCGGCCGAACGCCTCGACCAGGCCCGCGCCACCGCCAAGATTCTGGGCGACGCCGTGTGGCAGCGCTTCCCCTGGGCCTGCGGCGCAGATGGCGGCTTTGTGCTGCCCACCACCAAGGACCCCTTCGAGGCGCTGCTGAACCGCACTTGGCGGCCCACCCTGTCCGTGACCGGCGCAGAAGGCCTGCCGCCGCTCTCCAATGCCGGCAACGTGCTGCGCCCGCGCACCGCGTTCAAGCTCAGCTTGCGCCTGCCCCCGCTGGTCGACGGCCCCACCGCCACCCAGCAGCTCAAGGAACTGCTGGAAGCCGACGCGCCCTACAACGCCAAAGTGGTGTTCAAGGCCGACCACGCCGCCGCCACCGGCTGGAACGCCCCCACCACCGCCCCCTGGCTCGCCAGCGCGCTGGACGAAGCCAGCCAGAAGGCCTGGGGCGCCCCCTGCGGCTACATCGGCCAGGGCGGCACCATTCCGCTGATGAACATGCTGGAAAAGGGCTTCCCCAAGGCCCAGTTCATGGTCTGCGGCGTGCTCGGCCCCAAGAGCAACGCCCACGGGCCCAACGAGTTCCTGCACGTGCCCTACGGCAAGAAGCTCACCGCGGCAGTCGCCCAGGTCGTCGCCAAACTCCCCTGATCCGTCGCAGGTTTCGCTCACCCCAAGCCCGCACATTGCGGGCGAGCGGTAGATTCCATGCGCTTCTTCAGGCCAAAGTGGCTGGAGAAGTCCAAGGGACAAGCGGAAAGGGGTTCAGACTTTGGGGCTGAGCAAAACAGCATGGCGGGTTGCCGGCGCGTTGGCGCTTGTGGCGCTGATCGGCATTGCAGTCCAGACCTGGCGCAGCGAAGAGCGAGCTCGCCAGGCCGCGGCCGAGGCGTCCAAGGCTGCTGGCCGCGGTGCCAGCGCATCCCAAGCCGGCGGCCTGTCCATCGACGAGCTCATCGCGCGCGGCAGCAAGGCGCCGGATGTGCAGGCGGCAATCGATCGCAGCAAGCCCTACCAGACCGAAGTCTGCGGACGCGGCACCGTGACGGTGGACCCGGCGAGTGACAAGAACCCGCCGGTCATTGACGAGATGCTTGCGCGCGGCAGTGTGCTCACGGGCCAGCTCGGTGCCCTGCTGGCCGCGGACGGCGACATGGCCAAGCGCGCGATCGGCCTGCGGCTGATCATTTCAAGCGAGACCGATGCCTCCCTGTCGCCGTTCAATCCCAACTACTGCGACACGGAGGAGTGCAAGGCGCGCCAGGCGCGCTGGGTACCGCCGAGCCTGGCCCGGCTCGTCAATCTCGCGCGCGACAGCGAACACCCCGTGGCCTACCGGCAGGCGCTCATGCAGTGCGAGCGCTACCGCAAGTCCGAACCCTGCAGCACACTGAGCTGGCGGCGCTACACCGAGATTGCGCCAGAGCATTTCGACGGCTGGCTGAATCTCGCGCAGGATCGCCAGGCTCAGGGCGACCCACGGGGCGCAGACGCAGCGATGGCGCGGGCGGCCACTGCACGCGGCAGCCAGAGCATGCACTTCGATCTGCGCCGCGCTGCGGCCGAACTGATGATGCGCAACCCGGATGGGTTCGATCGCACGGCGCTGATGCTCGCTGTGATCGGCATTGATGCTGTCGAACCGATTGGCCCACTGGGCCTTGCCGCCAAGCACTGCAGCGACGCCACCGTTCGGGACCCGGGCCGCGCCGCCGAGTGCGAGCAGCTGTCGCGCCGGCTGGAGGAGAACGAGTCATTGATCCACGTGATGATCGGCCAGCGCATTGCACAGCGCTTGGCGCGAGATCCGCAGCGGGCAGCGGCGATCGATGCGGAGCGCAAGGCACTTGGAACCGCGCTGACCAACGCCTCGCCGGACATTCCGTGGGAGCACATCTACAGCTGCGATGCATCCAGACGCTTTGGCGAACACTTCCTGCGCAAGACCCAGGAGGGCGAAGCCGCCTTTGCCCGCCGCGTGCTGGCGGAGCAGCGGGCGAAGGCTGGGCAGGCTGGCGGCTCGCCTTCGCCAACGCCCAGCGCGGCGCGATGAAGCTCGCCAAGCGATGGGTCGCGGCAGGCGCTGTGTTGCTTGCGGCCTTCCTTCTCGCGCTTTGGCTCCGCCCCGCCGGGCTGGGCCCGACGTCTGGCCAGCCTGCAGGTGGCGCGAAGCCTGCCGCACCTGCCACGCAGCCAGGAAAGTCGCTGGATGATCTTCTGGCGGCAGGGCAGCGGGCGCGAACGAACGCGAGCTCCCAAGACACCCAGGTCGAAATCTGCGGGCACGGTGTGTTCGATGCCCGGACGGATGAGCGAGTCATCGAGGCGCTGGGCGAGCGACTGGATAGCCAAAGCCTGGACGTACTGCGGCGCGCAGGCTTGCGCCTGGCGACCCGCGCCGATGTGAACGAGCGCGCCGTGGGCCTCTGGGCACAGTTCGCAGCCGAGCTCAGCCGCTGGATGAGCAGTGATGCGTACAAGGAGCAAAGCACGGGCCAGACGCGACTTCCAATGCCCCCGCCGGTGACTCGACCCTTGAGCGAGCTGATTCGGCTGGCTGCAGACAGCGGCAGCCCGGCGGTGTATCGGCTGGCGCTTTCGGGCTGCCTCGATTGGGGCCTGAAGCCGACAGTCTGCAATTTGATCAGTTGGACGACGCTGGCGGAACTGGAGCCGGACAACGCCGCCAACTGGCTGCAGGTGGCTGGTCAGGCGCAGCTCAGGGGCGATACCGCAGCCTGGGATGACGCGATGCGCCGAGCGATCGCCGCGCCACGTCATCGCGTAGGGGTGCTGTACGCCAGCGGCACGCTGGCCACGGCCATGGAGGGCTTGGCTGAGCCGGCCCTGCAGCAGTCTGCTCTTGTCCGGACGATTGGTATCGAGGCGATGCTCAGCGTGCCGCAGAACGCTGCCTTTGCAGCCTCGCGCTGGTGCCCGGAGCCGCAACGTCAGGCCCTTAGCGCGGCGCGGCAGAAGGAATGCGTAGCGCTTGGGCAGCGGCTGCAGCAATCTGACGACATCACCCTTGCGGGGATTGGCTACGGCATCCAGGGGCGCTTCGCTTCGAGCGACGCGGAGCGAGCGCAGATCAAGGCCCAAAGCGAGGCCTTGCAGCGCGCTCGGCTCAAGCATGCCGAGCCGGAGATGGGGCCTGGTCTCATGTCCTGCGCCGGCATCGCGGCCACGCGTGCGCGTCTGCAGCATGTGGCCCAAATCGGCGAGGCCGGTGTCGCGCGTGAGGCGCTCGTGCACCAAGCGCAGGCCGCCCAATCCGGCACACGCTGAACCGCCGATCGCAAAAGCACAAGGCCGGCCGTGTATCCACGGGCCGGCCTTGGGTTGTCTGCAGCAGCCGGTCGGGCTGCCGCACTCACTGACAGGCAGTGAGTTACTTCTTCTCTTCAGCCTTGGGAGCGGCGTCCTTCTTGGCCTTCTTCTCCTTCTTGGCCTTCTTGTCGGCCTTCTTTTCCGCGGCCGGCTTGGCGTCGGCCTTAATCTCGGCCTTGGCGGCGGGTGCGGCCGGGGCGGCGGCGGGGGTGGCGGGGGCCTGGGCGAAAGCGGCGGCGGCGAACAGCGAGGCGATGAGAGCGGCGATACGTTTCATGGTGATCCCTCCAGAGGTTTGATCATCACAACCCGCGGCGCGGAATTGCGGCGGGTCTGTCCCCTTCAACGGGGGCCGGTGCAGATTGTTTACGCGGCGCCTCGGCCAAGCCGTAACGCGCTGTAAGCAAGCATGTCCCGATGCGCGGATTGCCCTTGTGGCATCGCTCGATGTCCACCGCGGGCGGCGATGCCGCAACTCAAGCCGCGCCGGGCGTGTGGTCTCGCGGGCGCGGAGCCTAGCGTGGCGCAGTTGCGGTGCTTCGTCAGGCCCTGCCTACGCGCTGGTTCGCGCCCGGGTGGCTATGCGTCCGGGCGCAGCCGCTCAGAACGCGGTGCTGCTGGACGGCGCCACGAAGCTCGCGCGCAACAGCGGGCTCATCGGCACATTGAGCACCACGTTGCGCGGCGGCGTGGGCTGCATGAACCACTTGTTGTAGATGGCGTTGATCTCGCCATCCACGATGATGCGAGTCATCGCGGCGTCCACCAGCTTCTGCCAGGCGGGGTCGCGGCGCAGGGCCATGGCCAGGGGCTCCACGCTGAGCATGCGCGAGTTGAGCTGCCAGTCGGCCGGGTTGCTGGCGTTGGCCTTGAAGCTCAGCAGCAGGATGTCGTCGGTGATGAAGGCGTCGGCGGCGTTCCGGTCCACAGTGGTGAAGGCCTCGGCGTTGTCGCGCACGGGCACGAGCTGCGGCGCGTTGCGGCGCAGGCGAGCCTGTTCCTTGACCAGGGCCTCGCCGGTGGACCCCTTGGTCACGGCCACACGCTTGCCCTCAAGCTCGTCCAGGCTGTCGATGCCGACCGCTTTCTTGGAGAGGATCTTGGCGCCCGTGAGGAAGTGCGGCACGGTGAATGCCACCCTCTGGCGGCGTTCGGCCGTGTTGGTTGTGTTGCCGCATTCCAGGTCGATGCGGCCGTCGAGCAGGGCCGGAATGCGGTCGGCCGCGGCGACCTGCACCCACTCAATGCGCAGGTCCGGGCGCTTCATGTCGCGGCGCAGGTTGGCCACCACGCGAGTGCACAGGTCCACGGCATAGCCGATGGGGCGGCCGGTGCCGCGATCCACGTAGCTGAAGGGGATGGACGATTCGCGGTGGCCGAGGCGGATGACGCCGGTGCGATTGATGCGGTCGATCGTGTCGATCTGCGGCGTGTCGGGGGCGATTTCCACGGCCTGGGCCGCGGGCGGGGCAAGCAGGGCGGCAGCCAGGGCACACAGCGCGGCAGGCGTGGCCAGGCGCGCAACGAGCGCCGGGGGCAGGCGCAGGGGCGAGGGCATTGCAGGGGGTCCTTGTGAGATCGGGTCGAGCAGGCGCCGGGGCCTCCGGGTGGCGGGGGCGAGGCGCGCAAGTTCAGGGAGTTGTTCATGGATCGCTGAACAGGGCGGCATTCTGAGCGGCGCAAACGGTTGCGTCCAGCGTTTAGAGTGGGGTGCCAAGCACACTTGAAATGGCGCCCTGGCAGCCGCCTGCGCAAGACCACCGCCGGGCCCCGCTTGTCTGGTGCGGTTCTTCAGCCCATGTCTCTGAAGACCCGCACCCAGAGCGCGTTTTCAGGCCATTGCCATGAAGATCCGCTCCAGACAAGCGAGACAGCGGGGTGCGGCACATCCAGCGTCAAGCGCACCGGGCGACCGCCGGCACGGTGCGATCGTCCAGGGCGGCGACGGAGCAGGGGCCACGCAGCGGCCAGACGGAATTCGCGTGCAGGCGAACTCGCAGGCACACTCCCGGCAGTCCCACGCCGGAGCCGGCTTCATGAATGGCCCTTCCCCGCCCGAGCACACCCCTGAGCTGCCGCTGCGCGCTCTCTGGCGTGCGGGTGATGCCAGTGCGCTCGCCGCCCGGCTGCAGGGCCTTGGCACGGCTCTGGCGCCCGCCGCCCAAGACCGGTGGCGCGCCTTGCTCGGCCTGCTGCAGGAGCGCGCCGACGTGCTGGCCTACCTGGACCGCGCCTGGCAGGCCGACACAGCCGCGCAGCAGACCCGCGCCGCACAGGAGAACGCGCAGATTGCGCTGGTGGCCTGCCTGCTGGATTACGGCGCCATGGATCAGGTGGCCGTCTGGCTGGATCGGTGTGCGGCCGACACAGCCCTGCCGAACGAAGCCGATCGCGACCCCTGGCCCGGCCGCTTCTGGGCGGATGCCGCCGGCGTGGCGGCCGGTGTGCTGAGCGGCCGGATCGAGCCGGCGCACCAGGACGCCGCCGAGCGGCTCTGGGCGGCGCTGCGCGCGCTGGAGCCGGTGCTCAGCCCGAACGAGTGCCTGATCGCCGGCCAGCTGCTGGTCAACCACCGCTTTGCCGAGCAGGCCTATGCGCACTTCGGCCTGCTCGCCAGCACGCTGGAGGAGCCGACCCGCTTTGCCGCCGCCAGCCCGCTGATGCGGGTGCGCTGGCTCTACACCGTGGGCTACGCGCTGTACCAGGTGGGCGAGCAGGCCCGTGCGCAGCGCAGCTGGCAACGTGCGCTGGATCTGTGCCGCGCCGAGGCGCTCAATGGCAGCGCGCTCATGGTCTCACTGGCGCTGGTGCGCCTGCTGCTCGACGGCGGCGAACTGGCGCAAGCCCGGCAGGTGCTGGAAGGCATCGACCCGGACTGGGGCGCCGGCCGCGCTGCGCAGCTCATTGCCCTGCAGCAGATGCGCGCCCGTGCCCAGCTGCTGGCCGGCCAGCCGGCGCGGGCTCTGGCGCTGCTCAATGAAGCGCTGGATCTCGCATGCGCCTCCGCGCTGCCCGATGCCGAACTCGCCGCGTGCCGCACCGATCTCGCGCAGATCCTGCTTGCCCTGGGCCGCGAAGATGAGGCGATCGCGCTGCTGCATTACTGTCGCACTCGGCATGCGGGGCGCGACGCGCAGGTATTCGGCGTGTTGCATGACCTGCTGCGCGCCTGGACGCTGCGCGAGCAGGACCCACAGGCCGCAAAGACGCTGTTGGCCGATGCACTCGGCGGGGCTCAGCAACTGCGCTACACGATGTTTCTGCGCTTGCTGCCGCAGCGGGCGGGAGCGCTGTGTGCACTGGCCCTTCGCTGGGCCGTGCTGCCCGCTTTTGTCGAGGAGGTCATTCGGGCGCGTCGGCTGCCGGCGCCGGACGATGCCGGCCCGCAGTGGCCGTGGGTGCTGTGGGTGCGCCTGCTTGGCGGCTTTGAACTGCGACTTGCCGGGCGCGCGCTGCCAAGCGAGGGCAAGGCCCAGGCGCGGCCGCTCGAACTGCTGCGCATGATGGCTGCAGAGCGCCGCCTGAGCGTGAGCCTTGTCGCGGCGATGGATGCGCTGTGGCCCGACGCTAGCGGCGACACAGCGCGAAAGTCCCTGGACATGACCGTGGCACGCCTGCGCAAGCTCCTGGGCGCCAATGATCTCGTGCAGATCGGCGACGGCCGGGTGGGGCTGAACCGCGCCCAGGCGCAGTCCGACGTGGCCCTGCGCCGCCAGCTGATCGATGCGTTGGAGGCGTTGAGCCTGACGCCCGCGATGAAGCACGGCGATCGTCCCGATCGTGATGCGGCGCACGCGTTGATCGCCCAGATCGGCGAGCTCGGCTACGACGAGCTGCTGGCCGGCCTGCAGCCGGTGCCATGGCTGGAAGCAGCGCGTGTGCGCTGCCACCAGGAGACGGTGCGTGCGGCACAGGCTGCTGCCACCCTGCTTGGACGGCCCGAGCAGAGCTTGCCGGATGCTGGCCTGCGCGAAGCAGCGCTGCTCGAGGCAGCGCTGCACTACGAGCCGCTCGCTCAGCAGCTGGTGATCCGGCTCATGCAAGTCCATCTCGTTCAAGGCAGCCGCGGCGATGCGTTGCGCGTGCTGCGCAGGTTTGAGCAGGCGCTGGAGCACATCGGCCAGCCCCCTGATGACCATCTGCGCAAGCTCGCCGCGCAGTGGGGGCTGGTGGCCATGCCGCGCTAGCGCGCGATCACAACCTCCACCGCGCCTTGCTTGAGCCCTTGCTGCGCCAGGGCCTTGCGCAGCTGAACCGCGCGTGCCTCGGCCTGCGCGGCGGCTTCCCTGGCGGGTACGCCGTCTTCGAGCGGAATGGCAATGGTGACCGGGTCTTTCAGGCCGGCCGTTTTCAGCTCGGCCGCCAGCGCCGCCACCGCCTTGCTGCCCTGCGGGCTCAATGTGTTGCCCTTGAAGCTGATCGTCTTGACGATCGAGGCCACCTTCGGCGGCACACCTGCAGCATTGACCACACTGCCCACCGCACAGTTGGGCTTGCAGCTCGCCTGCACCGAGGCGGGCGCCAGCAGCACAACGAACGCGATGCTCATTGCGCATGCAACCAACAGGCGGGCGTGCGCGCGAGAAGCAGGGGACGGGGCGGAGAATGTTCGAGCGGACATGAGAGCTCCTGTAAGTGCGGCGGTTGGGCTGCACAGGCCCGCCGCCGGAACCTGCGCACTCAAGATACCGGTGCATCGGCCGCAGGCACAGCCCCGAAACAGGGCAAGCCGCGGCCGACGCGCGCCGTCTCAGGTGAAGACGCGGTAGGCCACATCCACCTTGTAGTGGCCGCCGTCCCCCTTGAAGGTCAGGGTGTGTGTCCAGCCTTCGGGCGAGGTGAGCTTGGCCCAGTCGTAGTACGACTTCGTGGCCGCGCCCAGCGTCATCATCGTGACGCGGGTGCCGATCAGGTCGTCCGGGTTGTCGAACAGGCTGATGAGCCAGCCGATCAATAGACCGAACAGGGCACCGACGACCGCGCCGATGGGTCCGCCGAATGCGCTGCCCAGGGCTGCACCCGCGGCCGCACCCACAGCGCCCGCCACCGCTTCCTTGACCTTGTCGTCAACGAGGTCCCAGAGCTTCTTGAGGATGTCATGGAAACCGCCGTCGTCCTTCTCCGCCATGGCGATCACGGCGCTGTACACATAGGGGAAGCCGTCGGCGGCGGTCTGCAGGGACCAGGTGCAAAACACCTTGTTGAAGCCGTAGTTCTTGACCTCGCCTTTGTCGAAGTCGTCGTGCACCAGAAACTGGTTGACGAGGGTGGTCTCGCCCTTGGGGTTGGTCTTCGTGCCGCCCAGGGCGATCTCGTCGGAGCCCCATTCGCCATTGGTTTCATCGATGCAGCGCACGCGCTTGATGAACAGCTTCATGGTCTTGTAGGCCGCGCCGGCCACCACGTCCGGGTTCGGGCTGCCCGAGATCGGGTGCAGCTGGGTGGCCACGCGGGTCAGTGCGGCTTTCACTGCGTCCCCATTCACACTCAGCTTGGGGGCAGCTGCAAAACCCTGGCTGCGGTAGGTGGCGGCCTGCAGGTTGGCAAAGCGGCCAAAGTGGCGCATGCGGGCGGCATCGGGTGCGGCCAGCAGGCTGCGTGCCTGTACGCGGGCAGCTTCGCGCTCGCGCTGGGGGCGACTGGCCACCAATGCTCGTGCGGCGATGTCCAGCGGCTCATTGCCGGGTGTGTCGTCGGCGGCGGCCTGCGCGATGGCGTACTTCACCTGCGCCAAGACGTCGTCGGCAATCTGGCGCAGCGCGGGGTCGCGCGGCATGGCGGGGTCGACCGCAAACAGCGCGTCGTGCGGGTCGGGGCGGGCTACTTCAATACGGGGCATGGTGCTTCCTCCTCAGGGGTGTCCCGGAAGATTCCGGGGCCGGCCAGGTGCCGGTGAACGCACTGTGCGCCGCCCCCTCCCACCGATCTCCCACACGCTGCGCGCGGGGCTCCCGCAAAGGCAGTACGGGGCTTTTCGCTGAGCCCGGGGTTTCGCAAGGCATGCCTTGCGCCGGGCGAAGAGCCAAGGCGTGCAAGCCTTGGCCCCGTTGCGGTCTGACTTAGGCTTTCCGCTTGTCTGGAGCCAGTCCTCAAGGCACCACCCTGAAGGCGCGCTCTGGGTGCGGCTCTTGAGGCTAGGTGCCTGAAGAACCGCACCAGACAAGCGGAAAGCGGGTGTGGGCTTGCGTGAAGCCCGTTCAGACGTCCCGCGCCGGGGCGGGTGTCTCGGGCTCGGGCTGCGCCACAGCGCGCTTGCCCAGCACCGCCAGCAGCACGGCACCCAGCAGCAGCACGCCCACGCCGGCCAAGGCGCCTGCGCGCACGTAGTCCAGGCTGGCCCAGAGCATGTAGGCGCAGCTGCCGCCGAAGACGATGGGCAGCACCGGATAGAAGGGCACCTTGAAGGGCCGCGGCACGGTCGGCTCGCGCTGGCGCAGCACCAGCACCGCCGTGGCCGAGAGCGTGAGGAAGAGCCAGTACACGGGCGAGAGGTAGTCCACCATGGTGGAGAAGCCGCCGCGCGTGATCGTGCCCAGCGCCACCAGCACCAGGGCCACGGCGGCCATGGCGAGCATGGCGGCCACGGGCGTGCCGCGCTGTGCGTCCCAGCGGGCCATGGCGGTGAGCGCAGGCGTGTCGCGCGCCACGGCATAGGTGGTGCGGGCGCCAGCAATCAGGATGGCGTTCATCACGCTGATGGCGGTGATGGCGACGATCGCCACCATCAGCACCTCGCCGGGTGTGCCGAAGGCGCGCAGCAGCAGCTCGGCGGCCGGCGCCTCGCTGCGCGCCAGGCCCGTCAGCCCCAGGCCCTGCAGGTAGGCCCAGTTCGCCAACAGATACAGCGCCATCACGATCGACATGCCGCCCAAGAGCGCCCAGACAATGCCGCGCCGCTCGTCGTGCATCTCGGCGCTGAGCGTGGCGGCGTCGCTCCAGCCGCCGTAGGCCAGCAGCACGAACACCATGGCCGTGCCCATGCTCAGCTGCGCCAGGTAGGGGCTGGTGCCGGTGGCCGTGGGCAGGTGCGCCGCCACCGGCGTGGCGGCCGGAGTGCCCTGCAGCACCAGCCACAGCCCGGCCGCCCCGGCCAGCAGCAGGCCCAGCAGCACGAGCGCCATGAGCACGAGCTGCGTGGTCAGGCCGATCGTCAGCCCGCGCAGATTCACGAGCACCAGCACCACGATGATCCCGCCGGCCAGCAGGCCGCCACCCACAGGCCCCAGCGGCAGCAGCTGATTCACATAGTCTGCAAACACAAAGGCCAGCAGCGCCATCGAGCCGGTGTGGATGATGGAAAAGCGCGACCACGCAAACAGGAAGGCCATCTTCGGCCCGAAGGCGCGGTGCAGGAAGCTGTAGTCCCCGCCCGTGTCCGGGTAGGCGGCGGCCAGCTCGGCAAAGCACATGGCGCCGATGATCGAGAGCACGCCGCCGGCAATCCACAGGGCGTAGAGCTGCGTGTCGCTGCCCACATGGGCCGCCACCTCGGGCGAGGTCTTGAAGATCCCCGCGCCGATCACCATGCCCACGCACACCGAAATGGCGGACCACACGCCCAGGTGTCGGCGCGGGGTGGGGGTTGGGGATGGGGCGGAGGGCGGCATGAGGCAACGCAGCAAAAAACGCTCGATTCGACCACACGCGCGGGCCTGCTACACGCCCATGACCCCTGTTGCAGCCGATGAATAAGGATTTCCCGAAGCCCGCTGTGCAGCGCAGCAGGGCTGAGGCATTCTGTCGGGCTGGCCGTGCCATCCGGCGCGGCGGCTCCCGATCACATCAACAACAGCCTCCTGACCATGAACCCGCCCCGCATGTCCGTCTTCTCCCGTCTGTCGCTCATCAGTGCCGCCGTTGCCTCCACCCTGGCAGCGCCCGCATTGGCCCAGACCGTCACGCCGCAAGCGCCCGCCGCCACCGGCACCGCCCAGGCCGTGGACACGGTGGTGGTCACCGGCACCCGCAGCCGGGACCGGACCTCGCTCAACACCCCGGTGCCGGTGGACGTGCTCAGCGCCGAAGACCTGCGCAACGCCGCCGGCAGCAACGGCGAACTGGGCAGCGCGCTCAGTGCCCTGCTGCCCTCGTTCAACTTCCAGCGCCAGTCCAACAGCGGCGGCGCAGACCACGTGCGCTCGGCCCAGCTGCGCGGCATGAGCCCGGACCAGGTGCTGGTGCTCATCAACGGCAAGCGCCGCCACACGGCGGCCGTGGTCAATCTGGAAAGCAAGGTGGGCAAGGGCACCAACCCGGTGGACTTCAACGCCATTCCGGTGTCGGCCATCAAGCGCGTGGAAGTGCTGCGTGACGGCGCCGGCGCCCAGTACGGCTCGGACGCCGTGGCCGGCGTGATCAACATCATCCTGGACGACGCCCGCACCGGTGGCGAGATTGAGGCCAGCTACGGCGCCTTCCGCACCAAGTTCGACCCCACCGGCAAGACCATCACCGACGGCCAGAACACCCAGCTGCGCGGCAAGCTCGGCTGGGCTCTGGGCGATGCCGGCTTCGTGCGTGCGGGTGCCGAGATCGGCGCAGCCAATCCGACCAATCGGGCCGGGCGCGACGAGATCCCCTTCTTCGAGAACCAGACGCCGCCGAACCTCGCCCTGCAAGGTCAACGCAACTACCGCGCCGGCGAACCCAAGGTGGACAACGCCGCACTCTGGCTCAACAGCGCGTACGACTGGGCGCCCGACCTGAAGGTCTACGGCTTCTCCACGCTCACCCGCCGCGAGACCGAGGGCGCCGCCTTCTTCCGCTACCCGGACTCCAGCGCCAATGTGCCGGCCGTCTACCCCAACGGCTACCTGCCGCGCACCACCGGCACCAGCACCGACTTCGCCCTGACCGGCGGCGCCAAGGGCGCCAGCACACTTTCCGGCGGCGAATGGCTCTGGGATGCGTCCTTCGGCTACGGCCGCAACAGCTTTGACTATGGCCTGACCAACTCCGCCAACCCCAGCCTGGGCGCCGCCACGCCGCGCAGCTTCAATCTGGGCAACTTCACCTTCGAGCAGGCCACGCTCAATCTGGATGCCAGCCGCGAGCTGAACCTGGGCCTGGCCAAGCCCGCGCTGTTTGCCACCGGCATCGAGCTGCGCCGCGACGGCTTCTCCACCAGCGCCGGTGATGCCGCTGCCTACGCCACCGGCCCCGTGACGAGCTCGCCGGCACAGTCGCAGGGCGCGCTGGCCCTGCAGCCAGGCGATGCGATTGACGTGCGCCGCAGCGTGTACGGCGTATTTGCCGACCTCTCGGCCGACGTGTCGCGCGAGCTCTTCGTGCAGGGCGCCCTGCGTGCCGACCGCTACAGCGACTTCGGCAGCGCCGTCACCGGCAAGCTGGCCGCGCGCTATGCCTTCACCCCGGCCGTGGCCCTGCGCGGTGCGGTGTCCAGCAACTTCCGCGCACCCTCGCTGGCGCAGGAGAACTTCAGCTTCACCGTTACGGACTTCGGCACCGGCGGCGCGCTGGCCTCTATCCGCACCCTGCCGGCCAACGGCCGCATTGCCCGCGCCCTGGGCGCCCCCGAGCTCAAGGCCGAAAAGTCCGACAACTGGAGCTTGGGCCTCACGGCCAACCCCTCGCGCGCACTCAGGGCCTCGCTGGACGTGTACGAGATCCGGGTGAAGGATCGCATCACCCTGTCCGAGCGCTTTTCCAGCACGCAGCTCACCAACTTCATCGCCACCAACTTCGGCGTGGCCGGCGTGCAGGGCGTGAACTTCTTCACCAACGCGGTGGACACCAAGACCCGCGGTGCAGACCTCGTCATCACTTGGACCGATCGCATCGCCGGCGGCCAGGCCCGCGTGTCTGCGGCCAGCAGCTACGCCAAGACCGAGCTCTCCAACTTCAAGCCCGTGCCCGCACAGCTGGCTGCCCTGGGCGTGAGCGGCAACCTGGTGGGCCTGGAAGAACAGAACACCCTGACCACCGCCGCGCCGCTGACCAAGCACGTGCTCACCGCCGGCTGGACGGGCGCGCAATGGGGCGGCACCCTGCGCGCCACCCGCCACGGCAAGGCCACCCGCGTGTTCGACTTCGGCGGCGGCTTCACCCCCACGCAGCAGTACGACGCCAAGTGGCAGTTCGACCTGGAAGGCGAATATCGCATCAACAAGCAGTTCAGCGTTGCACTGGGCGCCGTGAACATCGGCGACACCTATCCCACCCGCTCGATTGCCGACATCAGCTACTTCGGCAACTTCCCGTACGACGTGGTGTCACCAATCGGCTTCAACGGCGCCTACTACTACGCTCGGGTGCGGTACGCGTTTTGATCGAGGGATTGAAGCGCTAGATCGAGGTTTGGTGCGGCTTTCCAGGCGAAACTGGCTTGAAAGCCGCACCAGACAAGCGGAGCCGTTTGATGTCTCAACTGCGGAAGCGCTCAATCAATGCGCTCCTGACACGCGGCGCCTTCCCACGCACGAATTGATGTGTTGTCGCGCACTGTTCGTTGCCTCCGGGAAGCCTAGTGCTTCGGTCACTACGACTTGTGTAATGAACGTCGCGGCACTAACGGCGTGATGGGCCTATGGAACAGATTGCTCGATTGCAAGAGTGGTATTCAGACCAATGCAATGGCGGCTGGGAGCACACTCATGGAGTGAAGCTCGACACGCTGGACAACCCGGGCTGGTGGCTGGTTGTTGACTTGGGTGGAACAAATCTCGCGCACAAGCCATTTGAGGCAGTTGCGAGAGGTGATTCGGAATTCGATGCCGACTGGCTGCGCTGCAAAGTGGTGTCGGGCAAGTTCGAGGCGGCCGGAGGATCGAAAAACCTTGCGGACATGCTCGAGGTGTTTCTGTCTTGGGCCGGCTATTGAGAGCGCGCACGCTTCGGTTTGCTTACATGAGCAGCTAAAGAACCGCTCTGGAAGCCAATCTCCAGCACAAATCGCCCCAAGATCCGCACCAGACAAGCGGAATACCCCTCTGGGGCCAGCGTTCGCTGTTCGTTCAGACGTGCGGCCCCCACCATCCAAGCCAACCCACCACCATCCACCGCCACCGTCGTCGATTCATCGCCCGCCCGCTGCTTGAACCCGGATCGCGCCGTACGCTTGCGCCCATGTTGAATGATTGGCGAGCACAAACATGAACAAGCAGGAATTTCAGGAAGCGATGCGCGTGGAGGGGATGACGCGCCGGGAGTGGGAGATTCGCCGGCAGGTGCGGCGGCAGGCGGCGTGGTGGCGTGAGGCGGCCACACTGCTCACCGTGGTGACGATCACGAGTGTCGTCAATCTGGGGGCGCCGCGCATGATCTGGTGGGCGCAGCACTGGATCTGGGTGGCGTTCACGGTCTGGGGGGTGATCCTGCTGGGCCGCGGGCTGGTGATCTTCTGGCTGCCTGGGCTGGTGGGCGGGCCGGATTGGGAGGAGCGCAAGGTCAGCGAGCTGATGGCGCGACGCGAGGCGGCCCGCGTGGGTGCGCCCCCGGCCGATGAGCCCAAGGGAGGTGCGCAATGAGCTACCGCGTGCACGCAGAGCGCCGCCCTGGCGGCGGCGAGCATCTGACGCTCACGGACGACGAGGGCCGCATCCTGGACCGTCGCAGTCTGGACAAGGACGGCAGCGACGACGATGACGACGATGACAATCTGTTTGCGGTCCGCCGGGGTGGCCGCCTGGTAAGCAGCAGCTATGGCGACGAGCGGGTCTTTGCCACCCGCCGCGAGGCCGAGGCCTACTTCGAGGCCCGCAAGCGCGTGAAGGCCATGCGCGGGTTCTATGGCCACTTCACCGTCTATCTGTTTGTCATCGGCGGGCTGGCCATCCTGAACATCGCCACCACACCGAACAACATCTGGTTCTTCTGGCCCATGATCGGCTGGGGCATCGGCATCACTGCGCATGCCTTCGGCGTCTTCGGCCCGGACCTCTGGCTGGGCCGCGAGTGGGAGGAACGCAAGGTGCAGGCGCTGCTGGCCAAGGAGAAGATCCGCAGCCTGTCCACCGAGAAGCGGCAGATCGCCAGCCAGCTGCGCCTGCTGCAGGCGCAGATCGAGCCGCACTTCCTGTTCAACACCCTGGCCAATGTGGTCACGCTCACCGAGGTGAACCCGGCGCGCGCCAAGACCATGCTGGAGACTTTCATTGCCTACCTGCGCCAGAGCCTGAACATCAGCCGCCAGGAGCAGACCACTCTCGCGCAGGAAGAGAGCCTGCTGCGCAACTACCTGGACATTCTCAAGATACGCATGGGCCAGCGGCTGAGCTACCAGATCAACATCGCGCCCGAGCTGGCACAGACGCCCTTTGCGCCGATGCTGCTGCAGCCGATCGTCGAGAACGCCGTCAAGCACGGGCTGGAGCCCAAGGTGGAGGGCGGCGAAGTGCGGGTGAGTGTGGAGAAGAGCGCACCTGGTCGAATTCGCGCCGTGGTGCAGGACAACGGCCTAGGCTTTGACCCCGGCCGCAGCAAGGCCCGCACCACGGGGCGCGAGGACGCCGGCGGCGTGGGCCTGGAGAATCTGCGCGAGCGCCTGGCGCTGCTGTACGACGGAGATGCGCGCCTCAGCATCGAAGACGCCCAGCCGGGCACGCGCATCGTGCTGGACCTGCCGGAGACCCTCGACTGATGAACACTGCACACGCCATCCGCGCCATCGTGGCGGACGACGAGGAACTGCTGCGCGACTACCTGGTGAGCAAGCTCACGGCGCTGTGGCCGGAGCTGAAGATCATCGGCACCGCGGCCAACGGCATCGAGGCTGCGCAGCTCATCGAGCGTGAGCGGCCGGACGTGGCCTTTCTCGACATCAAGATGCCGGGTGCCACCGGCCTGGAGGTGGCCCAGGGCATCGAGGGCGACACGCGGGTGGTGTTTGTCACGGCCTATGACGAATACGCCGTGGAAGCCTTCGAGCGCGAGGCCGTGGACTATCTGGTGAAGCCGGTGAATGAGGAGCGCCTTGCCCGCACCTGTCAGCGCCTGAAGAAGGAGCTGGCCGCGGCCGAGCCAGCCCCGCAGATCGCCCAGGTGCTCAAGCAGCTCATGCAGCAGGCCAAGCCGCAAGGCGAGGGCCCGCTGAAGTGGATTCGCGCCAGCGCCGGTTCCACCACCCACCACGTGCCCGTGGCCGAGGTGCTCTATTTCCAGAGCGACGAGAAATACACCATCGTCAAGACGGCCACGGCCGAGCACGTGATCCGCACCACGCTCACCGAACTGGCCGCCCAGCTCGACGCTGACGAGTTCTGGCAGATCCACCGCTCCACCATCGTCAACCTCAACTTCATCGCCAGCACCCGCCGCGACGACAACGCCCGCCTGTTCGTGCGCATCAAGGGCACCGACACCGAGCTGCCCGTGTCGCGGGCCTATGTGCACCTGTTCAAGCAGATGTAGCCCGGGCTTTGAGGGTGAGAGCGGCTCTGGGTGCGGTTCTTCAGGGCAAAGTGGCTGAAGAGGCCCGCCCGACAAGCGAAGCGATGTTGAACGCATGCATACAGCGCTCCATCGCGCTACGCTCAGCGGGCCAGCCGGGCACCTCCAGCTCGGCTGCCAGCCCACGGAGCTCGCCCATGCACAGGTTTCTCATCGTTCTGCTTGCCCTGTGTGCCACGGCCTGCGGCAGCTTGCCCGCGCAGACTGCGGCACCTGATCGGGCTGTGGTCGTGACGGTGGACGTGACTGCGAGCTACCGCGAGCGCATCGCACTGCCGCCCGGTGCGGTGCTGGAGGTGACAGCCGCCGATGTGGCACGTGCGGATGCCGCGGCCCGCCCCGTGGCCAGCGTGCGTGTGGCGGCGGGCGCCGGCGGGCTGATGCAGGCGCAGCTCAAGCTGCCGTCCGCGGCACTTCAGCCTCCGGCCCGAGTGAGCGTGCGGGCGCGCGTGCTGGCGGCCGAGGTCCTGCTGTTCACCAGCGACACGGCCGCATTCGTGGCGCCCGAGCCGGCGCAGCAGAAGATCGAGCTGTTGCTGCGCCGTGTGAGTGCTGCTGGCGGTGCCCCGGCTGCAAGTGCAGAGCCGCGTACCCAGCGCTACTGGGGCCGCTACAGCCTGATGGCCGACACGGGCACCTTCATTGATTGCGCCAGTGGTCAGCGCTTGTGGGTGGTGCAGGAAGAGGCGAACGCGGCGCTCGAAGCCGCCGCCATCCGTGCGCGCAAGCAGCCGGGCGATGCGGTGCTGGCGACGGTTGACGGCCGCATCACCCAGCGCCCGTACATGGAAGGGCCTGTGCGCCCGGCGCTGATCGTGAGCAGCGTGGTGGATGTCGCCGCAGAGGCACAATGCCCCGCGCAGCTCACCGCGCCCTTGATCAACACCTATTGGGAGCTGACCGAACTTGGCGGCCAGCCGCCCGCGCTGCCACCGCACGGGCGGCGCCCGCACTTCATGCTGCAGCCCGAGCCCCAGGGTGCGCCCGGCGTGGCTGGCATCACCGGCCACAGCGGCTGCAACCGCATGACCGGCGCCTACAAGCTCAGGGGCAGCGAGCTGAGCTTCGAGCGCATGGCGGGCACACTGATGGCCTGCGCCGGAGCAGACGATCTGGAGCGCAGCTTCCTGCGCATGCTGAACGCTGTGCGGACCTGGCGCACCAACGGCCAGGAGCTGGAGCTGCGCGACGAGGGCGGCAAGGTGATCGCACGCTTCCAATCCCGGCTGATGTGAATCGGCAGGGGGGCTGGCCTGCTCACGCCCGCTCGATCAAGCACGCATAGCAGCCCGGCTTGGCGTAGTGCGCATGGATGTAGCGCACCTCGGGCCGGGCGAGAAAGCGCTCAATCAGCGTTTCGACCGCCGTGCCCTCCACCACATCTGCGCCCACGATCATGTGCTGCGCATTGAAGGCTCGCAGCGACAGCAGGCGTGAGCGCAGCACGTCCGGGACGTCATTCACGGCGCGGTAGGGCGCAACGCCGTCAGCCAGCGCGCTTTCCAGCACGAAGACCGCATGCCGTGAGCGGTAGGGCGAATCCACGGGCAGATGTTCATGGTTCACGAGCAGGACCACCTCGCCGGGCTCGGCATCGCGCATCAGGATGCGGTCCGGAATGCCGGGCTTGACCTCTGCCACGTGCCGCAGGGCGTGATGCCGGGCCAGCGCAGCATCATCCATGCCGCGCAGATGGGCGAAGTGTTGCGGGTCAAGGCCGGAGATCTGGAAGTCGATGGTCATGGTGCAGGCTCAAGGGAGGGTTGAGCCTGCAGGCTAGGTGGTGCGGCGTGCGAAAGCATTCCGATTCCTGCGGGACAGCCTGCGCTGCACTCCGCAGCGCTTGCAGGCCAGCCTCAGATTTCTGCATTCCATCGCAGCCCACAGGACAGGGCCGCCAGCCGGCTGCCACAGTGTGGGCATGCCTGCACGGGCTTCGCCAGCTGGCGTCGCCTTGCGGGCAGACCCTCCCTCACCATCAGGCCGCACCCGCCAAGCGGATGACAGAAGCCTGCTTTTTCAGGACCCTCCTCATGACATTCCCTTCACATATTGCTTCCTCTGCTTCCTTTCGCGCGCTTCGCAATACCCTGCTGGCGGCAGCGCTGGTCGGTGGGGGCGCCCAGGCGATTGCGCAGCCCCACGTGGTCGTCGAGCGCTCGCGCATCAGCCCTGCACAGGCCGAGGCCATGCGCGGCACCTATGCACTCAGCGATGGCCGTGAGCTGGTGATGGGCGGCTCGGCGCGCCGCCCGACGATGCAACTGGGCATGGAACCCAGCGTGGCACTCGTCAAGACCGGGGAGAACCAGTTCGAGTCGGCCGATGGGCAGGTCCGCATCGAGCTGCAGACGCAGTCCAACGGCCAGGTCAACGCGCTGACGCTGCGTACAGCGCAGACGCAAGCCGTGGCCTTGCGCTGAGCGCGCAAGCGACTCGGTGGCATTTGTGGCGTGCGCAGGCACACTGGGCGGGCGCGCTGAGTTTCTTCAGCGTGGCCTGCCCGGAGCCTTCTTGCATGACATCGACTGACCCATCGGACCGTGCGCCGAATCACCTGCCCGAGGGCGTGAGCATCCGGCCCATCCGGGATTCGGAAATCGAAGCGGCCCGGCAGCTGCTGGCGGCGGCGAACTGGGGCCCGCGCGTGAGCGACCCCGCGGTGTTTGCGGAACTGCTGCGCCGCTCACCGGTGGCGCTGGTGGCGGTGCGCGACGAGACGGTCGTGGGCTTTCTGCGCGCACTGACCGACGGCCTCTTCAATGGCTACATCTCGATGGTGGTGGTGGCTGAGGCGCATCGCAGGCAGGGCATCGGCGCAGCCCTGGTGCGCGCAGTCATGGGCGACCGCCCGGAGATGACCTGGGTACTGCGTGCCGGCCGTGATGGCGTGGCCGGCTTCTATGAGCGCCTGGGATTTACGCGCTCCGAGGTGGCCATGGAGCGGCCGGGGCGGCGTTGAGCGCAATGCGATGTGGTGCTCAGGCGGATGGCGGCTGGAAAGGTGCGGACGGTGCAGGCTCCGTCGCTGCCGACGCGGGCGATGCGGACGGGCTCGGCAACAGCGCGTGGATCAGCGCATCTTCGCGGCGCACCAGCAGATAAGCGCCCAGATTGCCCAACCCCAGCGCGCCGAAGATCAGCCCCCAGGTCATCGGTGAGCTCGCGTCCACGCCGACCCGGTCGATGATGACGAAGGCGACCGCCAGGGTGGTGAGCAGCACGCCCCAGCGCAGCATGCCCAGGCGCCGCATGCGTTCCTCGCCCGCCACGAGCGCAGCGATGGTCTGCGGTGAGCCGCCGCGCAGGTAGAGGTAGCGCATGCGGGCATCGATGATCATCTTGATGACCCAGACGAAACTGAAGAACAGGGCAACGGGGACGACGATGTGTTTGTCCATGAAGACTCCGGGGGCGCCATGCGCCGGTGGATGACAGGGCTTGGGTGCATGGATACGGCCTGGCAGATGCCGGTTGCAGTGGTTCGGCTGGCGCCGAACGCCTGCAACCGGTCGCGCGGCTGACGTATCCATGCCGTGCATGAAACGGACAGGTCGATGATCGAGGACCGCGCCATGGTGCAGGCGGTCCTGGCCGGGGTGCCCGGCGCATTCGAGCAACTGGTGCGCGCGCACCAGCGGCTGACCTGGCACATCCTGGCCCGCATGGTGCGCGACCCCGAGGATGCACGCGAACTCGCGCAGGAGACCTTCCTGCGCGTGCATGCCCAGCTGCACCAGTTCCGGTTCGAGTCGGCCCTGAAGACCTGGATCGGCCGCGTGGCCTATTCGATCGCCCTGCGGCATCTGGAAAAGAAGAGGCTGAATCTCGTCTCGCTGGATATCGAGCCCGTCGAGGGTGCAGCACCCGCCTGGGAGCCGGCCGACCCCGCCGTGGACGTGGAAGCCCTGTGGGCCGACGCGCAGCTGCGCGAACGGCTGTATTCAGCCATCGAGACCCTGCCCGAGCTGCCCCGCACCCTGCTGACGCTGTATCACCTGGACGAACTCTCGATTGCCGAGATCGCGCAGATCACCGGCTTGGCCACCGGCACCATCAAGAGCCACCTGTTTCGTGCCCGCGCTCGGCTGCGCGAGCAACTCGGCGATCTTGCATCGCCCGCCCGAGCTGGCCAAACCACGAACGCCGCCCGATTCTGAAAGCCTTCGCCATGTACACGCACCTCGACCCGAGCCACCCCTCCGCATCCGAGCAGGAACACCACTGGCAGGCCCAGGAAGCCGCGATGCAGCTTGAAGGAGCCAATATGCATCCGGCCGATGCAGGCTACCAGCTGATCCATCGCGCCCTGCAGGCCGATGAGCCCGGCGCACTGTCGGCCGACTTTGCCGCAGAGGTCGCGCGCAGGGCGCAGCTCAGCGCCTTGCCCAGCCTGGGCGGGTTTGAGCGCTGGCTGCCCGTCTGGGCGCTGATGCCTTTTGTGCTGGCCGTGCTGGCGTTTCTGGCGGTGGTGGGCATGCCGCCCTGGGCCGCGTGGTGGGCGGGGGCCGACGCCGGGCTGCGTGTGGCACTGGGCTGGGGCGTGCTCAGCCTGCTTGTGGTGGCTTTGGGTGCATTGCCCTGGGAGCGGCGGCTTGCGCGAGCTGCGTGAACCCGCTGTGTCGCGCGCTGAACGCCTTCGTCGTTCAGTGATCTTCGAGCTCGTGCAGCCACCATTCCACCTGGGGCAGCCGATCATGGCCCCAGAAGTGCTCGCCATCGACCACGATCCACGGTGAACCGAAGGTGCCTTGGGCAATCGCGGCCTCGGTCTGGGCCTTGAGCTTGTCCTTGTAGGCCGGGTCGGCGCAGGCCGCTGCGGTCGCGGCGCCGTCTGCACCCAGCTCGGCGGCAAACGCACCGATCCATGCCGGGTCATTGATGGGCGCGCTCTCGGTGAAGTAGGCACGCATGGCGCCCTTGGCAAAGGCCGGCACCTTGCCGGGCGCATGCTCGGTCAGGTAGATCGTGGCCCGCGCGATGTTCTGCGTGAGCATCGGAAAGTTGTCCGGGTAGCGGTAGGGCAGACCGCTGAATCGGGCGCTGCGCTCGAAGTCATGCTTCGAATAGCGTGCCTTGGGCTCGTACTGCTGCACCAGCGGCGCACTGCCGGACAGCGGAAACACGGCACCCAGCAGAAAGGGCTTGAAGGCCACCGTGCGTCCGTACTGCATCGCAATGCCCTCGATCTTCCAGGCCGCGAAGTAGCTGTAGGGGCTGGTGTAGTCGAACCAGAATTCCACGGGGGGCTTGGAGCTGGCCATCCGGTACTCCCATTGAGGTTGAGGTGCAGGGCACAGGGACATGCACTTGGGCAACTCGATCGTACGGGCTTGTAAGGATGCCCGCGGCGCATCGACTCACCCATATCACTTTGCACTTCATGCGGGGCAGGACATGCACAAGGTCGCACTCGTCATCTACAGCACGCTCGAAGGTCCGGGCACGTCCGCCATCTACCGCACGATGATGTTTGCGCAGGAGCTGCGCCGCGCGGGCGATGACGTCCAGATCGTCTTTGACGGCGCGGGCAGCAAGGCGGCCGCCGAGCTGGCGCAGCCCGGGCACCGCATGCACACGCTGTTCAACTCGGTACGCGGCGATGTCCGCGGCGTCTGCAGCTACTGCGCGAAGTCCTATGGCGTGCTGGCCGAGATCGAGGCGGCGGGCCTGCCCCTGCTCACGGATGACCGCGGTCACGCCAGCCTGCGGGCCCTGCTCGATGAAGGTCGGCAGATCATCACTGTCTAGCGGTGGCTGTGGCGCGCTCAGCGCAGCGCCGCGTGAAAGACCCAGGTGGTCATGGGAATGCGCACCAGCCCGTCCCGGGCGTGCGCATCGAAGAGACCGTGGAGCGCCGCGCGCAGTACATCCAGCTCGACGCTGTCCGGTGCGGGCGAGTAGGACGCGGAGCTCGCGCGCTGCACCAGGCCCTCGCGGTCCAGCCACTGTGCGTTGCTCAGCTTGAAGCGTTGCCAGTCCGCATGGCCGAACACGGTGGCCATGCTCGCGCGGTGCTTGTCTTCCAGGGTCTGGTCGGGCTGTGGCAGTTGCGTGTGTCGATATTCCTCGCTGGCGGCGGCAAGCACGGCGTCATAGGCCGCGATGAAGGGGTCATCGTGGTCGCGGATGTTCCAGAACAGGGCCAGCTGCGCGCCGGGGACAAGGATCCGCCGCAGCTCGGTGGCCAGTGCAGGCTTGTCGAACCAGTGGAAGGCCTGGCCCGCCACGGCCAACTGCACGCTGCCGGCGGCCAGCCCGGTCGCTTCGGCAGGCGCGGCCACGCTTCGAAACTGCGCACCCCAGGGCTGCAGCGCCGCCTCGCCTGCGGCGCGCATCTCGGCATTGGGTTCCACACCTGCGACGCAGAGGCCGGCCTGCAGGAAGGGCAGGCTACTCAGCCCGGTGCCGCTGCCCAGGTCGGCGACCAGGTCGCCGTCGCGCAAGGCGCAGACGCGCTTGAGCGTCGGGCCAAGGGCGTTGGGATAGCCGGGCCGCGCTGCCAGGTAGGCCTGCACGCGGTTGGAGAAGCGCTCGGTGTTCTTCATCGCACACGCGACCCTTGCGTTGCTCGGAGGGCTCAGGCCGACTCGGCGGCCACTTGATGCGCAGCCGGCTCACCGCAGGCGTGGCAGTAGCGTGCAAAGGCGTTCTTGCGCGTGTTGCACTTGCCGCAGCGGTCGAACAGACCGATGCCGCAATGCGGGCAGTGATTGTTCTCGGGGTTGGCCAGATCCACCGGGCGCTCGCAGCCCGGGCAGACCTTCTTGGCCAGGCGCGCCATGGCGAGGTCGTAGCTCAGGCTCTCGCGTCGTTGCACTTCAGGCTGTGCTTCGGCCAGCTTTTGCCGCTCCAGATAGCGCTGCATGGCGCGGATGGCGTAATGGCCGATGATGAGCGTCAGTGCAATGCCGACGATGTAGCGCACGTAGCCGCCATAGCTGGGCAGGTAAGGCACGAGCTCCACGAAGAAGGCAAACAGCGCAAAGAAGATGAAGCCCCACACAAAGGGCCAGTACTGGCCCTTGCGCTTCTTCACGAACAGCCAGCCGGCGATCAGCAGCAGCGGCAGAGTGAGCGCAAGCCGGTAGGCAAACACGCGCAGCTCCTGCTTGCGCCGCTCGGCCGCCAGCAGGGTGTTGGCGCTGTACTCCAGATCGGCCAAGGTCCGTTGCACGGCGCTGCGCTGCTGCGTGAGCCCGAGCAGCTGCGCATCGATCCCTTCGAGCACGCGCTGGGCCTCACGCTCCTTGGCCTTCAGGCCGTCCAGCGCCTTGGTGCGGGCGATGACTTCCGGGTCCTGATCGCTCTTCTGCGTGGTGCCGCGCGTGGCCAGCCAGTTGGCAAAGGTGTCCTGCGTCTCGCGCACATCGTTGCGCGCCGTGGTCAGGGCCAGCTGAGCGCGTTCACGCTGCTCTGAAAGCTCACGCTGCTGGTTCTCAAAGGCGTCGAGCTGCGCGCGCAGCGGCGCGGCCGCGGCCTTGTCGATGTAGTCATCGGTCTGCAGACGCTCTTCGACGCGCGGCAGATCGCTGACGATCAGCCCGCCCAGGCCGATCAGAAAGCCCGCAAACACCACCGCCACGAGCCACAGCCCTCGGCGAAACCACTTCTCACTAAGCCGAATCCCCTTGCTCATCGACGCACTCCCTTCGGGTTTGGAATGCGCCGCATGATGCGCGTGCGGCGCGGGCTTGCCTATCGCCCGTGCAGGGCAGGATCAACTCAATCGACTTTCGGTGTCATGAGCTGCACCACGTCAAGCTGCACGCTGCCGCGCTCACTCGTGACCATCACGCTGGCGTCCTGGATGCTGAACTGAAGGTTCATGCTGCGTTCGGCCAGGGCTGCGAGGGCCTGGCTCTGCGCCGCCGCCACGCTTTGCACCGTGAGATTGCGCGTGCGCGTGAGCTTGCTCTCGATGTTGCGCCACCAGATGTCGGTGCTGCTGGCATAGCCCAGCACACTGACTTGCTGCGCCCGCCCGCAGGCCTTGAGAATGGCGCGCTCGTCGGGCTGGCCGACCTCGATCCAGTGCGTGATGGCGCCCGTGAGGTCGCGCGTGAGCACATCGGGCTCGTCGGGGTCGGAGAGGCCCTTGCCGAAGCCCATGCGTTCATCGGCATGCAGCGCAAAGGCCAGCAGGCGGATCATCATGCGCTCGTCGTTCTCGCTGGGGTGGCGCGCGATGGTGAGGGCATGGTCCGCGTAGTAGTTGCGGTCCATGTCGGCGATCGACAGATTCGCCTTGTAGATGGTGGACTTGAGGGCCATGAGGTTCCGTGCGAAAGAAGCAGCGTAGCGCCTTGGCATACTGCGAGCCGGAGGTGAGCATGACCCGACCCAGAATCGTGATCATCGGTGCCGGCTTCGGCGGGCTGGCGGCGGCCAAGGCACTCAAGGATGCGCCGGTGGATGTCACCGTGCTGGACCGCACCAACCACCATCTCTTTCAGCCGCTGCTCTACCAGGTCGCCACGGCAGGGCTGGCCGCGCCCTCGATTGCCGCACCCATCAGGCACGTGCTGCGCAGGCAGGCCAACACCACCGTGCTGCTGGCCGAGGTGGTCGGCATCGATGTGCCAGCGCGCGAGGTGCTGATCGACGGGGAGGGCGAAACGGGCCGCGAGCGCATCCCCTACGACCACCTCATCGTGGCGGCGGGCGCCACGCACAGCTACTTCGGCCGGGACGATTGGGCCGAGCATGCACCCGGCTTGAAGACCTTGGACGACGCCTACGCCATCCGCAACCGCATTCTTGCCACTTTCGAGCAGGCCGAGCGGCTGACCGACCCCTCGGCGCGCGCGGCCTGTTTGCGATTCGTGGTGATCGGCGGCGGCCCGACCGGCGTGGAAATGGCTGGCACGCTGGCCGAGATCGCGCGCCACACCCTGCCCGGTGAGTTCCGGCGCTTTGATGCGCGCTCAACCGAGGTGCTGCTGCTTGAAGGCGGGCCGCGCGTGCTGGCGGCCTATCCGGAAGACTTGTCAGACAGCGCGCGCCGCCAACTCGAAAGTCTCGGCGTGCAGGTGCGCCTGAATGCGCGGGTGACGGCCATTGATGCTCGGGGCGTGGACGTGAGCACGCCTGCGGGCAGCGAACGCATCGGTACCGGGAACGTGATCTGGGGCGCGGGCGTGAAGGCGAGCCCGCTAGGCCAGCTGCTCGCACAATCTACCGGCGCCACGCTCGACCGTGCCGGCCGCGTGCAGGTGCTGCCGGATCTGAGCCTGCCCCTGCACCCAGAGATCAGCGTGATCGGTGATCTGGCCGTGATCGAAAGCGGCGGCAAGTCCGTCCCCGGCATCGCACCCGCCGCCAAGCAGATGGGTTGGTGCGCAGCGGCCAATGTGCAGGCGCGGATCGCCGGGCAGCCGGTGCGGCCTTTCGTCTACAAGGACTACGGCTCCATGGCGACCATCGGCCGCCACCGCGCCATCGCGCAGATGGGCCGCTTCAAGTTCGGCGGCATCTTCGCCTGGTGGCTTTGGCTGTTTGCGCACGTTTTCTTTCTCATCGGCTTTCGCAACCGCATCGCCGTCATGATCGACTGGGCCGCGCAGTACTGGACCATGCAGCGGCATGCACGGATCTTTCTTGCCGGTGATAGAAAGCGTCAATAATGGCCAGAATCAGAAAATCGACTTTCCGCTTATTTATAGAGAGTTTTGGCGGATTCTGTAAGAGAAATACTGTGATTTCGGCCACAGATATGCAAGCCAAGCATCGTTTGAGAGCGATTCTGCCCTGCGGCGCCTCTGCGCAGCGGCGCGACAGCACGTTCCCTCCCACTTCAGCCCGGCGATTACGCGCATGAACCTTCTATCCACCTGGATCGCCGCGCTGCTGATCGTGCCGGCCACCTTGCTGCCCATTCTCAATCCGCTGGGCAAGGTGCCCGTCGTGGCGGCGCTGGTGGCGGGGCAGCCGCCGCAGATTCACCGCCGTTTGGCGCGGCAGGTGGCGGTGAACTGCTGGTTCCTCATGATGGGGGCCTACCTGATCGGCAGCCATGTGCTGGCCTTCTTCAACCTGTCCCTGGCTGTGGTGCAACTGGCCGGGGGCATCCTGATTGCGGTGGCGGGTTGGCGCATGCTGTCCGATCAGCAGGATGACACCATTCAGAAGGCCGTGGCCTCTACCTGCGAGCAGGGTTGGAGCGAGGAGACGCTCAAGGTGCGCAGCTTCTATCCGATCAGCTTTCCGCTGAGTGTGGGGCCGGGCACGATCTCGGCGGCCATCACGCTGGGCGCCAGCACGCCCACGCGCCTGAAGGACTGGCTGCTCACCGTCAGTGCGGCAGTACTGGGTTCATTCATCGCCGTGCTGGCGATCTACCTCTGCTACCGCCACGCCGCACGCCTGGTGGCGCTGCTGGGCCGGCTGGGCACCATCATCGTGCTGCGCCTGTCGGCCTTCATCCTGTTCTGCATCGGCATCGACATTGCCTGGCGCGGGGTGACGGAGATGCTGGGGCAGCTGCCGAAGTAGGCGACGCGCGGCACCACGATCGCTTGTCTGGCGCGGCTTTCCAGCCATTTTGGTCTGAAAAGCCGCACCAATGCTGAATCCAAGCCCCCGAGTCCGGGTGTCAGCCTCAGCCGGCGAGCGCGCGGCCTATCAGGATCTTCTGGATGTCGCTGGTGCCTTCGTAGATCTGAGCCACACGCACGTCGCGGTAGATGCGCTCGACCGGAAAGTCGCTCACATAGCCGTAGCCGCCCAGGGTCTGGATGGCGTCTGAACACACGCGCTCGGCCATCTCGCTGGCCAGCAGCTTGGCCATGGCGGCTTCCTTCAGGCAGGGCTGGCCGGCGTCCTTGAGCGCGGCCGCGTGCCAGATGAGCTGGCGTGCGGCCTCGATGCGCATGGCCATGTCGGCCAGGCGGAACTGCACGGCCTGGTGGTTGAACAGGGGCTGACCAAAGGCCTCGCGGTCCTTCGAGTACTGCAGGGCGCACTCAAAGGCGGCGCGCGCCATTCCCACGCACTGGCTGGCAATGCCGATGCGCCCGCCCTCCAGACCGGACAGCGCCATCTTGTAGCCCGCGCCTTCCTCGCCCAGGCGATTGGCGGCGGGCACGCGGCAGTTCTCGAACAGGATCTGTGCCGTGTCGCTGGCGTGCTGGCCCATCTTGTCTTCCACGCGGGCAACGATGTAGCCGGGTGTCCTGGTCTCGACGATGAAGGCGGAGATGCCTTTCTTGCCAGCGGCCTTGTCCGTCACGGCAAAGACGATGGCCACATCGCCATGCTTGCCACTGGTGATGAACTGCTTCACGCCGTTGAGCACGTAGTGGTCGCCATCGCGCGTTGCGGTGGTGCGCAGCGCGCTGGCGTCGCTGCCCACATGCGGCTCGGTCAGGGCAAAGGCGCCGAGCATCTCGCCGCGCGCCAGGGGCACGAGGTACTGCTGCTTCTGCGCCTCGCTGGCAAAGCTCATCAGGATCGAGCACACGGGGCAGTTGTTCACGCTCACCACCGTGCTGGTGGCGCCGTCGCCGGCGGCAATCTCTTCCAGGATCACCGCCAGAGACACATAGTCCAGCCCGGCGCCGCCGTAGCTGTCGGGCACGCAGATGCCGTAGCAACCCAGCTCGGCCAGGCCCTTCAACTCGGCGGCCGGGAAGTGGTGCGTCTTATCCCACTCGGCGGCCTTGGGGGCGATGTGGTCCTGCACGTAGGCGCGCACGGCGTCGCGCACCATGTTCTGGTCTTCAGTGAGCAGCATGATTGGGAAGTTGAGTGATGTCTTCTTCGTAGGCGGTGCACAGCAGCACGCGGATGGCGTCAGCCGCAGCGCCCGGTGGCTTCTTGAGCTGGTAGCCCGTGCGGAAGGATTGCAGCACAGTGCCACCCGAACCCTCTATCACCCAGGCGACATTGACGAAGGCGTCATCCGCGCCCATCGGCACGGCATCCAGGATGCGGTGCTGCGCGCGGACATAGCCCGCGTTGCGATAGACCTTGCACAGCTCGCGCATGTTGGCTGCAATGTCGGCTGCATCCGTCCACCAGACCACGCCGCGCGCATCGGCAATGCCACTGGCCGTGTGCCAGAGCGCCGCGACCGCGTCGCCGTCCAGTGTGTCGAAGGCGGCGGTGTAGCGGTCGAAGAAGCGCTGGATGTCGGCGTGGGTCACGGCTGAATTGTCGCGCCTGCAGCCTCAGCGCCTCGCCCGATTCATCACTACCACGCCCGCCACGGCCAGTGCACCGCCGATCAACAGTGAGCTATCCACCGGCTCGCCGAGCAGCAGAATGCTCGAACTGACGCCGAAGACCGGCACCAGGCTGATGTAGCTCGCAGCCGTGCCGGCACCGAGCTGGGCCACGCCGTCGAAGTACCAGGCGTAGGCCAGCACCGTGGCGCCCACCACCAGAAAGGCCATGGAGATCCAGACCGTGGGTGTCCAGACCAGGGGTGCGGCCAGCGCGGCGCGGCCGTCCAGCAAGAGTGCGGTGACGATCAGCAAGGCGGTACCGAAGACGGCGCCCAGGGCCGTGCTGGTCACTGTATCGATGCCCTTGAGCAGGCCGCGGCTGATGAGCGTGTAGCCGGTCCAGGTGGCCACGCAGCCCAGCAGCAGCCATTCGCCCAGGCCCAGCGCGCCTGCAAACAGATGCCAGGGCGCACCGCGCGTGAGCACCGTGGCCGCGCCGAGTACGGCCATCAGCATGCCCAGACCGATCCGTCCGTTGAAGTGCTCCCTGAAGAGCCACACGGCGAGCAGGGTGGTGAACACGGGATTGGTCGTCACCACCAGCGCGGCGCGTGATGCGGGCACGAGCTGCAGGCCGAGCATGAAGAACACGGCATAACCAAACACACCCACCGCGCCCGCCAGCGCCAGGCTTGCCCATTGCCGGGGACTCAGACGCGGCCAGCCGCGCGTGGCGAGCATCCAGACCAGCAGGATCAGCACCGCGAAGGCGAAGCGCCACGCAGCGGCCGTGAGCGGCGGCATGGACTGGGCCAGCACCTTGCCCGCAGGCCAGGACGCACCCCAGAGCACAGCCATGCCAAGCAGCTTGGCATGCACACCGAGCAGCGGGCGGGTGACGGCCGTGGATGCAGCTTCAAACATGCGGTGCACCGGGCGGTTTGGCGCCGGGTGTCAGTGAGAACGGTTGCGCAGCTTAGGCCGCAGTCAGTTGCGCATCGGCAGCGCGAGGCCGATTCGGCCCTTCGACCAGACCGGCCGCGGCGCCTCGATCCATCCAGTTGATGCAGCTAAAGCATGCGAAGCCGAAGTCTTGCTTCAACCCGTCTGTCATGCGCGCAGCGCAGACTACGCATGGTTACACAGGCCTTGAACGCGCGCGCGGCATCCTTGTCTCTGAGATCACTGTTCATCAACAAGGCTGAAACCATGACCCACCACCGCGCTGCGCTCTGCCTGCCTGTGCTCGCCGGCGTGCTGCTTGCCGCATGCAGCTCCCCCGCCACCTATGGGCCGCCGCTTGCGCGCGTACAGATCGTGCCCACGGGTGCCGCCACGGCAGCGGCCATGAGTCCCGCAGGTCAGCTGGAATTCCGGCAGGCGGAAGGGGTGGTCTACGTCTCCGGGCGCATCACGGGGCTGAAGCCGAATGCCACGCACGGATTTCACATTCACGAGGTGGGCGACTGCGCGAGCGAGGGCATGGCCAGCCGCGGCCACTTCAATCCGGCTGGCAAGCGCCATGGCATGCATGGCGCGGGTGACGCACATGCCGGCGATCTGCCGGCACTCAAGGCTGACGCCAACGGCAATGCGGAGCTGCGCTTCGAGCTCAAGGGCGTGACTTTGGACGTGAGCCCGCTCGGCATCATCGGCCGCGCTGTGATCGTTCACCGCGACCCGGACGACTTGAAGACCCAGCCCACCGGCAACTCCGGACCTCGGCCGGGCTGCGGCGTGATCGAAGCCGTGCGCTGAGCAGCAGCGCGCGTGGCTCAGGGCTGCCGCGCCGTGACCTCAATCTCGATCAGCATGCGCGGGTCCACCAGGCCCACCACCATGGCGGTAGCCGCCGGGCGCGCGCGGCCGAAGTATTCCCCAAAGATCGGCGCCACGCGGTCGAAGTCGGCCGCATCGGTCAGCAGATAGCGCACACGGACGACATCGTCCAGCGTGCAGCCGGCCTTCTCCAGCGCTGCACTGATGTTGGCAAAGCACTGGTGCGTCTGCGCGATCAGGTCGCTGTGGATTTCCATGCGCGTGTAGTCAAAACCCGTGGTGCCGGAGACGTGCACCCAGCCATCCTGCACCACGGCGCGCGAGTAGCCCGCGATGGCCTCGAAGGCCGAACCGCTGGAAATCAGGCGTTTGCCATTGCTCATTGATCCGCTTCCTCACGCGAGTTGGCGCGGCGCCAGGACGGTGTCCTAGCCTGCAAGCGCGGTCACCAGCATACCGAGCACCGCCGTGGCCATTGCCGCAGTGGCCACCCAGCCGAGCACGCGATGCGGACGGGTGAGCGTCCAGCGGCCCAGTACATCGCTGCGTGCGCCGATCCACATCATCACGGCCATGATCGGCACGGCGATCACGCCGTTGACCACCGCGCTCCAGAACAAGGCCTTGATCGGGTCGATGCCGGTGAAATCGAGCAGCACTCCGCCGGCGGTGGCGGCGATCAGCACGCCATAGAAGCCCTTGGCCTCGCTGAAACCGTGGTCCAGTCCGCCGCGCCACTCGAGTACATCGGCCACGGCATAGGCCGCCGATCCCGCCAGCACCGGCACCGCAAGCATGCCGGTGCCGATGACGCCCAGTGCAAACAGCATGAACGCGAACTCGCCGGCAATCGGGCGCAGCGCCTCGGCCGCCTGGCGCGTGGTCTCGATCTCGGTAATGCCGGCCTGATGCAGCGTCAGGGCGCAGGCCAGCATGACGCAGAAGGCGATCAGGTTCGAGAAGACCATGCCGAAGCTGCTGTCGAGCTTGATGCGGTACAGGTGCTCGCGCGTTACGTGCGGCGTCTGCACCAGATGCGCGGACTCGGCCCGCTGGCGGGATTCCGCTTCCTGCGCCGCCTGCCAGAAGAAGAGGTAGGGACTGATCGTCGTGCCCAGCACAGCCACGACCATGAGCCAGTAGCCGCTGCCGTGGCCCAGTTGCGGAATCAGCGTCTGAACCAGCACGCGCTCCCAGTTCACGTGCAGCATGAGTACCACCGCTACATAGGCCAGCAGCGCCAGGGTCAGCCACTTGAGCAGGCGGACCATGCCCTCATAGGAGAAGCGGATCGGCAGCACGATGCACAGCAGCGCAAAGACGATCGAATACCCGTTGGCCGGCCCGCCCACCACCAGCTGGAGGGCTTCGCCCATGGCGGCAATGTCCGCGGCGATGTTCAGGGTGTTGGCCAGCACCGGTGCTGCCACCAGGACCACGGCCAGCCAGCGGGGCATGACCCGGCACATGGCCTTGGCCAGACCTTCGCCCGTGAGCCAGCCGATGCGCGCACTGACCATCTGGATGCCGATCATCAGTGGCGTGGTCAGCGCCGTGGTCCAGAGCAGGCCCGCGCCATACTGCGCCCCGGCCTGCGAATACGTTGCCAGCCCTGACGGATCGTCATCGGCTGCACCGGTGATGAGCCCCGGCCCGATCTGCTGGCTGAGGTGGCGCAGGCGCGAGGGCAGCCCACGCACCAGATGCCTGCCCAGCGCTTCTGCTGAACGCATGGGTGCTCAAGCCTGCGCCGGGAATCGCACAGTGATCCGTGTGCCCGGGCCGGTTGAGCCATCCGGCCTGCGCCAGGCGTCGGTGATCTCGACGCGTGCGCGGTGCTGTTCGGCAATCTCGCGCACGATCGCCATGCCCAGGCCGCTTCCCTGTGTGGCGGCCTCTGTCGGTTGGCGGCTGCTTGCGCCGCGCCAGAAGCGCTCGAAGACGCGCTCACGGTCATCGGCCGAGATACCGGGACCCGTGTCCTCCACTGCCAGCCAGGGGCCATCGCCGTCTTCGCCGCAACTCACCGTCACCTCGCCACCCTCCGGGGTGTAGCGCAAGGCGTTGTCGATCAGGTTGCCGGCCAGTTCGCGCAGCAGCCAGTCGATGCCCTGCGTCTGGCAGGGCTGCAGCGCATAACCCAGGTCGATGCGCCGCGCCACGGCGCGGTCAATGAACAGCCCGGCCTGCTGCTCGAGCAGAGCCTTGATGTCCACCGTGGCGAAGGTGTGTGCCGCGCTGCCGAAGGCCTCGGCGCGCGAGAGGGTCAGGAGCTGATCGAGCAGCTGGCGCAGCTGGTCCAGTGCTTGCTGCAGGCGTTCGGCCCGCTCGGGTGTGTCATCGAACGCACCCTCGATCTGGGCCAGCTCGATCTGGGTGGTCAGGCCCGTGACCGGGGTACGCAGCTGGTGCGCGGCGTTGGCCAGGAATTCGCGCTGAGTCTGCTCGGAGCGGCGCAGGGACTCAAACAAGCGGTTCAGTGAATCCACCACTGGCCGCGAGTCCACCGGCACCGCATTCACATCGATGGGATGCAGGTCGCGCGCGGTGCGGCTGGCGATGTCGGCGCGCAGCTGCTCCAGGGGCTTGAGTGCTGCACCGATGGCCAGCACCACGATGCCCAGGGTCAAGGCGATCAGCAGCAGGTTTGGCAGCACCTGATCACTCAGGATGCGGCGCTGTGAGTCATCGCGCTTGTTGTAGGTCTCGGCCACCAGAACATGCGCCGGTCCAAGCTCGGTGATGCGCGTCACGCGTGCCACCCGCACCTGGCGCCCGTCCACCGTGGCGTCATAGACCTGCCGTTCGCCTTCGAGCGTGATCGGCAGAGGCAGACGCCGATCGCCGCCCGCCAGCAGGCCCACGTTGTCGTAAAGCGCCCAGAGCACCACGTCGGCCGTGTCGCTGCGCAGAATTTGTTCGGCCTGCCGATCCAGGCGCAATACGAGCGCATTGCCATCCAGACGAATTTGCGCCGCGAGCCCGAGCGCGCTCTTGACGAGGGCCGAGTCAAAGGCCGCCATGGTCGGTGCCATGGAGCCGCGAAAGTCCAGGCGCACGCTCACCACCAGCACCACCGCCAGAGGCAGGAGCATGAGCAGCATGAGCCGGCGGCGGATGCCGGCACGGAAGAAGTTGCGGTCGAGAAAGTCCCGAAGGGCTGCGGCCATGCGTGAGTGCAAAGGTGAATGCGCGCTACAGGACTGAACGCCTGCCGGTCGGACGGCGCGCGGGTCTAGTGTGCCGCGGTGGACTGCACTTCCTCCAGCCGATAGCCCAGCCCGCGCACAGTGCGGATGGACACGCCGGCGGCCTCGCCCAGCTTGTTGCGCAGGCGCGAGATGTAGACCTCGATCGCATTCGGGTTGAGCTCGCTGTCCCAGCCGGCCAGGCCGCTGAGCAGCTTGTCCTTGGCCAGCACGTTGGGCGCGGCCATGAGCAGCATCTCCAGCAGGGACCATTCGCGCGGTGACAGCTCCATCGGCGCGCCGCCGACCGTGACCTGGCGTGTGGCGCAGTTCATCGACAGCGCGCCGAGGTTGAGCACCGACTGCGTGCGCGAGTTGGCGCGGCGGATCAATGCTCGGACGCGGGCGATCACCTCTGGCAGGCGGTAGGGCTTGACCATGAAGTCGTCGGCGCCGGTGTTCAGGCTGTCCACGCAGTCCTGCAGGCCATCGCGCGCGGTCAGCACCAGCACGGGCAGATTCATCTCGCGGCCACGCATCCACTGGATCAGGCTCAGCCCGTCGGCGCGGGGCAGGCCGATGTCCACCACCGCAGCGTCCGGCAGCGCACCACCCAGCAGGCTCTGCGCAATCTCCGCACTGCCCGCATGGTCCACAGTGAAACCGGCTAGCTCCAGGCCCTGCTTCAGGCCGCAGGCGAGCAGGGGCTCATCTTCAACAACCAGCACTCTCATCTCAACACCTGACCCGTGCCTTGTTCCGGCATGCAGCCGGATGAACAGGAATTGAAGCCCCCGAGGCGGCGATCCGGCCTGTCAGGCGGCTTTCAGAACAGGACGACTGGACCGGTCCTACCAGGGGATCGGCGTGCCGTCGTAGTCAAAGAATCCGCCGTTGTGCTCCGCAGCAAGCTGCAGGAAGGTATGGCGCAGGCTGCTCACGGACTCCTGCACCGTCAGATCTGCGTCCGCACCGCCCATGTCGGTCTTGACCCATCCGGGATGGAAGGCCGCGCAGGTGATGCTGCGCGAGGCCAGGATGATGGATGCATCCTTGACGACGGAATTCACCGCGGCCTTGCTCGCCCGGTACACCCAACCGCCCGCGGAGGTGCGCGCGCCCTTGCTGCCCATCTTCGAGGACAGCACGGCCAGCTTTCCGCCGTCCTTCAGGCCCTGGGCCATGGGCAGCAGCATCTGCATCGGGCCGAACACGTTGGTGTGCATGACGGCGTCGAAGTCGTCCATCGCGGGCGCATCCGGCGCAGCCAGGCGCGGGCCGAAGGTGCCGGCGTTGATGATCGCCAGATCCAGATCCTTGCCAGCTACGCGCTCGGCCAAGCGGGCGGGGGCCGCGGGGTCGGTCACGTCCAGCATGAGGGCGTCGGCCCCCAGGGCGCGCAGGCGACCCAGGCCAGCTTCGTCGCGCGCCGTGGCAAAGACATTCCAGTTGTTGGCCGCGTACTGCGTGGCGAATTCGAGGCCGATGCCGCGCGATGCGCCGACGATCAGGACAGACTTCATGGTCAGGGTTCCTCCCGGTTCGGTCCACACTCTACAGCGGTACGGGGTGTAACAGATCGCTGATCCGTGAATCTTCGCCGCGCATAAGGAGTCAGAGCCGCAAGTGCGGTACGCCCCTGCCGCCGCAGCATCCCATACCCTCCCGGAGCAGACCCATGCAACACGACCCCCGGCTCATGAATCCCTTGCCATCCGAGACCTTCGCTGGGCCCGAGACGCCGGCGCGGCGCCGCCTGATGCTGGCCAGCGCCGCCAGCGGTGCGTTGGCCTGGATGGGCGCACCTGCAATCAGTCTGGCGCGCGACCTCGAGCTGGATGTGCCCTATGTGCCCACCCCAATGACCGTGGTGGACCGGATGCTGGAGATGGCCAAGGTGGGCAAGCGCGATCTGGTCTATGACCTGGGCTGCGGCGACGGCCGCATCGTGATCCGCGCAGCGGAGCGCTTTGGCTGCCGCGGCGTGGGTGTGGACCTGGACCCGGCGCGTGTCAGCGAGGCCAAGGCCAATGCAGAGAAGGCCAAGGTGCAGTCGCTGGTGAAGTTTGAGGTGGGCAACGTGTTCACCTACGACTTCTCGCCGGCCACCGTGGTGACGATGTATCTGCTGCGCAGCGTGAACATGCGCCTGCGGCCGCGGCTGCTTGCCGAACTGAAACCCGGCACGCGCATCGTCTCGCACGCCTTTGATCTGGGCGACTGGAAGCCGGAGCAGACCGCGCGCATCGATGGCAGCAACGTCTTCATGTGGACGGTTCCCTCGCGCGGCTGAAGCGGTTTGCACAAGAAAAAGGCGAGCCCGCGGGCTCGCCTTTTGTGTGATGCCGGACGGCTTACATCATCTCGATGGCTGCGGCCACGGCCTCGCCGCCGCCGATGCACAGGGCCGCCACACCCTTCTTGCCGCCGGTCTTGCGCAGGGCGCCCAGCAGGGTGACGAGGATGCGCGCACCCGAAGCGCCGATGGGGTGGCCCAGGGCGCAGGCGCCGCCGTGGATGTTGACCTTGTCGTGCGGGATGTTGTGTTCCTTCATCGCGGCCATGGTCACGGCGGCGAAGGCTTCATTCACTTCCCAGAGGTCCACGTCGCCGCTTTTCCAGCCGGCGCGGTCCAGGGTCTTCTGGATGGCGCCCACCGGGGCGGTGGTGAACCACTCGGGCGCATGGGCATGCGTGGCGTGGCTGACGATGCGCGCCAGGGGCTTGATGCCGCGCTTGTTGGCCTCGGACAGCTTCATCAGCACGAGCGCTGCGGCGCCGTCGGAGATGCTGGAGGCGTTTGCGGCGGTGATGGTGCCGTCCTTCTTGAAGGCGGGCTTGAGCGTGGGGATCTTGTCGAGCTTGGCCTTGTAGGGCTGCTCGTCGTTCTTGATGATGGTGTCGCCCGCCTTGCCGGCGATCGTGACCGGGGCGATTTCCCAGTCGAAGCTGCCGTCCTTGTTGGCGGCCAGCGCGCGCTCGGTGGAGGCAATGGCGAACTTGTCCTGGTCTTCACGCGTGAAGCTGTACTTGGCCGAGCAGTTCTCGGCAAACACGCCCATGGCCTTGCCGCGGTCGTAGGCGTCTTCCAGACCGTCCAGCGCCATGTGGTCGAAGGTGGTGACGGCGCCGTAGCGGAAGCCCTTGCGGGCGCCCACCAGCAGGTGCGGAGCGTTGGTCATGGACTCCATGCCGCCGGCGATCATGATGTCGTGGCTGCCGCCGCCGATCATGTCGGCGGCCATCATCACGGCCTTCAGGCCGCTGCCGCACATCTTGGACAGGGTGACGGCGCCCACGCTCTGCGGCAGACCGGCGGCCAGCACGGCCTGGCGGGCGGGGGCCTGGCCCTGACCGGCCATCAGGCAGTTGCCGAACAGGGCCTCGCCGATCTCATCGCCCTTCAGGCCGGCGCGTTCCACGGCGGCCTTGATGGCCACGCCGCCCAAGGTGTACGCGGGCAGTGCAGCAAAGTCTCCCAGCATGCCGCCAATCGGCGTGCGGGCGGCGGAAACGATGACGATCGGGTCGGACATGACGGTTCTCCTCGTTGCGAGCGGGTGCCGGGCGGCGCCGACGTGTGGCATTTGTTCTGCAGCGGGAGCAGGAAATTGCTCATGCTGCACCGCAAAACTTTGGAATCCGGATTATGGCGCGGATGCTTGACTACAAACTGACTTGGGTCAGACCGCGGCGCTGCGCTGCTGCGGCGGGCGGTACGCCGCCAGCGCCGCGTCCAGCCGGGGCTGAAGCTGCGCGCTGCCGGAGATGGTGACGTCCAGATCGCGCAGGGTGCCGTCGTGCACGCCGTAGATCCAGCCGTTCACAAACAGGGTCTCGCCACGGGCCCAGGCGTCCTGCACGACGCTCGTACGGCAGACATTGCGCACCTGGTCGATGACATTGAGCTCGGCCAGGGCCGGCGCGCGCTGCTCAGCGGCCAGGCTGCCCAGGTAGCTGCCGTGGTTGTCGGCCACGTCCTGCACGTGGCGCAGCCAGTTGTCCACCAGCCCCAGGCGGGTGCCGGCCAGCGCCGCCTGCACGCCCGAGCAGCCGTAGTGCCCGCAGACGATGATGTGGCGCACCTTGAGCACCTCCACCGCAAACTGCAATACCGAGAGGCAGTTCAGATCGGTATGCACCACCACGTTGGCAATGTTGCGGTGAACAAAGACCTCGCCCGGCGCCAGGCCGGTGATCTCGTTGGCCGGCACGCGCGAGTCGCTGCAGCCGATCCAGAGGAACTGTGGGGTCTGCTGATCCTTCAGGCGCGAGAAGAACGCAGGGTCGTCCGCCAGGCGGGCATGCACCCACTCGCGGTTGTTTTCCAGCAGCTTCAGGACGGTTTTCATGGCGGGCAGCTTAGCGGCCGCATGCCGGTGTCTGAGAGAGTCCGCGTGACATGCACAGACTCAATCGAGTCCGAAATCACCCCTCTTTCCGCTTGTCTCGTGCGGATCTCGGCCAAAAAATGATCTTCAATCAAATGTTGAAAATAAGCTCTACAGAGCGCTCATTTTCAAATCAGAAACGAACTTCGCTCACGCTTCGATGGTGTAGCCCAGGCCGCGCACGGTCTTGATGAGCGGCTTGGCGTGGCCTTCGTCAATCTTGCTGCGCAGCCGCCGGATGTACACGTCCACGATGTTGGTCAGCGGGTCTTCGTGCGCGCCCCAGACGTTGGCCAGAATCCGCTCCCGGCTGTGGATGCGGCCCGGCGCGCTCATCAGCAGCTCAAGCAGTGCCAGTTCTTTGGCGGTCAGCGCGATCCGGTTCTCGGCGTCGGCCGGGCCACGTGTCACCGCCATGCGTTCGCGGTCAAAGCGCAGGTCGGCCACCGTCAGCACCGTGTCGCGCTGGCGCAGCTGGGGCGGACGGCGCAGCAAGGCTTCGATGCGCGCCAGCAGCTCGTCGAAGGCAAAGGGCTTGGTGAGGTAGTCGTCGGCACCGCAGCGCAGGCCGCTGACCCGGTCTTCCACACGGCCCATGGCCGTCAGCATCAGTACCGGCACGGGATTGCGTTCGGCGCGCAGGATCTGGCAGAGCTCGATGCCGCTCATGCCTGGCAGCATGACGTCCAGCAGCACCAGCTGGAACTCACCCGCCCGCGCCAGCTCCAGACCCTCCGGTCCTGTCGATGCGTGAACGATGCGGTATCCCTCGCTTCGCAGACCGCGCAGCAGGAAGTCGGCGACTCGGGCGTCGTCTTCAACGATCAGCAGGTTCATGGTCACCCACGGGTCTTGAAGATCCAGCGCGCAGCGGCAGAACCATGCGTGCCACGCTGCCCGGCGTGCCGTCGGCGCGCGGTCCGAGGCTCAGCTCGCCGCCGTGCGCCTGCACGATCGCCTGTGCAATCGACAGGCCGAGCCCCACGCCTTCAGGCCGCACCTGACGCGCCCGTTCGCCGCGAAAGTGGGGCTCGAAGAGACGCTCTCGCTCAGAGTGTTCCGTGCCCATGCCCGGGTCGATCACTTCGATGCACAGGCTCGGGCAGGCCTCAGCTGGCGACCACTGGCCCGCCAGACGGACGGTGCTGCCGGCCGGCGAATAGCGCAGCGCGTTGTCCAGCAGCACCATCAACGCCTGTCCGATGCGCTCGGTGTCAAGCCAGCCAGCCGCTGCCTCGGGCAGTGTGCCGGTCAGCGCATCCTCGACCTGCTGCCCGCGACCATGTGCCAGCGCGCGGGCCTGCGCCAGGCACGCTGCAAGCATCGGGCTGATGAGGCTGTGCTCACGCGAGAGCGACAGGCCGTCACTCTCGATGCTGGCTGCCTGGACGAGATCGTCCACGCGGTTGCCGAGTGCAATGGCGGCATCGCGGCAACGCGCGAGGCTCGCTCGATGGTCTGCAATCGTCGCCTCCCGCGCGCGCAGGGCGATGTCTGCCTCGCCGCGCAGCACCGTGACGGGTGTTCGCAGCTCATGGCTGACCTGTGCAAAGAAGCGCCGGCGCTGCGCATCAATATGCAACAGGCGGCTCAGGCTGCGAGTGAGCTCCTGGGTGCGTGCCGCAACGGCTGCTTCAAGCTGCCCGCGAGCGACCTCTTCGACCTGTCGAACCTGTGCGAGGCGTGTGGCCATGGTGTTCAGGCGCTCGGTGAGCTGTCGGAATTCGTCTTCCCGCTCTGGAAGCGGCTGCGCGTCATAGTCACCCAGGGCGATTGCTTCCGTGCGCCGCATCAGCACCGCAAAGGGCTGCTGGAGCCGCCGCACGAAGTACAGCAGCGCCGCGCCAGCTAGCAGGACGAGACACACCGCCAGTACGACGGTAGCGACACGAATCTGGCGAAGCTGCGCGGCCAGTGCGTGTTCGGCCGCGGCACTCGCTGCTCGCTGGCGTTCGATCGCCTCCCCGAGAACTAGCCGCATGTCACGGCCTTCAGCTTCATCAAAGCTGCTCATCACCGACCGCCATGTACTCGCCGCGTCGGACGCGCCTTGGCTTGCACGCGCAGGCGAGGCCGCCTTCAAGGCAGTACGCAGCGCGTCCAGATTGCTGGCCAGAAGCTTGATCGTCCCTGCTTCAGTGCCGCCGGTGGCACCAGACTGCGCGATCAGCAGCTCCACCGAGGCACTCATCGCCGCCAGCAATCGGTCCCGCTCCGTGACAGGTGCTTGCTGAGTGAGCCAGAAGTCTGCGTACCAGACCTTCAGACGCTGCTTGTCTGCGGCCAGTGCGAGGTAACCGTTGAGCAAGGTCTTGGCGTCCACGCTGCGTTGCGCCTCTCGCGCGGCAGCGTGTGTGGACCACAAAGTGAAGCCGGCCTGCAGCATCGCGATCAGCGCAAGCAGGGCGAACACAAGCGACAAGCGGGAGCGGATCAAGGCAGTGGCAAAGCAAAGTGGCGTACGCGCAGACTGCACGCAGTCGGCAGGATCGCGAAGGCTAAGGCCAATGCGCGGCGTGCGCCACCCACGCCGAACCGTGCGCCTTCGGGTCCGCGTGAGCGGACTGAGCCGAAGGCGCATGGCAAGGTCAGTTCGCGCGATGTGGCAGCGAGGAGTGATGGAGCACGATCCGCAGCTGGCCCGCGTCATCCTTCTTGAACGCCCAGGTCTTGTCCACTGTGGTGCGCTGACCCTTCTTGTCGGTCAAGGTGACATTCCCGGTGGTCATGGCGACTTCACCATTGATGTGGACCGCTGCATTCTCGATGTCCACGCGCGTCCACCCCTTGAGTGCAAATCCGCTGTCGGACGGAAAGGCCTTGTCACCACCCACAAAGTAGGCCAGGGCCCCCTCGCGCGTCGTGCGGAAGGTCTGGGGTGCGACGGTGAGCGTGGGCTTGAACAGCACGGGGCCGAGGTTGTAGCCGTAGGCGGTGTCCAGCACGCGGTTGGCTGTCGCACGGGCGCGAGTGATGCCGCCCTGCTCAAAGTCTGCACTGATCCGCACAAGTGCATCACCCCAGGCACGCTGGGCGGCCAGCACTTCGGCCAGGCTGATGCTGCCGTTGAACAGCGGTGCGGCAGCGGTTTGAGGCGCGCTGCCGCCCGCCGGTGCGGACGCCTGAGCGCTTGCGTTGGGTGCGGCAGCCAGCGCCACAAAGGCGGCACCAGCCAGGCTGATCAGGGCGTGTTTCATCGATGACCTCGTCATTAAGTTGCGTTTCCTGGTGCAGGCCGCTTGCCTGCCCCTTGGGCTCGGTCGCGTGAACGTGGTCACGCGTCGATGTACGCATTGAACGCGCCCGAGCTTGACGGCCGATGAGCGCCACATGAACGGCGCATTAACTCACGGCGTGAAAACCCTCAGTGACGCAGGCGGCTCGGCCGGTCATCGGCAAAGCGCCGCGAGAAGCAGCGGCTGCGCTCGTAGGGATAGGCCTCGGGCGTGTCGCCGGCCGCCACGCGGGCCTGCGTAGCGCGCCACCAGGCGGCGGTGAGCAGGTCCGGGTGGTGGCGGCGGAAGGCGGCGTTCACGCGCCGGTCGCCCAGCAGGAAGCGGTGGAACTCCTCGGGGAACACATCGTTCTTGCCCACGGCGTACCAGGGCGTGTCGCTCATTTCGGCTTCTTCATTGGGCGCCGGCGGAATCTCGCGGAAGTTCATCTCGGTCATGTACTGGATCTCGTCGTAGTCGTAGAAGACCACGCGGCCCAGGCGCGTGACGCCGAAGTTCTTGAACAGCATGTCGCCGGGGAAGATGTTGGCCCGCGCCATGTCCTTGATGGCTTCGCCGTAGTCCTTCACCGCGCGGTCCACCTCGGCGTCGCTGGCGTGCATGAGGTGCAGGTTCAGCGGGCGCATGCGCCGCTCGATATAGACGTGCTTGATGACGACGATGTCGTCCTCTTCTTCGAGGATCGAGGGCGCGACCTTGCGAAGCTCCGCCAGCAGGCTCTCGCTCATGCGCGCGCGCGGCAGGGCCACCTCGCTGTACTCCCAGGTGTCGGCCATGCGGCCCACACGGTCGTGCAGCTTCACGAGCATGTAGCGGTCCTTCACGAAGGCGCGATCCATGTCCTTGAGGATCTCGTCCTTGATGATCTTGAACACGTAGGGGTAGGAGGGCAGGGTGAACACGCTCATCACCATGCCCTTGATGCCAGGCGCGATGATGAAGCGGTCGTGGCTGTGCTTCAGGTGGTGCAGGAAGTCGCGGTAGAAGAGCGTCTTGCCCTGCTTCTGCAGGCCGAGCATGGTGTAGAGCTCGGCCTTGCTGCGACCGGGCAGCATGTCGCGCAGGAAGCTCACGTAAGCCGCAGGCGCATCCATGTCCACCAGGAAGTAGGCGCGTGTGAACGAGAACAGCAACGCAATCTCGTCGGCCGAGGACAGCAGCGCATCCACATACACCTGGCCCCGCGCATCGCGCATCAGCGGAATGGCAAAGGGGTGCACCACCGTGCCGTTGAGCACCTTGCCGATGATGTAGGCGCTCTTGTTGCGGAAGAACAGGGTGGAGAGCACCTGCACCTGGAAGTCCGGCTCGATGCGCTTCACGCCGCGCTCCTTGAGCGCGCGCATGCCCGCGCGCAGCAGCCGTGCCACGTCGCGCTTGCTGTCAAAGAAGGCGCAGGCCAGGCCGAAATCCGCCAGCATGCGCGTCAGGCTCGCGCGGCCGCCTTCACTGAAGGGGTAGTAGGTGCGAAAGCTCGGCGGGTCGCTGTCCATGTGGTCCGTGGCCACCGCCGGGCGCACGAAGATGAAGGCGTTGTGGAAGTAGTCTCGGTGCAGGATGCGGCAGCACACCGAGTTGAAGAAGGTCTCTGCGCACTCCGGCTGCTTGTGGTTGGCCAGCAGGGTGACGTAATGCCGCTTGATGGCCAGCCACATCTCGTCGGGCAGGGTCTCGGCCGCAAACTCCAGATGCAGGCGGCCGTAGCACTCGTCCACGCGGGTGTCGTAGTAGTCGATCCGCTCGCGCGACAGCCGCGCGATGCCAGCCCAGTCGCCGCGCTCGAACATGGCCTTGGCGCGCTGCGCGCAGTAGCGGAACAGCCCGTAGTGGCGGTCGAACCCGGCGAGGATGGCGCGGGCCACCTCGCGCGCAAAACGTTCGTCGGCCGCGTCCAGGCGGGTCTCGGTCAGCGGGGCGTCGTCTTCCATGCGGCGGTTCCTTTCCATTCGTTCAATGTATCGAGGCTCACCCCCACGCCGCCACAGACCTCGATCAAGGGCGCCTTGAATTGTTCAAATAGCGCGCGGTGCACCATCGGCACGGCCAGCGCGGCGCCGCAGGCGGGCTCCACCAGTACGCGGTGGGCGTCCGCAAAGGCCAGACAGGCATCCACGGCCTCGCCATCCGTGACCGTGACCGATTGCACCGGGTATTCGAAGCACAGCTCAAACGCGCGCTGAGCCACCCGCTTGGCGCCCAGGGTGCCGGCAATGCTGGTGATGGCCGGCAGGGTGATCCGCTCGCGTGCCTTCAGGCTTTCGTGCAGGCTGGCCGCGCCCACCGTTTCCGCGGCGATCACCGGGACGTGCTCAAGGCCGTTGCGCCGCAGGCCCGCGATCACACCCGCGAGCAGCCCGCCGCCGCCCACGGCCAGCACCACGCAGTCGAACCTCATGCCTGCAGCCACCACTTCATCAATCAGCGTGGCATGGCCGTCCCAGAGCAGCGGGTCGTCAAACGGGTGCACATAGGCGGCACCCAGTTCGTCGGCCAGCCGGACTGCATGGGCATGGGCGTCGTCCCACACGCTGCCATGCACCTGCACCTGCGCGCCGAGGGCGGCAATCGCCTCGCGAACCGGCAAGCCGGTGCTCTCCGGCACCACGATGTGCGCCGGCACACCCAACGCCCGAGCCGCCCAGGCCGCGGCATAGCCCGCGTTGCCGCCGCTTGCACAGACGATCGCCTTGGCCCCGGCGGCCACCTTGGCCGAGCACAACCGACCCACGCCGCGGTGCTTGAAGCTGCCCGCCGGCTGCAGGGCATCCATCTTGAGCCAGCCGCGCTGGCCGGGCAGGGCAAAGGGGGGCAGGGCGGGGACCAGGGGACTGTTCAGATGCATGGGCTTGCGCTCTTGGGTCGGTGCATGTGGTGATCCAGGGCGCTGCCGCATCAAGTGCAGTTTGCTCAACGCCTCTGCGCCCACTGTAAGGGCTGACCCGCCATGGCGACGAACTCCAAACCCTTCGAGGCGCGAATGCCCGCGTTCGCTCGCGCCTTCCTGTCGGTTTCATCGTTCAAGGAGCCTGCATGTCCATCCGATCCAAAGTGCATCTGGTCCGGTCGATTGTGGCGGCGCTCGCCGCAACTGCTGGCGTGGCCATGGCCCAGGCGCCGGCAGACAGCGGCGCGAGGGCAAAGGTGCAGCGCAGCGCTTCGTCGTCCACAACTCCGGCGGCTGTTGAAGCCCCGCGGCTCGCCGTTGGCGCTCAGGCACGCCTTGGCGGGGTGCAGCTGGATGGCAAGCCATTCGACTTGAACAGCACACGCGGCAAGGTCACCTTGGTGGCGTTCTGGCACAAGGACTGCGCCGTCTGCCGAGCGCGCATGCCCGAGCTGCGTGCGAACTACCTCGGCTGGCGCGACAAGCCCTTCGAGCTGGTCAGCGTGGCCACCGACAGCGACGTGCAGAGCGTGCGCGACTACGAGCAGATCCTGCAGGTGGCCGTGCCGCAGGCCCAGAACTTCCCGCGCCTGTGGCGCGGCGGTGCCAGCCATGCCGACAACTTCGGCCCCATCAGCACCTACCCGACCTCGTTTCTGCTCGACCGCCAAGGCAAGGTGTTGCGCGTCTTCGTCGGCCGGATCGAGGCCGCGCTCTGGGACGATATTGCCGAGGTGGTGCTGCAGTAGGCGTCTGCCGCTTGAAAACAAGCCGCAAACGCGGGATTGGGCCCCCGCCCGTGCAGGGCTAAACCGCAGGCCAGCGGGCCCCGCGCCAACCCGGCGCGCCCGATTGCGGAGCGCTTGCCATGCCCCTGGTCATCCTGTCCCCCCGCGAGGTGGACGACTTCGACTTCAACGCCGTGCAGTGGCGCTTTCTGGCCGAGGGCGACTCCTGGTTCTCGATCGGCCACAACCCACCCTGGGCCACCTCCAATGTGCTCATGGCGATGCAGGGCCAGTTTGCCAAGCGCCACGTGGCCGTGAACTGCGCCACACCCGGCGACACCCTGGCCCACATGCACCAGATGTGGAGCGACTTCAACTTCACCAGCCTGCTGGACAGCCCGCAGCACCGCATGTGGTGGCATGGCCTGCTGTTCTCGGCCGGGGGCAATGACCTCATCGACGCCTGCCAGAGCTCGGCCACCGAGCCGGACGCCAGCCGGCGCATCTTCCGCACCCAGCCTGAGTGGGGCAGCCCCACGGATGGCGCAGACCGTTATCTGTCTGAAGACGGCTGGGCGCGTTTTGCGGCGTATTTCCAGGCGAACTTTGCGCATCTGCTCGAGCGCCGCGCGAACGCCGAGAACCCGGACATGGCCATCTTCATGCACACCTATGCCCTGCCCACGGTGCGCAACGCCCCGGCCGGGAGCATGCTGGGCAAGACCCTTGGCCCCTGGCTCTACAAGGCCGTGAAGATGTACGGCATCCCGGAGATGGACTGGCCCGCCGTGGCCGCGCGCCTGTTCGAGAAGCTCTCCGGTCTCATCAAGAGCTGCCACGACCCGGCCCGTGCCGTGTACGTCTACGACTCCCAGGCCCTGGCCGGCATCACCCCCGCAGCACCAGGTACGACCGAAAAGAGCGGCGACTGGCTCAACGAGATCCACCTCACCAAGGGTGGGTACGACAAGGTGGCGGCGGGGTTTGCCGGATTCGTTCAGGCCACGTTGTCCTGAACGCCCTCAGCGGGCCGGTCTGGCCAGCCGCCGCGACTGCAAATACCCCTGCAGCGCCGGGTTGGCAAACAGCGCATCTGCCCCGCCGAGCATGAGGGCATCGAGCTGCGCGCGATTGAGACTCAGGGTGGTGGGGATGGCGTTCAGACCCTGTTCGCGGCCGGGGTCGAGGCTCGCAAAGCTCACCAGGCCCACGTGGAATTCCAGCTCGTCGCAGCGCCAACCATCGAGCGCGCCGCGCAATTCGCGCACCTGTGCATCGTTCAGGCTGCAGCGCCACAGCAGCATGGCGCGCTGCCAGTCCTGCATCACGCCCTTGAAGTTCTCGAAGGCCAGGCGCGCGGAGGCATCGATGGCGGTCGCTGTGGCGGCGGAGGCAATCTCGATGCCGCTCGGCCCGGCCGGGGTCATGGCCCAGTCGCCGCCCGTGCCTCTGCCGCTGTCCACCACGATGAAGAGCATGCGCTTGACCATGACGCCGTCGCGCGCCGTCAGCGGGCCGTAGGGCGTGGTGGCCACGGCGCGGCTGATCAGCAGGCTGGACAGGCCGAAGTTGTCGGTCACGCCCCCATCCACCAGCTTGATGTAGCGCTGGCGCTCCGGGCTGCGGTAGTTGCGGATGGCACGCGCGGTATCCGACAACAGCTTGGAGGCGCTCGGGTTGGCCAGGGTGCGCTCCACCCAGGGCGCGATCGGGTCGGCGCACTGCTCCGGGAAGGTCTTGAGCACCACGGGCGCAAACACCACCGGCACGGCCATCGAGGCGCTCACCGCCTCGGCCACGGGCAGGCTGCCCAGGTCGATGCAGGCGCCGCTGAATACCGGTGGGATGAAGGGAAAAGGCACGCGGTTGTAGAGGTCGGTGGCATTGATCCAGACGTCCGGTTTGCGGTGGCGATAGAGGTCCGCGAAGGTGGCGCGCTTGAAGATCCGGTCGTCCAGATAGTCCGCCAGATGCCGCCGGTCGTTCAGGCCACCGCGCAGGAAGCGCACGAAGTTGTCCGGCTTGAAGATCGACAGGCGCAGGCCGAACTCCATGTTGTGTTCCAGCACATTGGGGCGAAAGTCGGTCAGCGTCTGCCGTCCGTGCAGCCCGTAATAGGCCGCCAGCAGCGAGCCGCCACTGACGCTGCTCATGAAGGTGATGTCGCCCACCAGGTCGTCGCCATCGGCGCTGAGCGACTCCAGCCCCTTGAGCACGCCGAAGCCGAAGGCCGCGGCGCGCATGCCGCCGCCGGACAGTGACAGCGAGATCACGTCCTCGCCCACGATGTCGCGCGGCGGCGCCACCGCCTGCACCTGCGGCGCGCGGTTGACCGGCGCGTTGTCGATCGAGAAGGCGCAACCGCCGGTGAGCAGCGCAGCCATGACCGGGCCCAGCGCCGCGCGCAGCGCACGATGCAGAGAGGGCTTAGGGCAGGGCAGGCGCATCGCAGGAAGATAGACGCGAGATGCGCCGCGCGGCGAGAGCGTTTTCAATGCGTCTTGAGCGTGCTTTCCGCTTGTTTGGAGCCGTTCTTCAGCCACTTTGCCTTGGAGAGTGGCTTCAGGAGCCAATCTACGATTTCAGACCTGCAGCGGTTCAGCATTCATGCGGCTTTCCAGGCCAAAGTGGCTGGAAAGCCGCATGGGACAAGCGGAAAGCTCTCATCAGCCCGCAACGGCGCTTGCGCTGGCCGCGTGGCGCCGTATTCCTTGCTGCTCAGTTGCCGCTCAGTTGCCGCTCACCCAGCGCAGTCCGCGGCAGACCGGGTCGGCACTGAACCGACCCTGCACCAGGCACTTGGCGGCTTCCGGGTTCTGCTGGATGGCGAACATCGTGCGCGCGGCCACCGCAGTGTCGGGGAAGTCGCTGAACAGGCCGTCGATGCCGGCTTCATAGAACGCCAGGTACTCGTTCACCGGGTTGCCGGCATAGGTGCTGGCCAGGCGGCGCTGCTCGTTGCGGAAGGTGTAGCCGTGCACCAGCAGGCCGGCGGCCTTGGCGTTCTTGATCACATCCGTGGGCGGCAGCAGCTTGCGGTCGGCATCGTTCACCAGACCGTCGCCGTTGGCGTCGGCGCACTTGCCGGCCTCGACCTTCACGCACGCGCTGCTGATCAGATAGAACTTCCAGGGGCCGATGCCGTCGGCATAGCTGCGCACCTCGGCCAGACCGGCGGGCGTGACTAGATCGGCGTAGCTGCCGGCGCGGCCCGCCACGGTCCAGTCGTAGGGGCGGTCCGAGGGCGGGGCGTAGGTCAGCTTCCCGTCCGGCCCGACGCTGTCGGCGTCGATCAGCTGGATCAGCCGCACGCTGGTCTTGCCGCGCAGGTACTTCAGGTTCGCCTGCTCGAAGCTCTGGATGAACACGGGTGCGCCGCGGTGGTTCCAGCCGGCGCGTTCCAGGGCGTTCAGCAGCCGGTCCTCCAGCGCCAGATTGAGTTGCTGGTGGTAGGTGGGGTGCTTGGTCTCCGGGTAGATGCCGATCACGCGGCCTTCTTCGACGCTCTTGCGCTTGGCCAGATCGATGATCTGCTCCAGGGACGGGATCTTGAACAGGCCGTTGAAGCGCTGATCGCGTTCGCCGAAGGGCTGCACCGCGCGCAGGGTCTGGATCTCGGCCCAGGTGAAGTCGCTGGCAAAGAAGCCTTCTTCGGGAATGCCGTCCACCACGGCCGTGCGCTTGCGGTTGGCAAACTGCGGCAGGTCCTTCACGTTGGTGGTGTTGATCATGTTGGGCTCGTGCCGCGCGATCAGCACACCGTCCTTGGTGGCCACAAGGTCCGGCTCGATGTAGTCCGCACCCATCTCGATGGCCAGGGCATAGGCCTCCAGCGTGTGCTCCGGCAGATAGCCGCTTGCGCCCCGATGGCCGATCACGAGTGGGCGGGCCTTGGGTGCGCGGTCACCGCGCCAGCCCTGGGCGCCTGCGCTGTGGTTCAGGCTCTGGACGGTCTGCGAATGGGCGGGCTGCGGAATCATCATGGCCACACCAATGGCAGCGCAGCCGGCAAAGGCGGCTGCGGCGCGTATGAGGTTCAAGCGCATTGCAATCTCCGGTTCGTCATGGCGACCGCAGGGGGCAGGCCGCATGCGCACCGTAGGCAGGGCGTCTTTCAGTTGCGTGAAGCTTGAGCGACAGCTCGACGATGTTGCACGCCCTTACCGGAAGTAGAGGATGCGCGTCGCCGCTGGCTGGGCGGCCGGCGCCGGCTCAGCGGGAGGGCGCCGCGGCCATCACCTCATCCAGCCAGCGCAGAAAGGCGGCCACGTCCAATGGTTTGGTGAAGTAGCGATCAAAGCCGGCCTGCATGCCGAGATCGCGATCCCGCTCCATGGCGTTGGCCGACAGACCCGCGATCGGCGCGTTCTGCAGCACGGGCATCTGCCGCAGGCGGCTGCACAGGGCATAGCCGTCCATGCCGGGCAGGGCGATGTCGACGATCACCATGCCCGGCGTGCGGTCCTGCAGACGCTGCAGCGCCGTTTCAGCATCGCCCACACTTTCGAGGTGCACGGCCGGCCGCAGGCGCATCACCTCGGCGAGCAGCTGCACGTTGGCCGGGTTGTCCTCCACGTACAGCACCCGATAGTGGCCGGTTTGCCCGGGCGGTTGCGGGTGAACCAACTCGCCAGTCTCCAGCGGTCGCGGGTCCGCGAGCTCGGCGGCCGGCAGGCGCACCGTGAAGGTGCTGCCGGTACCCAGCACTGACTCCACCGCCAGGCTGCCCTGCATCAGCTCCACCAGGCGGCGCGCGATAACCAGGCCGATGCCCGTGCCTTCCACCGGCCCCTGCTCGGCACCCAGGCGATTGAAGGGCTGGAACAGCGCCGCCATCTGGGCCGCTGTCATGCCCGCGCCGGTGTCAGTCACACGCAGCAGCACGTCGGCTCCCACATGCAGCACCGACAGCTGCACCGTGCCGCCCGGCCGGTTGTACTTGCAGGCATTCGACAGCAGGTTCACGAGCACCTGGCGCAGACGCGTGGCATCGGCGAGTGCGGCGGCCTGCGGCGGCACAGGCGTGAGCTGCACTTCTACGCGGGCCGACTGGGCCACGCCGTGGACCAGCTGCACGCAGCTGGCCAGCAGCGGCGCCAGGGGGACGGCATCACGCGACACGACCATCGCACCGGCCTCGATGCGGGACAGATCAAGCACATCATTGATCAGCTCGAGCAGGTGCCAGCCGGCCGACTCGATGTGCGCGAGCTGCTGGTCCACACCCGCCGGCGCCGGCTGCAGGCGCAGGCGCAGCACCTGTGCAAATCCCAGGATCGCATTGAGCGGCGTACGCAGCTCGTGACTCATGCGCGAGAGGAACTCCGACTTGGCGCGGTTGGCCTGCTCGGCGGCCGCCAGTGCCTGTGCGAGCTCGGCGGTGCGTTGCTCGACGCGCGCTTCCAGCTCGTGATTGAGCTGCTGCAGCGCCTGCTCGGCCTCGATGCGCGCGGTCACGTCCACAAAGGAGGTCACAGTGGCGTGCGGTGTCTGGGCGCCGGGCGCAATCAGCGGCTGCGAGTTGATCGAGATCCAGACCCGGCGGCCATCCGGGCGGTTCACGCCCATCAGCACCTCGCGCACCGGCTGCCCAGTGCGCTGCGCGATCACCGAGGGATGCTGGGAGAAGTCGAAGGCCTGGCCATCCGCTGCAATCGCGTTCCAGCGCGGGTCCATCGAGTCCACGCCAAGCAGCTGCGCCCGGCTCAGACCCAGAATGCGGCAGGCCGCGTCATTGCAGTCCAGCACGCGATCGCGCGCGTCCTGGAAGACCACACCCTCGGCCAGGGCCTCGATCAGCTGCTGGTGGCGGACCTCAATGTCGCCGAGCACGGCCAGCGGCGGACCGGGCTCGGGCTCCGCGGGCGAGGCATGCGACGGCGGTTCTTGGACACTCATGGGCGCGGATGGTAGCGAGGCACGGCAGTCGCAATCATCAAGGGTTGTCTCGAATGGCACAGCTGGCGCCAGCCCCTGATGTGGATCAAGCCTGGCGTGCCGGCGTGTGGTCGGCGCGGCAGGTCGTGGCTATCATGCGCCCCGTTGGTGCTCGTGCCGCTCTTCATGGGCGGTGCAGTTAAACGGGAATCAGAAGGCAGGACGCGACACCGCGTTGTGCCCAACCTGAGCTGCCCCCGCAACGGTAAGCGGACGAAGACCTCGGTCTTCCGCTCGTGTCGAAGATCCACTGGACGCTCGCGTCTGGGAAGGACACACGGGTCGCCTCCGCCAGCCCGGATACCGGCCAACAGGGGGCGTGTGCCGCAATGCACGCGCCACAAGGTGCACGCTGGCGGGGAAGCCGGCACGCACACACCAACGAAAGCCCTCATGTCCCACTCCGCTGTCCGGCTGGACTCAGCCGCCGCACCGGCGTCGCCTCTGCGCGCGCCGGCAAGTTCGTCACACCCCATTGTTCTGTCCTCCCTGTGCGCCGTGCTGTTTGCGGCAGTCGGCCCCGCTGCGCTGGCGCAGACCACAGTGCCGACTGCCAGTGTCAGTACCCAGTCACCCGTGGTCGTCACCGGCACGCTGCAACCCACGGCCGTGCAGCGCCTGGCGGCCGATGTGGTCGTGATCGACCGCGAGATCATTGAGTCCAGTACGGCCGATTCCGTGGCCGACCTGCTGCGCCGCGAAGCGGGCCTGCAGCTGTCGCGCAATGGCGATGCCGGCCAGCCCACCGCCCTGTTCATCCGTGGTGCGGCAAGCGGCCAGACCGTGGTGCTGATCGACGGCGTGCGCGTCGGTTCGGCCACGCTCGGGCAGCCCACCTTCGAACATCTGGATCTGAACAGCATCGAGCGCATCGAAGTGCTGCGCGGACCCGGCTCCAGCCTCTATGGCGCAGACGCCGTGGGCGGTGTGATCCAGATCTTCACGCGCCGCGGTGCGGGCGCGCCGCGCTGGACCGCCGCGCTGGCGGCGGGCCGCTTTGCTTCGGTGCAGTCGTCTGCAGGCCTGTCCGGCGCGCGTGGTGCACTGGACTATGCCGTGCAGCTGGGGCACGAGCGCAGCGACGGCGTATCTACCCTGCGACCCAACGACCGCTTTGGCAACTACAACCCGGATCGCGACGGCTTCTCGCGCAGCAGTGTGCAGGTCCAGGGTGGATTCAGCCCGAGCAGCGTCCAGCGTCTGGGCGTGTTGCTTCTGCAGAGCCGGCTGACCAACCACTACGACGCCAGCCAGTTCCTGCCGCCCAATTTCGACCAGGACAACACCCCGGACTTCCGCAGCGAGGGCAAGACGCAGCTCGCAGCGCTGGACTGGCGTGGCGATCTGCCGGGCGCGCTCAAGGCGCAGACCCGTGTGTCGCGCAGTGTGGATGAGGTGCGCTCCGGTGCAGCCGTCATTGACCGCTTCAAGACCACGCGAGATCAGCTGGGCGCCCAGCTCGCCCTGAAGCTTGGCGCAGCGGGTCAACTGGTCGGCGCGCTTGACTACACGGACGAGCAGGCCGCAAGCAGCAGCTTTGTGCGCAACGTCAGCCGCACCAACACGGCCGCAACGCTTGAATTGACCGGTGCATCGGGCGTGCTGTCCTGGCAGGCCGATCTGCGCCGAGATGCCCCGAGCGACTATGCCGATGCGACGACCGCGCGCCTGGGCGGCGCCTGGGCCCTGACACCGGCGCTGCGTCTCAAGCTGCTCGGCGGCAGCACCTTTCGTGCGCCGAGCTTCAATGATCTGTACTTCCCCGGCTATGGCGTGGCCGGCCTGAAGGCCGAGACCGGCCGCAGCCTCGAAGCGGGCCTGGCCTGGCGCGCCGGCAACACCGAAGCAGGTCTCACCGTGTACCGCAACCGGGTGCGTGACCTCATCGGCTATGAGCCCGACCGCACGCGCTGCCCGACCGACCCGGCCTACGACTTCGGCTGTGCACGCAACATCAACCGCGCACAATTGGAGGGCGCCACGTTCAGCCTCACCCATGTGGCCGGCCCCTGGGAGCTGCGCAGCACCCTCGACGCACTCGAGGCACGTGATCTGCGCACCCAGGAGCGTCTGGCGCGCCGCGCCGCCCATCAGGGCAGTGCGAGCGTGCTCTACAGCACCGGAGACTGGCGCTGGGGCGCAAGCATGCTGCAAGTGGGTGCGCGGCCCGATGGCGGTAAGCGTCTTGCGGCCGAAACCACGCTCGACCTGCAGGCGCAGTGGCGCGTGTCTCGCGGCGTGAGCCTGCAGGCCCGGCTGCTCAATGCCACCGACGAACGGATCGAGCCGGCGCGCGACTACCAGGGCCTGGGCCGGCAGTTCTGGCTGGGCATCAAGCTGGAGGGCACGCTGTAGTGGCTGCCGCAGCGCCCCGGATCCTGGTGCTGGGCGGCGCACGCAGCGGCAAGTCGCGGCGCGCCGAGCAGCTGGTGGCCGAGTGGCTGTCGCGGCCGCCGCGCCGCGCGGTGCTGCTGGCGACGGCGGTGGCTGGCGATGCCGGGATGGCGCAACGCATCGCGCGCCATCAGGCCGACCGCGCGCAGCGCCTGCCGCAGCTGGCCTGCGTTGAGGTCGGCCGCGATCTGCCGGATGCACTGGTGCGACACAGCCAGCCCGACGCGCTGGTGGTGGTGGACTGCCTCACGCTGTGGCTGGCGCAGCTGATGGCCCCACCCCAGACCGCGGGTGCGCTTGACGTACTGGATCCGGCGCAGTGCGCGGCCGAGATCGACCGGCTGAGTGCCGCACTACGAGCGGCGACTGGTCCGGTGGTGCTGGTCTCCAACGAAGTCGGCATGGGCGTCACGCCCTTGGGCGAGCTCACGCGCGAATTCATGGACACCCAGGGCCGCATGCATCAACAGCTGGCCCGGCAAATGACCCGTGTGGAACTGGTGGTGGCCGGGCGTGTGCTGGTCCTGCCGCCGCGGGCCGAGGAGGTCCTGACGTGATGCCCGTGCGTCGATCCGCCCTGCAGCTGCTCCTGGCGCTCATGACCTGCCTGGCGCTGAGTGCCGCTGCGCAGGCGCAGATCGTCGTCAAGGACGATCGCGGACGCACCATCCGGCTGGCGGCGCCACCGCAGCGCATCGTGAGCCTGCTGCCCTCGCTCACGGAGTCGGTCTGTGCGCTGGGCGCCTGCGATCGCCTGGTGGGGACGGATCAATTCTCGAACTGGCCGTCCCAGGTGAGGGCGCTGCCCAAGCTGGGCGGCATCGATGACGCGCAGGTCGAGCGCATCGTCGCGCTGCGGCCGGATGTGGTGCTGGCGTCGCGCACGGCGCGGGTCGCGGCGCGGCTCGAGTCGCTCGGCGTGCCGGTGATCGCGCTGGAGTCGGACACCCACGCCGATGTGCAAGCCAGTCTGCGCCTGCTCGGACAGGTGCTCGATGCGCAGGCACGTGCCGATGCGCTCTGGGTGGGCATCGAGACAGAGTTTGCCCGGGCTCGCGACCGCGTCCCGGCGGCCCTTGTCGGCAAGCGGGTGTACTTCGAGGTGGACGAAGGCCTGTGGGCGGCGGGGGAGCCCTCCTTCATCGGCGCCACGCTCAAGCGCCTGGGCCTGAACAACATCGCCGGGCCAGCAATGGGCGCTTTCCCGCAGCTCAACCCGGAGTTCGTGATTCGCGCGCAGCCGGACCTGATCATGCTGTCGGCGACGCGGCTGCGCGACATGCGCAGCCGCCCCGGGTGGTCCGGGCTGGCGGCACTGCAGCGCCATCAGATCTGCGCCTTTGCGGCGGCAGACTTCGAAGTGCTCGTGCGGCCCGGCCCGCGCATGGGCGAAGCAGCCAGCAAGATTGCAGCCTGCCTGGCGCAGTTGAAGGCGGTGCAGTGAGCCCCATGACGCGCCTGGCTCCCGACACCCTGTTCAGTCCGCATGGTGCGGCGCGCCGGCAGCAGCGGCGCTTGCTGCTGATCCTGCTCGCGATGGCCATGCTGCTCTGCGCGGCCGGCCTGGCCGTGGGCAGCGAGGGCTTCTCGATCGGGCGGCTGATCGTCGATCTGGTCGGCCCGCAGGCCAGCCTGATCCTGGGCGAGATTCGTGCACCGCGCACGCTTGGGGCGCTGGCGGTCGGTGCGCTTCTCGGCCTGGCCGGCGCGCTGGCGCAGGCTCTGTTCAGGAACCCGCTGGCGGACCCGTTTCTGCTCGGCTCGGCCTCAGGCGCTTCGCTCGCAGTCGTGGCCCTGCTTGCACTGGCCTCCGGTGCAGGCGCGGGCTGGTTGTCCGCGCCCTGGCTCTTTGGTCTCGGGTTGTCGGGTGCGGCCTTTATCGGTGCGCTTGGCGGGGTGCTGCTTGCGCTGGTGCTGGCACGCGGCGCACAGCACAGCCTGCGCTTGTTGCTGGCTGGTGTGATTGTGGGCATGGTGCTTAGCGCCGTCGGCGATCTGCTCGGTGCGTGGGTGCCGGAGGTGCTGCGCGGACGGCAGGCGTTTCTCCTGGGTACCACGGCATACCTCAGCTGGACCAGCGTGGGCTTGATGGGCATTGCGTTGCTGCTGTGTCTGCCGCCCGCGCTGCGCCTTTCGCGTTTGCTCGACGCACTGAGTCTGGGCGAGGACGCCGCAATCAGCCTCGGACTGCCGATCACGCGCTTGCGCATGGCGCTGGTTGCCGTGCTCGCCCTGTGCACCGGCGTGGCCGTGGCGCAAGCCGGGCTGGTGGCCTTTGTCGGCCTGGTTGCACCGCACCTGGTGCGGCGCTATGCACCCTCGGCCAGCAGCTTCCTTCTGCTGGCCAGCGCGCTCACCGGTGGCGTGCTGCTGCTGGCTGCCGATGTGCTGGCGCGCGGTCTGATTGCACCGCGCGAGCTGCCGGTCGGCGTCGTCACGGCCTTGCTGGGCGGCATCTACCTGCTGGTGCTGATGCACCGAGGGCGAACGGCATGAGCTCGATCCGAGCTGCCGGTCTCGGCGTACGGCTGGGTGAGCGCACCGTGCTGCACGCCATCGACGCGGAGCTGAGCATCGGCTGGACAGCCGTGGTCGGTCCCAATGGCGCCGGCAAGTCCACCTTGCTGCGCGCACTGGCCGGCCTGCTGCCGGGCACGACGGGTTCAGTCGCGATCGACGGCATGCCGCTGGCTACGCTTGCTGCGCAGCAGCGGGCCCGGAAGATTGCGTGGCTCTCGCAGCTCAGCCCGGCAGACGCCGATCTGACCGTGCGCGAAACCGTGGCGCTGGGCCGGCTGCCTCATGTCGGCCTGTTTGGCGCCATGCGTCCGGAGGACGATGCGGCAGTGGATGACGCCCTGACCCGCATGGCCTGCCGCGACTGGCAGGACCGGCGCCTGCCCCAGCTGTCGGGCGGAGAGCGTCAGCGAGTGCTGCTGGCGCGCGCCCTGGCCACGCAGGCGCCGATCTTGTTGCTGGACGAGCCGACTACCCACCTTGATCCGCCGCACCAGGTGAGCCTGATCCGCCTGCTGCGCGAACTGGCCGGCCAGTGCGTGGTGGTCAGTGTGCTGCACGACCTGTCGCTCGCGCTGCATGCCGATCAGCTGCTGCTGATGGATGCGGGCCGTGTGCAGGCCCACGGATCGAGTCGGTCGCCATTGCTGCACCATGCCTTGGCGGCCGTATTCGGCGGCAGCATTCAAGTCGATGACACCCAGGCCGTGCCGCGCATTCAGCTCGTGCATGCACTGCACGCCCCCCACCAAGACGCTTCCCCATGAACCACCCCCTCATGCCCGGCCCGCACCCGGTCAGCACAGATACCCTGTTTGATGTGGCCCCCTTGTCCGTGCACGCCCGTGCACGTCACGTCCAGACCCTGCTGGACGCCAAGACCAAGCCGCTCGGCGCGCTGGGCCAGTTGGAGGCGCTCGCGGTACAGATGGCCTGCGTGCTTGACACCGATGTGCCGCAGCTGATCGAGCCGCAGCTGGTGGTGTTCGCCGCCGATCACGGGCTGGCGCGTCAGGGCGTGTCGGCCTATCCGAGCGAGGTCACCGCGCAGATGGTCGACAACATGCTGCGCGGGGGAGCGGCCGTGTCGGTGCTGGGGCGACTGAACGGTCTTGCCCTGACCGTGGCGGACTGCGGTGTGGCGCGCGACTTCGTCGCCCAGCCCGGTCTGCACAACGCCAAGGTGAAGGGCTGTGAGCATGGCACGGCCGACAGCAGCCTCGGCCCGGCCATGCAGGTGGAGCAATGCGCCCAGGCCATGCACCAGGGCGCGGCGCTGGTTGATCATCTGCCGGGCAATGTGCTGCTGCTGGGCGAAATGGGCATCGGCAACACCTCGGCCGCCAGCCTGTTGATGCAGCGTCTCACAGGTCTGCCGCTTGCACAGTGCGTCGGCCGCGGCACGGGGCTTGATGACGCCGGGCTGGCGCGCAAGCTCGCCACACTGGAGCGGGTGCTCGCCCGTCACGCGCAGGCGCTTGAACCGCTGGATACGCTGGCGGCGTTTGGCGGTCTGGAGATCGCCACCATGACGGGTGCGGTGCTGCGAGCGGCACGCCAGCGCCGGATCATCGTGGTGGATGGCTTCATCACTACAGCCGCCGTGGCGGTGGCGGCCGCCCTGGCGCCCGCAGTTCTCTCGCGCTGCATCTTTGCGCACAGCTCCGCTGAAAGCGGTCATGCACGCTGGCTGGCGCAGCTGGGCGTGCGGCCCGTCCTGGATCTCGGCCTGCGCCTGGGCGAAGGCTCGGGCGCCGCGCTGGTGTGGCCCATGCTCAAGGCGGCCTGTGCACTGCTCAATGACATGGCGAGCTTTGCATCGGCCGGCGTCAGCGAACGGACCTGATGCCATGCGCCACGAACTGAGGCTCTGCGCCGTGGCGCTGCAGTTCCTCACACGCATTCCCGTGCCCGCGCACTGGCTAGGCGGCACGGCGTCCGAACCCGCCTGGGACGCCGCCTGGCTCAACGCGTGCGTGCGCTACTTCCCCCTCGTCGGCGCCCTCGTCGGTACTTGCGGGGCGCTCGTGCTTGCCGGGGCGCAGGCCCTTCTGCCGCCGGCGGCAGCCGCGCTCGTGGCCGTCATGGCCATGATCTGGCTGACCGGCGCCTTTCACGAGGACGGGCTGGCAGACACCTTTGATGCGCTGGGCGGCAGTGTTTCACGGACGCGCGCGCTGGAGATCATGAAGGACTCGCGCATCGGCACCTACGGCGCGCTGGCGCTCGGCACGGTGACGGCCCTGCGCGTGGCTGTGCTCGCGGCGCTGCTCGCGCATGGTCTGTTGCTGAGCTGCGTGGCGCTGATCGTGGCGCACGCCGTGTCTCGCATGGCATCGCTAGTGGTGATGGTCAGCCTGCCCTATGCGGGCGACGCCGAGCATGCCAAGGCCAAGCCGCTGGCCACGCAGGTGCCCCTCGCGCAGCTGGGCTGGGGCGCGCTCGTACTGGTGATCGTGTTGCTTGCTGTGGCTGCCGGTGCGGCGTGGCTCGGCCCCCTCGCTCCAAACGGTGTCGCCATGCTGGGCGTGCTGCTCGGTACCAGCCTGCTTGTGGCCGGACTGATGCGGCGTTGGCTGCGGCAACGGCTTGGCGGCTACACCGGGGACACGCTGGGGGCCACCCAGCAACTCAGTGAAGTTGCCGGCCTGACCGTCATGCTGGCCGGCTTGCGCCTTCTTGCCTAGACGGACATGCACCAGGTTTCCAGCACGCTCCGGTCCGATGCCCTGCTGCATGCCTGGCGCCATCCCCGCGTGGGCGGCGCGCAGGGCCGGTGCATCGGTACGACAGATCTTCCTGTTGACCTGCGCAAGGCACGCCGTCTCGCCCGGCGGATTCACGCCCAGGCACGTCGCCTCAAGCTGCCGCGGCAGGTGGTCACGGGTTCGCTGCATCGCAGCCGTGCCGTCGGGCAGGCGTTGCGTCGGCTCGGCTGGGTCCACCATGTCGATCACCAACTCAACGAGGCAAGCTTCGGTGCCTGGGACGGCTTGACCTGGGCGCAGATCGACAAGGACGCCATCGACCGCTGGGTGGGCGCATTTCTGCATCACAGACCTGGCGGCGGCGACAGCGCCGCGCAGATGATCGATCGGGTCCGGCGCTGGCAGCCGCCTGCAGGCTGCCGCGTCCTGGTCACCCATGGGGGCTGGCTGAGTGCCGCACGCTGCCTCGCCCAGGGGCTTGCCATGCAGTGCACCGCGGCGCAGTGGCCAACGGCGCCGGGCCACGGCTGCCACCTGGCGCTCGATCCCGCGGCGCTGTGGCCTGACCGTCAGGAGATGTCGATCCTCTGACCCATCATCGGCACGCTGGCGTCCCAGCCAAGCGTGTCCTTGAGATGCAGGCGCATTGCATCGGCCGCCTCCGGGTCCCCGTGGTTCACAAAGACCTGCTGTGGCGCGCTCACCTTGCTCGCCTTGAGCCAGGCGCACATTTCCTGCCAGTCGGCGTGGCTGGAGAGGCCGTCAATCTGCTCCACCCGCGCCTTCACCGGCACATCCTCACCGTGGATGCGTACCCAAGCCTCACCCGCGAGCAGCTTGGCGCCGCGCGTACCGCCGGCCTGATAGCCCGCAAAGAGGATCGTGTTCTTCGCGTTCGGGGCCATGCGCGCCAGGTGATGCAGCACGCGCCCGCCGGTGGCCATGCCGCTGGCCGAGAGGATGATGTGCGGTCCGCGCAGCTTGGCCAGATTCATGGACTCGGCCTGGTTGCCGATGATGTGCGTGCCTTCGGTGATCGCGCGCAGCTGCGCCTTGGTGAGGCGGTGCTCGCGGCTGAATTTCACATAGGCCTCGGTGGCCTCGCGCGCCATCGGGCTGTCCAGGAACACCGGAATGTCCGGAATCTGGTGCTGCGCCTTCAGCTCCATGATCAGGTGGAGCAGGGCCTGGGCCCGACCCACGGCAAAGGTCGGCATCAGCACTGCCCCCTTGGCCAGCGCGGTCTCGCTGATGACCATGGCCAGCTCCTCGGCCACATCGGTGTTGCTGTGGAGACGGTTGCCATAGGTGGACTCCAGAAACAGGTAGTCGCACTCGGGCAGCTTCTCGGGGCCGCGCATCATCAGGTCGCCCGGCCGGCCCACATCACCCGAGAACACCAGCCGCGCGCCGCCGGCCTCCACCAGCACCATTGCGCTGCCCAGCAGATGTCCGTTGGGAATGAAGGTGCAGGTGACCTTGTCCAGCCCGCTGCCGACCACGAAGGACTTGCCGGGCGCGACATCGCGCAGGCGGGTCAGCGCCTTCTGCGCGTCGCGCGCATCGAAAAGGGGCAGGGCTGGCGCATGGCGGCTCGTGCCCTTGGCATTGGCGTAGCGCGCGTCCTCTTCCTGCAGGTGTGCGGCGTCGGGCCAGAGAATGCGGCATAGGGCTTCGGTGCCCGGCGTGCAGTAGACGTCGCCCTTGAAGCCGCGCGATGTCATCACCGGCACATAGCCGCTGTGATCGATGTGCGCGTGCGTGAGCACCACCGCCGAGAGCGAGCGTGGCGCAAACTCCGGCGGCGCCCAGTTGAGCTCACGCAGATGCTTGAAGCCCTGGAACAGGCCGCAGTCGATCAGCAGCTTGGTCTTGCCAAACTGCAGCAGGGTCTTGGAGCCGGTGACGCAGCCGGCTGCGCCGAGAAAGGTGATCTTGATCATGGTCTGGCCACACGGGTGCGTGTGCATCCGCGGCAGCTGGGAAGCGAAGGTGAGTTCGATTGTGTCACCGCACCTGCGTCCGCGGTGCGACAGACATTTGCGCTGGCGCAAAGCAAAGGGGCCGGCGCATCCTGCGCCGACCCCTCGTCCGTGTTGGAAGCAGTGGGCGCTGCAGCGCAGCGCCCAGGTTCACATCGTTTCGTTGTAGAGCTCGCGGCCAATCAGCATGCGGCGGATCTCGCTCGTGCCGGCGCCGATCTCGTAGAGCTTGGCGTCGCGCCACAGGCGGCCGGTGGGGTATTCGTTGATGTAGCCGTTGCCACCGAGGATCTGGATCGCGTCGCCGGCAATCTTCGTGGCCGCCTCGGCGCAGTACAGGATCACGCTCGCGCAGTCCTTGCGCACCGTGCGCACATGGCCGGCGCCCAGCTTGTCGAGGTTCTTGCCCACCTGATAGCAGTAGGCGCGGCTGGCCTGCAGCACGGTGTACATGTCGGCCACCTTGCCCTGGATGAGCTGGAACTCCCCGATGCTCTGGCCGAACTGCTTGCGGTCGTGGATGTAAGGAATCACCACGTCCATGGCCGCCTGCATGATGCCGATGGGGCCGGCGGCGAGCACCGCGCGCTCGTAGTCCAGGCCGCTCATCAGGACCTTGGCGCCCTGGTTCAGGCCGCCCAGAATGTTCTCGGCCGGTACCTCCACGTTCTGGAACACGAGCTCGCCCGTGTGGCTGCCGCGCATGCCGAGCTTGTCGAGCTTCTGCGCGATCGAGAAGCCCTTCATGCCCTTTTCGATCAGGAAGGCCGTCACGCCGCGTGCGCCCATCTCGGGTTCCGTCTTCGCGTACACGACGAGCGTGTCGGCGTCCGGGCCGTTGGTGATCCACATCTTGTTGCCGTCCAGGACGTAGTACCCACCCTTGTCCTCGGCCTTCAGCTTCATGGAGATCACGTCCGAACCGGCGCCCGGCTCGCTCATGGCCAGCGCGCCCACGTGCTCGCCCGTAATCAGCTTGGGCAGGTACTTGGCGCGCTGCGCCTCGGTGCCATTGCGCTTGATCTGGTTGACGCACAGGTTGGAGTGCGCGCCGTAGGACAGCCCCACGCTCGCGCTGGCGCGGCTGATCTCCTCCATCGCCACCATGTGCGCCAGATAGCCCATGTCGGCACCGCCGTACTGCTCCGGCACGGTGATCCCGAGCACGCCCAGATCGCCCATCTTGCGCCAGAGGTCCATCGGGAACTGGTCGCTGCGGTCGATCTCGGCGGCGCGCGGCGCGATCTCGGCCTGCGCGAAGTCGCGCACCGCATCACGCAGTGCGTCGATGTCCTCGCCGAGATCAAAACTGATGCCTGGAAGCTGCATGGTCTGCGGGGTCCTGTGCGAATTGACGTTAACGTAAAGCGCACATTATCCGGACACCGCCACGGGCTGGCAAACCTGGCCGCCCGTCCCGGCGAAGCAGGGCGCTACATGGCGCGCCGCACGCTCACCCAGTCGAACACCAGCCTGCAGGCCGGGGCGCTGGCCCCGGCGCGGAAGCGGGTCTGCGCCAATGCGTCCAGCGCCGCGCGCTGGAAATCCGCGCCGCCACTGCTCTCCAGCACCGTGGCACCCACCGCACGGCCGCTGCCGTCCAGCGCAAAGCCCACCAGCGCCCAGCCGCTGCGCGCCTCTTTGCGGGCCTGCGCGGGGTAGCTCGGAGGCGCGGCCTGCTGCACGTGCTCCTTGCACTGCACCTGCGCAGACACCTGGGGCGGCACGATCTGCAGCTCCGGCGGCAGGGGTTGCGGCGCCCCCGCGGGTTCGCTGGTGCCGGCACACCCCAGCGCGAGGCTCAGGCTGGCAGCCGACAGCGTGGCGATGAGTGTGCGCGTGCGTCTGGCGTGGCGATCGTCAGCGTGGTGCGGGGCCAGCGGTCCGGTCATGCGGTCTCCGTGTGTTCGTAGGGCGCTGAAGCCTAGCGCCGTGCGGCAGCGCCGTCGATGCCGCGGCTAGGCGAACGTGGCTCCTGCGGGTACAACGCGGCGCACTAGAACACATTCTGGAGACGCTTGACCATGCCCGGCCGCCAGCCCGAAGACCACGACATCCACGCCACGTCGGCGCCCAATCCGCAGCGCCGCGAACTGCTCGCCTGCAGTCTGGCCGCGTTGAGCCTCTCGCTCGCGCCGGTGGTGCAGGCCGAGGCCCAAACCCTGCCCAAGCCGGCCAGCGGCCGCATCGAACGCCTGGCCAACTTTCCGAGCAAGCTGATCGACGCACGCCATGTGGACGTGTGGCTGCCCGAGGGCTACGACGAAGCCGTGCGCGCCGGCCGCCGATTTGCGGTGATCTACATGCACGACGGCCAGATGCTGTTCGACGCCTCCACCACCTGGAACAAGCAGGCCTGGAACGTGGACGCGACGCTTTCGCGCCTGGTGCGCGAGCGGCGCATTCCGGACGTGATCGTGGTGGGCGTGTGGAACAACGGCAAGTTCCGCCACAGCGAGTACATGCCGCAGAAGTTCCTGCCCCTGCTCAAGCCCGAGATCCGCGAGCGCCTGGTGCGCGAGGGCCTGCAGGGCAAGCCGCAGAGCGACGCCTACCTGCGCTTCCTGGTCGAAGAGCTCAAGCCCGCCATCGACGCGCGCTTTGCCACCCGCACCGAGCGCGAGCACACGGTTCTGATGGGCTCCAGCATGGGCGGGCTGATCAGCGTGTACGGCATGAGCGAGCATCCGCAGGTGTTCGGCGGCGCGGCGGGCCTGTCCACGCACTGGGTCGGCGGCTTCCAGGCCAATTCGCACATTCCGCTGGCGGCATTCAACTACCTGCGCGACCACCTCGCCGACCCCGCCACGCACCGGCTGTATCAGGATCACGGCACCACGGAGCTCGATGCGATCTACGCGCCCTACCAGCGCTTCGTCGACGAGATCGCCCGCGACCGCGGCTACACGCAAGCCAACTACCTGAGTCGGGTGTTTGAAGGCACCGGCCACAACGAACGGGCCTGGGCCGCGCGCCTGGAGATTCCGGTGCTGTTCCTGTTCGGCCGCAGCTGACGCCCGGGCTTGAACAGCAAGATCGGCTCTGGACAAGCCTCTTCAGGCCAAAGTGGCTGGAAAGGCTTGCCAGACAAGCGAGAAGCCTGCCCCAGGCCGCGGCGGGGCAACCGTCCTGGCCACGCGGCGCATCACCCCCAGTCCACACATGCCCATCCTGCATCTCATTGCCCTGACCCTGCTGGCGCTCCTGGCCTTTGCCGGCAACTCGCTGCTGTGCCGCGCGGCGCTGGCGCACACGCAGATCGACGCCGCCAGCTTCACCACTGTGCGCATGGTCTCGGGTGCGCTGGCGCTGTGGCTGCTGGTGCAGCTGCGTGCGCGTGGCACGGCGCGTGCGCGCATGGGGCAGGGTAGCTGGGGCTCGGCCGCCGCCCTGTTTGCCTACGCTGCGGCCTTCTCCTTTGCCTACGTGCAGCTGGGCGCCGCGCTCGGCGCGCTGATCCTGTTCGGCGCCGTGCAGACCAGCATGACCAGCTGGGGTCTGCTGCGCGGCGAACGCCTGGGTGCCCTGCAGGTGCTCGGGCTGGTGCTGGCTTTCGGCGGCCTGGTGGGGCTGCTGCTGCCGGGCCTGTCTGCGCCACCGCTGGCCCCTGCGCTGCTGATGATGGCCGCCGGCTGCGCCTGGGGCGTGTACTCCCTGCGTGGCAAGGGCGCGGGTGATCCGCTACAGGTCACGGCCGGCAACTTCCTGCGCACGGTGCCCATGGCGCTGGCCCTGAGTCTGGCGCTGCTTGCGCAGGCCCGGCTGGACACCACCGGCGTGCTGTATGCCGTCTTGTCGGGCGCACTGACCTCGGGCGTGGGCTATGCCATCTGGTATGCGGCGCTGCCGCACCTGAAGGCCATGATCGCGGCCACGCTGCAGCTCAGCGTGCCGGTGATCGCGGCGGTGGGTGCGGTGCTGTTTCTGGGCGAAGCCCTGAGCCTGCGCCTGCTGCTGGCGTCAGCGGCCATTCTGGGCGGCATCGCGCTGGTGGTGACAATGGGTCAGCGCAAGGCCTGAGGGTTCCCCAAGAGGCTTTCCGCTTGTCTGGCAAGGGTCTCCAGCCATTTTGGCCTGAAGACCCGCATGGATCGGGCATCTGCGTTCGCGCGTCCGGGCGTGGCGGATCGAGATTCGACCCGCCACGCCGCTCGCTCAGCGCAGCTACTTCTTGCAGAAGCCGATCCGGTCAGTCACCGGCAAGGGCGCGGAGTCACCGGTGGTCAGCAGCAGCTCGGCGCTCAGGTCGATGATGTAGGCGCAGTCCGCCAGGCCCGCCACCGTGAAGCCTGAAGGTGCGCAGGCGCCTACGCGCTCGTTCGGCCCGGCCGCCGGCAGGGTGAAGGCATAGGGCCCCCCGGGGCCCTGCATGCTCACGTTCACGGCACCCAGGTTGGGGTGTGTGGCGGTGATCACCACGTCCAGCCCGGCCTGCACGCCGGCGCAGCCGTTGGCCCGCAGCTGCAGCACATCCACCGACACCACCGCGAGCTGATCGCTCAGCTTGAATGGTGCCCACGCGCCGCCCTTGCTCACGTTCTGGTAGCGCACGTTCTCGATCGCAACGTGAGCGCAGGTGCCGGCATCCGTTTCGCTCGCGGGGTTGCCCACCTCGCGCACCCGCATGCGCAGGCCTACGTGGCGGTTGCTGGCGAAGATCGCGCCGAAGACGGTGCTGCTGTCGCCACCCTTCACGCCGTTCACGTCGATCGAGGGCGACGCAGCGAGCGCGCCCGTGATCACGTTGAGCATGTTGCCGTTGGGGTTGAAGAAGCCCTCGGGCGCGAACACATTGGCTGCCTGCGGCACGCGAATCCAGCCCCCCACGATCTGCGCATTGTCCGGTCCGCCACCAGGGACGGCGGGGTCGGCGTAGATGTAGCGGGTCTTGACCGGGTTCGGGTCCCCAGGGAAGGCAGGCGCATAGCGCTCGTTGCGGCCGATGAAGGTGGCGCTGCATTGCGCCGGCGCCACGTGCGTCCACGGGCCGGTGGGGTTGCCGCTGGCGTCCGTGCTTCGATACTCGAACCGGTATTCCAGGGGTTGGCCGTTCAGGGTCTTGGGCAGCACGCCGTTCAAGCGCACGGTGGAATAGAAGGCACGATGGTCGCCCACGGTCTTGCCGCTGCCGGGCACGGCGCTGTCGATCTGGCTGGCGAAGAGGTAGCCCCCCAGCGCGTCGAAGACCGGCAGCGGCTCGTTGGTCCGCGGCTGCTCCTTCAGGCACAGGTCCACGCAGAAGCAGGGCCCGGCGTTCTCGCGGTCCGGCGCGCGGCCACGCGAGGGCGGCTCATTGAGCAGCGGCGTGCCGCCCAGGGTCTCGACGCGGAAGTAGAGGTCCGGCCCGCCTGTCCATTCCAGATTGATGGAGGGCGAGAAGATCGTGCGCTTGAAGTCGCTGGCCAGATAGTCGATACGGAAGTGGCCGGCAGCGTTCGTGACGGCACTGCCCAGATCGTCGTCCTGCAGCCAGTCCACGTCGAAGGCGCGCACGCGCACCCCCCCAATCGGTGCCTGTGTCTCGCAATGGCGCACGTGCCCGCAGATGGTCCAGGCGCCAAAACGCCCGCGCACACCGCACCAGGCGCGGTGTGGAATCACGTACTCCCAGGCGGCGATCTGCTCGCGCTCCGTTTGACGCCACAGCGGCTGCAGCACCGTGATGCCGAACTGAAGCGGCACAGGCGGCCGCGGGCCGGGCTTGAGGTGCGGCACCGTCGGGCACCACAGGTCCAGCTCGAAGGGCCCGCCGTCATAGTTCTTCTCCGACAGACCGATGCTGAAGTTGCCCTGGTCGTCGATCAGCCCCTCGGCCAACAGGCGGCCGGCCTTGGCGGCTGCAGCAGCGTCATCCACCGGACCGAAGGTGTCCTTTGCGGCCGCGACCGCCAGTGCCGTGGTGCGGGCGTCCGCGTCCACGCGATACAGCTTGAGTGTGAGCCCCGCAAGCGGCTCGATGCAATCACCGCACAGCGCCCCGCGCAGCGACCCTTTGAAGACATAAGACATGACCTGACTCCTGCATGGCGTCCCCGCGATGACAAGGGCCCTGGAGGCGGGCCATGCACCACACTAGGCAACGCGTCGCAGGCGCATCAATGACGAAATCAGGTCATCACGCACAGGCGCGTCGTGCGAATGGGGGAGCCCGCCAGCCGGCCGGGCCGCGCACTGTCCGCTCACGCGGCCGGAATCGATCTGCCGCAGGAGTCGCTAGCATCGCAGCAAGCCACCGCATCCGACCAAGGAGACCCCCATGTGGACATTCAATAACGACACCGACGGCGACGAAGGCAAGAGCAAGATCGCCTCGTTCATCGACCAGAAGACCTTTGCCTCGCGCCACGTACTGGTCTATGGCCCCATCACCCAGGCCCTGGCCAAGGATGTGTGCGGCCGCCTGCTGGCCCTGGCCGCCGAGTCCAGCGAGCCGATCAACATGATCGTCTGCTCGCCCGGCGGCCACGTGGAGAGCGGCGACGCGATCCACGACATGGTGCGCTTCATCGAGGTGCCGGTGAACATGATCGGCAGTGGCTGGGTAGCCAGCGCCGGCACGCACATCTTCCTGGCCGCGCCCAAGGAACGCCGCGTCTGCCTGCCCAATACCCGCTTTCTGATCCACCAGCCCTCGGGCGGCGCCGGCGGCCAGGCGACCGACATCGCCATCCAGGCGCGCGAGATCATCAAGATGCGTGAGCGTCTGGCGCGCATCATCGCCGCCGAGACCGGCCAGCCCGTGGAGAAGGTGCAGGCCGACATCGACCGCGACTACTGGATGAGCACCGACGAAGCCGTTGCCTACGGCCTGGTCTCCAAGGTCATCGCGCGCCGCAGCGAGATCTGAGGCGGATCACGGGGCGCCGCGTGCGCCCCGTCAGGCCCTGCATCGACCGCAGTGCGTCTGTTTCGGGCGCATCAATGGCAGGGCCCCGGGCGTCCCTCTGAGGACCGGCAGCCCAAGGGCGGCCTGCGTGGGGCACTGCGCACGGCGCTAGCCGGTCGGTGGCAGGCGCCAGTGCAAGAGGCGATCTGCAGCATCTCGGCGGCGGAACTCGCGCGGTGAGCTGCCGACCACCCGCTTGAACACCTTAGAAAAGCTGAACGCATCCTGGTAGCCGCATTCGAGTGCGATCCGCTCCAGATTGCGATCGGACTGCGTGAGCAGCTGCATGGCCCGCGTCATGCGCAGCGCCCGCAGGTAGTTCAGGGGTGTGTCGCCCATGATGGCGCGAAAGCGGGTGGCCAGCGCGGTGCGCGAGACACCCACCGCGGCTGCGAGTTGCGCCAGGGTCCAGGGTGCCGCCGGATTTCGATGCAGCAGCTGCAGGACCTGCTGGACGGCTGGGTCCGCAGTGGCGGCGCGCCATCCCGGGGCGTCCGCGTCGGGCCAGGCAAGTTCGCGCAGCACGTAGCCGAACAGGGCATCCATGAGCCCGTGGACGATCGTCTGGCTTGCCAGCCGGGGCTGGCGGGTCTCCTCGATCAGCTGCGTCATGGTGTGCTGCACGCCGGATAGCGTCGCCACGCGCGCCGCGGGCAGCACGATCCAGCCCGGCATCTCGCGCAGGAAGGGGTGCACCGGCGGATGCCAGAGCTGATAGGCCGCGCTGAGCAGGGCAGCGCCGCCGCCTTGGGTGCCGACCGCGAGCCCGGCGCGGCCCTCAGGCACCTTGGGCTCGGGCGCATCGGGCTCGGGCGGGCGCAGGTCGGTCACCGTCAGTGCACCCGGGTCCGAATGCGTGCTCAGCAGATGCGAACAGCCGCGCGCCATCAGCGCAATGTCGCCCGCCTGCAGTGCCAGCGGCACCGCACCCGCGGCGCTGCCTGCATGAATGAACACGCCATCGCGCAGCGCGACATGCAGCCCGAGACTGCGCTCGCACGGAAAGCGCAGCGCAACCCCCGCTGCGAGCGGGTGCAGGTCGAGCATGCGGCGGCGCAGGCCCGCCTGCGCAAATACGTCGGTCAACAGGTCCATGTGAACGATCAGACATGAAAAGTGGATTTTCTGCCATTCATCGTACGGGAATCGGCGCGCAGACTGCAGGGCCAGTCCACAGAAAGGTGTTCACACATGGCCTACACACTCATCATCGGCGGCACCGGCACGGTCGGCCGCGCCCTCGTTCAGACCCTGCAGCAGCGCGGCGAGCGCGTACTTGCCGGCGCCCGCCAGCCACGCGGCGCAGACACGATGGCCCTGGATCTGGCGACCGGTGCAGGCCTGGAGGCCGCCTTCGCAGGCGCCAGCCGGGCGTTCCTGATGAGCCCGCCTGGCCACCCCGATCAGGATGCCCTGCTGGGGCCGGCGGTCGACGCCGCCCGCCGCCATGGCCTGGGCAAGCTCGTGCTCATGACGGCTATGGGCGCCGACGCGGACCCGAGCGGCCCGTTCCGGCGTCTGGAGCAGCGCGTGGAGCGTGCCGGCCTGGCCTACAGCATCATCCGCCCCAACTGGTTCATGCAGAACTTCACGAGCTACTGGCTGCCCGGCATCCTTGAGCGCAGCGCCATCGCGCTGCCCACCGGGCAGGGGCGTGGCAGCTTCATCGATGCGCGCGACATTGCCGAGGTGGCTGCCGTGCTGCTCACGTCTAGCACCCATGACGGCCAGGCCTTCGATCTGACGGGGGCCGAGGCCTTCGATCACGCGGACGTGGCCCGTCTGCTTTCAGCCGCCGCCGGCCGCGCAATCCGCTACGAAGACATCCCGCCCGATGCCATGCGTGCCGGCCTGCTGGCCGCCGGCATGCCTGCGGCCTATACCGAGATGCTCGTCACGATCCTGGGCTTCTTCAAGGCCGGCGCCGCCGAGCGAATCACCGACGCGGTGCAAACCATCACCGGCCGACCCCCTCGCTCACTACAGGCCTTTGTGCAGGAGCATGCCGCCGTGTGGCGCCCGGCCTGAGCACGCGGCTCAGACGGCAAACGCGATCCAGCGCCCCAGGCCTATCACCGCCAGCCAGAGCAGCAGCGAGGCCGCACCGCTGGCCGCCAGCGCAGCGCGGGGCGTGTCCAGCACCGGCACCGTGGATCGCCGCCTTGCCCAGTGAAACCACAGCGCGTGCGCTGTGGCCGTGGCAATCAGCGCGAACTTCGCCCACACCACCGGGCTGGCCAGGTAGTCGGCGGGCTTCACGCTGATCAAGAGCACCCCCGTGCACACCGCAAACAATAGCCCGCAGGCCGCAAAGCGCTGCAGGCTGCGCACCGCCGCCTCGCCCAGGCTCGCCATGCCACCCAGAAAACGCAGCGCCACAGGCGCAATACCGCCAAACAGCAAGGCAATGCCGGTGATGTGCAGCGCGGAGACCGCGGCATAGAGGGCAGCCGAGTGCGCCAGACCGAGCGCCTGGCCTAGCTGCTGCCAGGCGTTGATGAGAGCGGGCGGCAGCTCGGGCATCGTGCGGGCCGGGTGCGGGTAGGGTGCGGGCTTGGAGGGGCGTATTCGGGTGGCGCTTGGGCTGAAGCAAGGCCGGGTGATCAGCCGCGACTGGTTCGGGTCTGAATCAGCGACACGCCACCACCGCCTCATGTACCAGCGCCGGGCCGCGGTAGATGAGGCCGGTGTAGAACTGCACGAGGCTGGCGCCGGCGTCCAGCTTGGCGCGGGCGTCTGCGCCGCTCATCACGCCGCCCACGCCGATGATGGGCAGCTTGTCACCGAGCGCGGCCTTGAGCTTGCGGATCACGGCGTTGCTGGCCTCGAAGACCGGCGCGCCACTCAGGCCGCCGGTTTCGGTGCCGTGCGGCAGGTGCTTGACGGCATCGCGCGCCACGGTGGTGTTGGTGGCGGTAATGGCGTCCATGCCGCAGTGCAGGGCGAGTTCGGCAATGCTGCCGATCTGCTCGTCGGTCAGATCCGGCGCGATCTTCACACTCAGCGGTACGCGGCGGCTCTTGGCCAGCTTGTCGCGTGCGTTAGCCATGCCCTCCAGAATCCGGCGCAGTTCATCCACCTCCTGCAGGGCCCGCAGGCCGGCGGTGTTGGGGGAGCTGACGTTGATGGTGGCAAAGTCCACCAGATCGTGCAGGCGCTCGTAGCAGATGCGGTAGTCGTCGAGCGCGTTCTCGTTGGGCGTGTCCTTGTTCTTTCCCAGGTTCACGCCGATCACGCCGCTGTACTTGGGCGCGCGGCGGTAGCGCGCCAGATTGGCCGCCAGCCGCTCCACACCGTGGTTGTTGAAGCCCAGACGGTTGATGACTGCATTCGCGTCCGGCAGGCGGAACACGCGCGGCTTCTCATTGCCCGGTTGCGGGCGTGGCGTCACGCCGCCCAGCTCCAGAAAGCCGAATCCCAGGGCGCCAAAGCCCTCGATGCACTCGCCGTTCTTGTCGGCGCCGGCCGCCAGGCCCACCGCATTGGGGAAGTTCAGGCCCATCACCGTCACGGGCGAACCCGTCGGTGCGCCAAAGAGCATCTTGGCTGCGCCGCTGGCGGCCATGGCGTTCAGGCTGGTCAGGGTGAGGGCGTGCGCGTCTTCGGGCTCGAGCGTGAAGAGCACTTTGCGCGAGAAGGTGGTGAGCAGATCGATCATGGGGCCGCATTGTAGGAAGCGGTCCGCTCGCGCGCCGAAGCTGCGTGCGCCTAGGAGCCAGCCGCGCATGTGTCCCCGACCAGCCCCTGTCCCGGCCATGTCCAGTCCCGCGCGCGCCTTGGCCAGCCTGCGACCAAACGCCCGAGCGATTGCGGGTTGCCCCGTAGGCGCAAGGCTCGCCAAGCGGGCGGGCGGCGCAGTACAACAAAGCTCACGTTGTTGAATCGCGCGCCGGCACTGCATCGGCTGCGCAGCCCGCAGGAGCCCGCCATGCCTTCCCCTCGGCCTTCGTCCCCGCAAGGGTCTGTGCACGCAGCGCGCCGCATGATGGCGCAGTCTCTGACGCGCTGGCTGGCAGCAGCCTGCCTGTTCACGGCCGCGGTGCTGGTCTCGTCGCCTGCGCTGGCCCAGCGCGGACCGAGCATTCCTGGTGCGCCGCCTGTCATGTCCACCCTGGACCCGGCCCTGGCCGCGCGCCTGAAGGACAGCGTGGTCTTTCTGCGCGTGGAGGTGAACGACAACGCGGTGAGCAGCGAGACCCTGGGCACCGAGCGCGGCGGCACGGGTGTGCTGATCGGCCCGAACACCGTGCTCACCGTCGGCTATCTGCTGCTGGAGGCCGAGCGCGTGCAGGTCATGGGGCCGGACGGCAAGGTCAGCCCCGCCACGCGCGTGGGCTACGACCAGGCCACCGGCCTGGGTGTGGTACGCACCCTGCTGCCCATCAAGGGCACGCCGCTCGAACTGGGTGACAGCGACAAGATCGAGGCCAACGCCCGCCTGCTGACCATCGGCGCCGGCGAGCCGGAGGCCTTCGAGCTCGGCGTGATCAGCCGCGAGGCCTTCATCGCCCCCTGGGAATATGCGCTGGATCGCGCGATCTACACCTTCCCGCCGGTGAACAACTGGAGCGGCGCGGCCCTGGTCAATGGCGAAGGCAAGCTCGTGGGTATCGGCTCCATGCTGCTAGAGCGCACGCGCGGCAGCAACATCCCCGGCAACATGTATGTGCCCACGGATCTCGTGAAGCCCCTGCTCAAGGATCTGGTCGAACGCGGCCGCGCCAGTGGCCCCGCGCGCGGCTGGCTGGGCATGAGCGTGCAGGAAACCGCGGGCAACCTGATCGTCTCGCGCGTCACGCGAGGCAGCCCGGCCGACGGCGCCGGCATCCGCCAGGGCGACATCCTGCTCGGCGTGGCTGGCCAGAAGGTGGACGACCTGCAGGACTACTACCGCAAGCTTTGGGCAGCCGGCCCAGCGGGCACGGAGGTCACCCTGCGCATGCTGGTTGCCCGCGAGATGCGCGAAATCAAGCTCCGGAGCATTGATCGGGCCGATTTCAACCGCGCACGCGATCTGCAGTAGAAATCATTTTCGGCCATAAATTCATTGAGTGATTAATCGTTGAAGAACGTGATGAGGAAAGCGGAAAGCCAGATTTTGTTGATCAATAAAAGATAAATTCCGGCTATTTATTGACCGCCGTGATCGTGGTGCAAAGCTGACGCACCGCGCCGTCTGCTGCCGCTTACACTCCGCGGATGTTCGCGCCCCTTCAAAACGACACCTTCCTGCGCGCCCTGCTGCGCCAGCCCACTGATTACACGCCGGTCTGGCTGATGCGCCAGGCGGGCCGCTACCTGCCGGAGTACCGCGCCACGCGTGAGGTGGCCGGCAGCTTCATGGGCCTGGCGACCAACCCGGAACTCGCCTGCGAAGTCACGTTGCAGCCGCTGCGCCGCTACGCGCTGGATGCCGCCATCCTGTTCAGTGACATCCTCACCGTGCCGGATGCGATGGGCCTCGGCCTCTCGTTTGCGCAGGGCGAAGGCCCGCGCTTCGCCACGCCGATCCGCGACGAAGCCGCCGTGGCCAAGCTCGCCGTGCCCGACATGGAGAAGCTCAAGTACGTGTTTGATGCGGTGACGCTGATCCGCAAGGAACTGGCTGGCCGCGTGCCGCTGATCGGCTTTTCGGGCAGCCCCTTCACGCTGGCCTGCTACATGGTCGAAGGTGCAGGCAGCGACGACTACCGCCTGATCAAGACCATGATGTATCAGCGCCCGGACCTGCTGCACCGCATCCTGGAAGTGAATGCCCAGGCCGTGGCCACGTATCTCAAGGCGCAGATCGACGCCGGCGCCCAGGCCGTGATGATCTTCGACAGCTGGGGCGGCGTGCTGGCCGACGGTCTGTTCCAGAAGTTCAGCCTGGCCTACAGCAAGCGCGTCATCGAGCAGCTGCCCCTGCACAAGGACGGCGTGCGTATCCCGTCCATCCTGTTCACCAAGGGCGGCGGCATGTGGCTCGAGGAGATTGCCGGTGCCGGCAGCGATGCGATCGGTCTGGACTGGACGGCCAACCTGGGCAACGCCCGCGCCCGCGTGGGTGACCGCGTGGCCTTGCAGGGCAACCTCGACCCCATGGCCCTGATGGCCGCGCCCGAGCAGCTGCGCGGCGAGGTGGCCAAGGTGCTGGAAAGCTTCGGGCCGCCGGCCGCTGCCGGGCAACCCGGCGTGGGCCATGTGTTCAACCTCGGCCACGGCATCAGCCAGTTCACGCCGCCGGAGAACGTGTCTGTGCTGGTGGACGCGGTGCATGACTATTCCCGCCGCATACGCGGCGGCGTGCCGGTGCAGCACGAGCGCCTGGCCCAGGACGCTGCTGCCTGAGCATGGCCGTGCGCATGGGGGCGTCTGGCCCCGCTGCAGCCGCCGGTGAGATCGTCTGGGTCGCAGGCGCCACGGGGCTGACCGGCCGCGCGCTGGTCGGCCAGCTGCTCAATGACCCGCAGGTGCGGCAGGTGGTGGCGCTGGTGCGCCGCGCCGGCAGCCTGCTCGTGCAGGGCGCCGCGCGGCCGGACAGCAAGCTGATCGAATGCGTGGTGGACTACGCGGCGCTGGACGCCGACGCTGCGCTGAGCGCCGCGCCTGCACCGGCCGTGCTCTATATCTGTCTGGGCACGACGATTCGCACCGCGGGCTCGCAGGCGGCGTTTCGCAAGGTGGACTTTGATGCCGTGCTGGCCGTGGCGCGCGCGGCACAGGCGCGCGGGGCGCAGCATGTGGGCGTGGTCAGCGCACTGGGTGCAGACACCGCCAGCCGCGTGTTCTACAGCCGCGTCAAGGGTGAGATGGAAGCGGCGCTCAAGGCCCTCAACCTGCCCAGCCTGCACATCGTGCGTCCGTCTTTTCTGCTGGGCGACCGTCAGGAACGCCGCATTGGCGAGGCGATCGGGATCGCCGCCGTGCAGTTGTTGCGCCCGGTGCTCATCGGCCCCTGGGCCCAGTACCGCGGCGTGGATGTCCAGACGGTCGCGGCGGCGCTGCGAGCGGGCGCTCACCTGCGCAGCGCAGGTGGGCTACGGGTGTCGCAATCCGAGCAACTTGCTTCGCTCGTGCTTGAACAAGGGACTTGACGTCGATGGGCGCCACCGTTCCATTTTTTGCAGGTCTCCATTTGACTTATGCACAGAATGCTGCTCTCCCAAGAACCATGCTCAGTTTCGGCTGAAATGGCTCTGGAGCGCTCGGTTCCTCGTGTAAGTCATTGATTTATCGAGCTTTTCAGATTGCTCATTTTCTTGGCAGCGGACAAAATCGCTTGTGCGGCAAGCACTTAACGCGTTTGTCACAGAATTCTCCACAAAGTTATCCACAGATTCTGTGGACTGTGAACAAAGCCCTTTGCGCGCAGCTGTTTAGGCCTCGAACTTAAAGTGAAGTCTCAATCTCGCGTGCTTCAGGTGGTGGTGGACGTGCCAGGCTTGCAGGTCGGACAAGTGTTCGACTTTCGCTGGCCCTGGCCTGATCCGCCACCGGCCGGCACAGCGGTCATCGTGCCTTGGGCGTCGCAGCGCCGCGTGGGCTTTGTGTGGGGCGCGAGCGATGTGAGCGAGGTGCCGCCGGAGCGACTGCGCGACGTGATTGCGCGCGTCGACAGCTGGCCCGCCTTGCCGGAGCCGCTGCTCGCACTGGCCCGTTTTGCAAGTACCTACTACCACGCCAGCCCCGGCGAGATCCTGCTGCCCAGCCTGCCCGAGCCGCTGCGCCGCGTCGCCAGCTTCGAGATCGAGAGTCCGGAAAGCGGCGGGCCGCAGGCGCGCTGGGCCGGGCGGCCCCGCCGTGCAAAACCCATGGTGCGCTCGGAGGCTGCGAGCTGGCCGGCGCTCAATGCGGACCAGCAGCGCGCGGTGGACTGGCTGGCCGCCCGCGTGGGGCAGGGCTTTGCCGCTGCCCTGCTGTTCGGCGTGACCGGCAGCGGCAAGACCGAGGTCTATCTGCACGCGGTTCGACAAACGCTGGACGCCGGCCGGGACGTGCTTCTGCTCGTGCCGGAGATCGCCCTGACCGAGGGTTTGGCTCGCCGCGTGCGCGAGCGCTTTCCCGATACGGACGTGGCCGTGATGACCTCCGGCCTGGCGGATGGCGCACGCGCCCAGGCCTGGTTGGCCGCTGCGCATGGGCAGGCGCGCATCGTGGTCGGCACGCGCTCGGCGGTCTTCGCGCCGCTGCGCGCGCCCGGTCTCATCATTGTGGATGAGGAGCATGACGCCAGCTACAAGCAACAGGACGGCGTGCGTCTGCAGGCGCGCGATCTCGCAGTGATGCGCGCCCACCTGGCCGGCTGCCCGGTGCTGCTGGGCAGCGCTACACCCTCGCTGGAGAGCTGGAACAACGCGCAGAGCGGCCGCTATGCCCTGCTGCGCCTGCCCAATCGCGCGGTGGCGGGCGCCCGCCTGCCCAAGCTGCGGGTGATCGATCTGCGCGCCCACCGGCGGGCGCGTGGCTCGGCTGCAGAGGCCGGCCCAGTCTCGCCGCCGCTGCTGGATGCGCTGCGCGCCTGTCTCGCCGCCGGGCAGCAGAGCCTGCTGTTTGCCAACCGCCGCGGCTGGGCTCCGGCCCTGGCCTGCGACGCCTGCGGCTGGGTGGCGGACTGCGACCAGTGCAGCGCCCACTTTGCCTTGCACCGCGCGCGCCTGTTCCGCCCCCAGGCCGGCAAGGCGAGCGCCGGGCGCAGCAACGCTCTGGGTTACACCCTGATCTGCCACCACTGCAGCGCCCATCGCCCGGCGCCTGCCGCCTGCCCGGCCTGCGGCAATCCGGATCTGCTGCCCAAGGGCCAGGGCACGCAGAAGATCGAGGCGGAACTCGCCGCCGTGCTTCCGGATGCGCGCATTGCCCGCATGGACCGGGACAGCACGCGCCGCCGCGGCAGTGGCGCCGCGCTGCTGGCCGACATGGATGCCGGTGCCATCGACGTGTTGGTGGGTACGCAGATGGTCGCCAAGGGGCACGACTTCCCGCGCCTGACGTTGGTGGGTGTGACCGGCACCGACAGCCTGCTGGTGGCGCCGGACTTTCGCGCCGAAGAGCGTCTGTTTGCGCTGCTCATGCAGGTGGCGGGCCGTGCCGGGCGCGCCACGGACCCCGGCGAGGTGCTGGTGGAAACGCGCCTGCCGCAGCACCCGCTGTTTGCCGAACTGCTGGCGCAGGACTACGAGGCCGCAGCCGCGCGCCTGCTGGCCGAGCGCGAAGCCCTGAATCTGCCGCCCTATGCCACCTTGGCCGTGCTCCGGGTGGCGGCGACGTCGGACGCGCAGGCTCAGGGCTTTCTGGATCAGGCCCGTGAAGCGGCACCGGCGGTGACCGGCGTGCGTATCTACCACCCGGTGCCGGCGGGTGTGCCGCGCGTGGCCAATCAGGCACGGTGGCAGATGCTGGTCGAGGCGGGCACGCGCTCGCAGCTTCAGTCGCTGCTCGGACCGTGGTTGCCGCTTGTCGCGGCGCAGGCTGGCGCTCGACTTCGTTGGCACATCGACGTGGATCCGATCGAGGTCTGAGTGACGGGTCAGGTTGTTCGTTAACTGCTGAAATTGCGAGGGTGGCGTGCCCTCGTGAGTTAACAATCCATCTACACAGGCTTGGGGAAGTTTGGGCGTTGCCAGTCCGAACAACGCGTTTGTGCGAGGGATCTGGCTTGCCGCGGCGCAAGCTGCACGGGCACACTGCACGCTCGCCTTAGTGCCTCTGCAAGTTCCAGCCCAAGTGCCGCTGACCGATCCCTTCTCCGCGTTGTGCAACGCGCTCGACATCGTCGCCATGCCGATTGCGGTATGGGGGCGGGATTGCGAGCTGCTGCATTGCAACGCCGAATTCGAGCGGCTGACCGGCGCCACCCGCGACGAGCTGCTGGGCCGCACAATCGAGCAGCTGTATGGCGCGGGTGCCTGGGAAACCTCCGAGCGCGCCTTCGTCTGCGCCTTCCGCGGCGAAACCGTGGAGTTTGACCGGCTGGTCTCGGCCTACAACCCCAATCCGGCGGCCGCCGATCTGCCGGACCTGCGCAAGGCGCGCTGGCAGCGCATCAAGCTCGCACCCGCTTCGCGCGACGAGCGCGGCCACGTCACGGCGGTGCTGTCCACGGCGGTGGACATTGACGACCACGTGCGCGGTCGCGACTCGGCCGAGCGCAACGCCGGGCGCATCCAGCGCATCCTGTCAGCCATCGCCCTGCCCATCGGTGGCTGGGACCGCTCGAACCGTCTGGTCTGGTGCAACGACGCCTACCTGACCTGGTCGGGCCAGTCACGCGAGGCGCTGATCGGCCGCAAGCTGTCGGAGATCTATGGGCAGGGCGCATGGCAAAGCGCCCGTCAGGCCTTCTGGATGGCCTACACCGGACAGGCGGCCGAATACACGCGCTTGGTGACGCACCAAAACTCTGCGCACTGGGTGCGCGTCACTGTCTTCCCGGATACCAACCCCGATGGCCTCGTCGAGCGGGTCTACACCATTGCCATCGACATCGACGACGAGGTGCGCGCGATCGAGGAGCTGCGTGACAGCCGCCGCAAGCTCGACGGCTTCACCGCCAACATTCCCTACCCACTGACCTACTTCGACAGCAGCTACGTCTACCAGTTTGTGAACCGGGCGTTTGTCGAACGCAATCAGCTCGATCCGTCCATGGTGATCGGCCGCAAGGTGCCCGAGGTGCGCGGCGAGCGCATCTGGAAGGAGCATCTGCCCTATGTGCAAGCGGCCTTGCAGGGGCGCAGCTCGCACTACGAGCGCAAGGTACGCCTGCCCGACGGGACCGAGCGCTGGATCCGTTCGAGCTACCACCCGGACATCGACGAGCAGGGTGTGGTGCGCGGCGTCTACGACACCAACATCGACATCGACGAACTCAAGCGCGCCCAGGAAGTACTGGCGCGCACGGCCGAGCGCGATCCGCTGACCGACGCCTACAACCGCCGCTACCTGATGCAGCATCTGGACGCAGCCATGGAGTTTGCAGAGGACCTGCCGTTTGCGCTGGTCTTCGTGGACCTCGACGGCTTCAAGGGCATCAACGACACGGCCGGCCACAGCGCGGGTGATGCGGTGCTGCGCACGCTCGCTGTGCGTTTCGATGCCGCGCTGAAGGAAAAGCCGAGCACGGCCGCCGGGATTTGCGCGCGCTTTGGTGGCGACGAGTTTGTGCTCGTGGTGCCCATGCCTTCCGATGACGACCTGGCCGATCTAGCCACCCGCATCGTGGATCTGGCCGGTGCGCCCGTGATGGTCGGCAAGCACCTGCTCAGCGTCTCGGCCAGCGTGGGTGTCGCGCTTGCGCCCAAGCATGCGCGCACAGCGCAATCCCTGCTCGCACGGGCCGACGAGGCGATGTATCAGGTCAAGGCCACAGGCAAGGGCCGCTGGCAGATGTGCTCAAGCGGCCCGAGCCTGCCGGCGAACCCGGCGAGCGCCGCGGTCTTGCCTGTGGGTGGCGCCGGCGGCAACAAGTCCATCCACTCGGCACGCAAGCACTGAAGCGCAGGCAGGGCTCGCAGACCTGCGTGATAACCTGCGCGCCCTCTCGGCCAGGTGATGCGTACCTCATTGCGTGCCCTGCCCGTCCTCGAGCCGGTTCCTGCTGTCCTCCCCCAGATCGATGTCATTCCCGCTGAATCCGGCGCAACGCGAAGCTGTGCGCTATCTGGATGGCCCCTGCCTGGTGCTGGCCGGCGCGGGTTCGGGCAAGACGCGCGTGATCACCGCCAAAATCGCGTATCTGATTGAGCAGGGCTACAAGCCCGAAAGCATTGCCGCCATCACGTTCACCAACAAGGCGGCTGGTGAGATGGCAGAGCGGGCTGCCGAGTTGGTCGGCAAGGATGCCGCCAAGCGCCTTCAGGTGAGCACCTTTCACTCGCTGGGCGTGCGCATGCTGCGCGAAGAAGCGCGTGCGGCCGGCATCAAGCCCAACTTCACGATCCTTGATGCCGCCGATGCCGCCGCCGTGCTCAGCGACATTCTCGCCACCACGGACAAGAAGCTCGTGCGTGCGGCCCAGGGCCAGGTCAGCCTGTGGAAGAACGCCGGCCTTTCGCCGGATCAGGCTGCATCGGCAGCCAAGAGCAATGACGAACTGGCCTTTGCCAAGGCCTATGCGCGCTACAACGAGACCGTGCGTGCCTATCAGGCTGTCGATTTTGACGATCTGATCTGGACGCCGCTCAAGCTGCTTGAAGAGCATGCCGAGGTGCGCGAGCGATGGCAGAACCGCCTGCGCTATCTGCTGGTGGACGAGGTGCAGGACACCAATAGCGTGCAGTACGGCCTTCTGCGCAACCTCACCGGGCCGCGCGCCATGTTCACGGCTGTGGGTGACGACGACCAGAGCATCTACGGCTGGCGTGGCGCCAATCTGGAGAATCTGGCCGATCTGCAGAAGACCTATCCGCGCCTGAAGGTCATCAAGCTGGAGCAGAACTATCGCTCGACCAACCGCATTCTGCAGGCGGCCAATGCGCTGATCTCGCACAACCCCAAGTTGTTCGAGAAGAAGCTCTGGAGCGAGCACGGCATGGGGGACCCTATTGCCGTGCTGCCTCAGGACGACGACGAGTCCGAAGCCGAAAACGTGGTCACACGGCTGTCTGCGCACCGCTTCGAGCGTCGCGCCAAGTGGAGCGACTACGCGATTCTCTACCGCTCCAACCTACAGGCCCGCGTGATTGAGCAGCAGCTGCGCAACCAGAAGATTCCGTACATCATCTCCGGCGGCCAGAGCTTCTTTGACCGGGCCGAGATCAAGGACCTCGTCGCCTACCTGCGTCTGATCGCCAACGAGGACGATGACCAGGCCTTCATGCGCGCCATCACCACGCCCAAGCGTGGCATCGGCCCCGTGAGCCTGCAAGCCCTAGCCACCTATGCGGGCGAACGGCGCAAGAGCCTGTTCGAGGCGCTGTTCGAAGCCGGCTTTGCCGGACGGGTGAAGGACAACCAGCTCCAGACGCTCTCGGAATTTGGTCAGTTCATCAACCGCCTGCAGGACCGCAGCGGCAAGGACAACAACAAGGCCGGCGAAAACGGCGGCGCCCTGCTGCGCGAGCTCGTGCAGGCCATCGGCTACGAGGCCTACCTGTACGACACCTTCGACGCCAAGCAGGCATTGTCCAAGTGGAACAACGTCACCGAATTCCTCGATTGGCTCAACCGCAAGGCCGATGAAGACGGCAAGACCCTGATCGAGCTCGCCCAGTACGTGGCGCTCATCACCATGCTGCAGGACAACGACGCCGAGCAGGACGCCGTCAAGCTGTCGACCCTGCATGCCGCCAAGGGTCTGGAGTATCCGCACGTCTTCCTGATCGGCGTCGAGGAAGGCCTGCTCCCGCACCTGGGCCGTACGGACGATGAACTCGACGCAGAAGCCATGGGCAGCCGCATCGAGGAAGAGCGCCGGCTGATGTACGTGGGTGTGACGCGCGCCCAGCGCAGTCTGATCATCACGCACTGCAAGCGGCGCAAGCGTGGCAAGGAGTTTGCCAACCGAGAGCCCTCGCGTTTCCTGGCCGAGCTGGGCGTGACGCGTGAGGAGAGCAGCGCCGCAGCAGTCCCGTCGGACACGCGGGCGCACATGGCGGGGTTGAAGGCGCTGCTGCGTCGGGCACCGACCTCTTCCTAGCGATCCGATCCTCGGTAGATCTTTTGGCAATTGCCCGCCGCTCGTCGGTATCCGATTGCCGCTGATCGGGGTGAGGCGGTGTGGCCGTGGGCTGGGCGTTCGCGGGGCTGCAACATGCAGGCTCTTGCAGGAAAGTTCCCCATGATTCGCAACCTTGCTTTCAAGCTGGTGGCTACAAGCCTCTTCGGAATTGCTGCCTCTGCCGGTGCCCAGACGATGCAGCCAGGCCTCTGGTATTTCTGGAAGTCAGCCCAAGAACAGCGTCCGGCCGGGCAGCCGGTGTCTGGCATGTGCCTTGATGGCAAGGACGTTCAGGCGCCCGCGGTCCTTGTAGCCCAGTTCCCTGGTGATGAGTCTTGCAGACTCTCGGCGCTGCGCTCGCGCGGCGATGGGGCCGTGGAGTTCGATGTGAACTGCGGCCCTCGGGGCGAGCGCACCGCCATTGCCGTTGCGCGCGTTGCCGGCGCGCAGTTTGTCACGCGCGTGACCCCTTCGGGTACCGAGGCCTCTGCGCCCACGCTCTTCATCCACGGCAGTAACGCCGGCGCATGCACCAAATGAAAAAAGTACGTGCTGGCCGACACGGTCAAGGCTTCTCGCTCATTGAGCTGATGGTCGTCATCACGATCATCGCCATCGGTCTTGGCCTTGCGTTGCCGGAACTTTCGGGATTCGCTCGCAGAAATCAGATCTCGAGCGGTACCAATGAATTGCTGACGGCCATCAATCTGGCGCGAGCGGAAGCGGTGAAGCGCGGCGCTGCCGTGACAATCTGCGCCAGCGCGGCTCCGAACTCAGCTGCGGCAACCTGCAGTGGGAGTAATCAGTGGGAGTCTGGCTACATCGTGTTTGTCGACACCAACGTGAACGGCACGCGTCAAGCCGCTGAAGAGCTGCTGCGCAGCAGCCCTGCGTCTCCGACCAACCTCGGGATCCAGCTCAACATGGCTGGTACTGCAGTGCGCTTCGCACCGAACGGCATGCTCAACGGAACAATCCGCGGCGCCCACTTCGTGGTGTCGAGCACCGCGTCGCCGACGACTCGCGAGCAACGGCACATCTGTATCAGTGCCGGTGGTCGTGCTTCGGCCATGTCCGACGATACATATCTGAATGATGCCCGTTTCTCCGGGTGCTGAGCCATGAGTCAATCGTTTTTGTTGCAGCGCCAAAGCGGCGCATCGATCCTTGAAGCGATGGTTGCGCTGGTCGTATTGAGTCTTGGGGCCATCGGAGTCGCTGGTGTCCAGCTCAGCACGGTCAAGTTCAATCAGGTGTCTCAGCAACGTTCAGTTGCGGTTCATCACCTCGTGGCCATGACTGACCGCATGCGCAGCAATATGCCCAGCGTGCGCGCCGGCGACTACATCTTCAATGTGCCCTACGCAAACATTCCATCAAGCATCCCCGCGTTTGCTGCATGCGGAGCGCCTTGCACCTCGCAACAAGTGGCTAACCGGCACTTGAACGAGTGGCTGACGCAGCTTGCCGGCGCCCTGCCAAGCGGTCGCGGAGCCATAGTGCGACCCGGAGGCGCTGGAACGCCCTTCCTGATCGCGGTCATGTGGGAGGAGAAGGACCTAACAGCAGCGCTGCGCGATGCACGGTGTGATGACTTCCCGATTGTGGCGGCACCGCCGACAGCGCAGTGCATCGTCGCGGAGTTCCAGCCATGAGGCATTCGCTCCGTTCCCAGCGTGGTTTGACACTGGTCGAGCTGATGATTGCTCTCGTGATCGGATTGCTGATCACCGTGGCGGCTGCTTCGCTTTACCTCGTGGCTCGCCAGGGCTTTCGCACCAATGATGATCAGAGTCGCAACTTCGAAACGGGTCGGCTCGCGGTCGAAGTGCTCTCGCGCAATATCCGGATGGCCGGTGCGCCAGCATTTGTGCCCGCGACGGCCAACGCGCAAGTTGTCGAGATCCCCGGCAGATTGCCTGTCACTGGTACGGATGGCGGGGCTGGCGGACCTGACACCATCACAGTTCGCTACTTCAGCGATCAGCCCTACAACGCCGGCACATTGGCCGGCGCAGACTGTCTGGGCCAGGCGGTCGGCGTGGCCGATGTGGTCAATACCTTTTCGATTGACGCGAACGGTCAGCTCATGTGTCAGGGCAACGGTGGCGGCGGCGGCAATGCTGCCCAGCCGCTTGCAGCTCAGGTAGTGGACATGCAAGCAACCTACGGCGTCGCTGCTGCTGTGGGACAGGGCAATGCAGCGGCCTTTGTGAATGCTGCCGGTGTCGCCGACTGGACGTTGGTGCGCACAGTCGACCTGTGTTTTGAGGTCGTCAGCTTCGAACCCAATATTGCCTCCGGCCCAACGCCCGGTACGAACTGCCGCGGTCAGGCGTTTCCTGCAGATGGGCGGGTCCACAGACTGTTCAGAACGACGGTCAATCTGCGCAATGGCAGCACCGGCAATCTTTTCCCGGATATCCCATGAATCGCTCTCTTTCACGCGGGCAGGCCGGTTTTGCACTGTTCTCCGCGCTGATCTTTCTTGTCGTCCTGACCGTTCTTGCCGTGGCTGTGCTGCGTTCGTCCACGATCACCGAGCGCATGGCCGGTAATGATCTCGACCGAGCTCGCGCGTATCAGCTGGCCGAGGCCACCATTCGCGATGCACAGCAAGACATTCTGGGTCTTCGCGCCAACGGCCAACCCTGCGGGGGTAACCCGGCCTGTCGGCCTTTCTCGGATCGACCGAACAAGGACGCTGGCCTGTCGGATCTCAGCTATCTCGGCACCTGCCTGAGAGGCGCCTGCGCGCTCGAGCCGGCGCAGTATGCAGCAGGGGGATTCGTCAATCCGTGGGAACTGCCGGACCCAGGTGTGGGCTCGCCCGCTCGCCCCTACGGCATCTACGGAGAGCGAACCGGAGCTGACTGGGTGGCGATTCAAAACGAGTCGGGCGCAGCAGCACAGCCCCGGTACTGGATCGAGATCTTCCAGAACTCCGCGTCCTCGGACACCTTTCTGTATCGGATCACGGTGCGCGCTACCGGCCGCAATCCGAACACCGTCGTCACGCTTCAAGAGCTGTACCAGCCGTAACAGGATCCGCCATGAAGACACAGGCCGTTCGTTTTTCTCTCAATGCCGTTGCCGCAGGCTTGGCGATGGTTTTTGCCGGCCCCGCCGGTGCGACGCTCGGGCTCATGCAGGTACCGCCGACCGCGCAGGTACCGCCCGCGCCCAACGTCATCGTCACGCTGGACGACTCGGGCTCAATGGCAGCAGTGGTGCCGTTCGATCCCACGTTGACCTATGAGATCCCTCCTGGCGCGAACGGCCTGCCCTTGCGTGCGCCCACCGTGCCGCCTGCCGCTTGGAATGACGGCTTTGTCAATGCGCCGGTTGCGGTGAACCTTTCGACGATCGGCGGCGCCATTCAAGTGGCTTACAACGCACTGCCGCCGGCGCAGCAACAAAACTATGTGAACTGGTACAGCTTTTACCGCACGCGAAACATGGCCATGAAGTCCTCGGTGCTTTCGGCGTTCAGCCCGAGCATCGTGCCGGATGGCCGCTTCCGACTGGCGTGGCAGGGCTTGCTTGTCACATGCTCCAACGGGTTTCCGGCAAACAACGCATGCCCGAGACCCAATACCATGTCGTCCTTCGAAGGCACGCACCGCGACAATTTCGTGAGCTGGGTGCGGTCCGTACCCGCATCCAACACCACGCCGCTTCGTGCGGCCTATCGCCGCGTAGGCGAGTACCTTCGGACGACCGGGGTCAACAGCCCCTGGGCAGCCACGCCTGGCACCTCGGTCAACCCGATTCTCAGTTGCCGCCGCAGCTATCACATCATGTTCACTGACGGACAGTGGAACGACGGTGACAATGCAGCCTTTGGCAATTCCGACAACACCGCCACAACGTTTCCGGACGGCACTGCGTACACGCAGAATCGCCCCTATCGTGGCCCGGCCGCAGGCGGCAACCTGACACTCTCCGATGTGGCGTTCACGTACTGGTCCACCGATCTGCAGACCGGTGCTGGGTGGGACAACAACCTGACCCAGGTGATCAAGCGCGCCGGTGATGAAACCTACAACGGCACCACAATCACGCAGTACTGGAACCCCAAGAACAACCCGGCAACATGGCAGCACTTGGTGATGTATGGCGTGGGCTTCGGTGAAGCCGCGGCACTCACACCGGCTGCTGTGGGCCAGCCGGCCAACGTGGTTCCGACGTTCAGTGGGACCACCACCGGCGGCGCATCCTTTGCCGAGCTGGTCTCGGGGCCGCGTGAGTGGCCATCCGTCGCCAACTTCGGCCTGCGGCAGTGGGATGTGTGGCACGCCGCAGTCAACACGCGCGGCGACATGTTCCCCGCAACGGATCAGCGGGCCTTGAACAGCGCATTCCAGCGCATCGTTGCCGAAATTTTGGCCCAGAACACGGCAACCGGCGGCGCAGCGTCGTCGCTTTCCAATGTCTCAAACGGGCTCACTGTGGTTCGGGCTGGGTTCGAGTCAGAGCCGAACTTTCGTGGGGTGATAAGAGGCTTCCCGATCTCTGGGGGGGCAATCAGCAATATCGCCTCGTGGAATGCGCAGACCGTGATGGGTACGGTCGCGCCCAATGATCGTGTGGTGCTGACGGCGTCCAACCCGAGCACCGGTGCGCCATTCCGTTGGGGCAATCTGAGCACGTTCCAGCAGAACGCCCTGAATCGCAGCCTCGGCGGCACCCAGGACGGCTTTGGCCAGATTCGGGTGGACTACCTGCGTGGCGCGACGAACAAAGAAAATACCCCTGAGAATTCCAAGATAGCGGATGCTGTGCTGCGCTGGCGCCAAGGCGGCCTGATCGGCACGATCGTGAACTCCGAGCCGCGGTTCGTTCAAGCACCTAGAAGCGGATACACCAGCAGCGACTACGTGGGCTTCCGAAATGCCAACATCAGCCGACAGCCCGTGGTCTACGTGGGCGCCAACGACGGCATGCTTCACGGCTTCAGTGCAACCAACGGTACGCCGCTGATCAGCTACGTACCGCGCGGCGTCTACACGCGCCTTTCCGAATACACGGATCCGGTCTACCAGCACAAGTATTTCGTTGACGGCCCGGTCATCTCTGCGGACGCAAAGATCGATGGCGACTGGCGAACGGTTCTTGTGGGCGGGCTGGGTGCGGGTGGTCGTGGCATCTATGCGCTGGACGTGACGAACCCGACGAATTTCGCCGAGACCAATGCTGCGTCGTTGGTGAAGTTCGACTACACCAAGCCCGGTGATGCGATTCCTACGACTCCAGTCGACCTGGCACAGCAGTTTGCCGACGAGGCGGTCAGTGCCGCGGCGATGGCCGAACTCAACTCTGACCTAGGCCACATCATTGGTGACCCCTCCAAGGATCCATTCCTCGGGCGCAACCTGCAGATCGCGCGCATGGCCAACGATCGCTGGGCGGTGATCATCGGCAACGGCGTGAACAGCGTGAATGAGCGCGCTGCGCTCTACGTGTTCTACCTCGACGCGGCCGGTGGCTTCCGGAAGATCCTCGCCGAGACGACGACCGGGGCAAACAACGGTCTCGCGACCCCCTTGCCCGTCGACTCCAATGGGGACGGCAAGGTCGACGTCGTGTATGCAGGTGACCTGCGCGGTCGCCTCTGGAAGTTCAATGTCAGTGCGACGAATGACGCGGCTTGGGGCGTGGCCGGTGGGGTACCGCTCTACAACGCGGGCCGCCCGATCACCTCGGCGCCGGCGGTGGCTCCCCACCCGCGTGGCGGCAACTTCATCACATTCGGTACGGGTCAGCTGCTGACCTTCCCCGACAAGACGTCCGTGGCTACGGAGTCGATCTACGGCATCTGGGATAGGCCGGGTGCCCCCGCAGCGACCGTGCCGCTGAGCGATCTCGTGACGCGCACCATTACTGCGGCCGCTGCAAATACTGTGTCAGGCGGCGGCTCAGCGCGCGTGCTGTCTGCGCCGGTGACCTCCGCGATCGACTACTCCACCAAGCGCGGTTGGCGTCTGGATCTCGGTGTGGCTGGCGAGCGGGTGATCTTCAACCCCATCGCTTCGGGTCGCTTCGCGTTCTTCTCGACCTATGTTCCAGTCGAGGGCCAGACCTGTGCCAACAGCACGCAGGCGGGCTCGTTCCTCGCGTTTGACCTGTTCAATGGCGCCCCGCCGGCGACACCGGTCCTCGATATCAACGGCGACAATGTGTTCACCACAGGCGACCAGGACGACACAGGCCTGGGCGCGATGGGGCGTGCGAGCCCGGTGGGCAAGCTGGTCGGTCTGGTCGATTTCGTCGGCAACTCGACGGGCGAACCACCGCCTCCCAACCCCTGTGCCGCAGTCGGCTCGCTGCAGACGATCGGTGTGAAGTGCTTCACCGGCCCTGGCCGCCGCGCCTGGCGTGATCTGACGCCCTGATGCCCTCTATTCCACTGAATGGTTTGAACATGTCCAAGCAGCGCGTGTACCAAGGCTTCACCCTGATCGAACTGGTCATCGTCGTGGCCATCATCGGCATCCTGTCGGCTATCGCCTACCCGCAATACACGGCGTACGTGCTGCGGGCCAATCGTGCGGAAGCCCGCAACGCACTGCTTGAAGCGGCGCAATGGATGGAGCGCAACTACACCCTCACGCAGAGCTATGCAGTCAGCGCTCAGACCGGCAACCCGCCGATCACCAATGCAACGCTGACCGCGATCGGGCTGGACGTCTCGCCCAGAGGGGGGCCGGCCAAGTACAACATCAGCTTCACGGCGAACCCGACTGCCAACGCGTTTGTGCTGCAGGCTGTGCCCGCTGGAACGCAGACCAATGACGTGCTGTGCGGGACGCTGACCCTGAACCAGTCGCAGGTGCGCGGTAAGTCAGGCACCGACACGGTGCAGAACTGCTGGGGCCGCTGACGCGCCTCGGTGTGTCTTGAGAACAGCCTGCTAAGCAGGCTGTTTTTCTTTCTGCACCCCCGCCGCACTCGGTTGAGGCGCAGCCGCCGGCTTGACGGGTGCGGCCTCGCGCAGGGCCAGACCGCCGGCGGCGCGCTTTTCCCGGCGGCCGATCTGGACGCCGGAGATGCAGTAGCGCTCGCGCAGCTTGGCGAGGATCTGGGATTGCACTTCGGCGTCGGGCAGCTTTTCGCGGTGCTTGGTGACGAGCAGCCAGGCGAGGTCGATGAGCTTGGCGTTCAGGCTCTGGTTACCCTGCACGAGCAGGGTCTTGACCGCAGCGGCGACCTGGCCGGCCACGGTCAGTGACATGGCCTGCTCGGCCTGCTTTTCGATGTCGGCGTGGATGCCACGGACCTGCTGCTCGACCTCGGGCACCATGGCTACGGAGCGGCACAGCAGTTCGGTGGCGGTGCGGCTGGCGCAGTAGCGGCGCGCGATGTCACGGATCCAGAGGCTCGCGTCCTCGAGCTGGATTTCGCTGTGCTGCAGACGGGCCAGCACGATCAGCAGGTTTCCGGCGGCCTCGTAGTCGAAGTCTTCGCGGCGGCGTTCCTCGGCCAGCGCACGCACGGTGGCCACCACGTCGGGCACGCGGCGCTCCAGCAGGGCGCGGCAGACTTCGAGGGTCTGGTACAGGCGGCGTACCCGCGCGGATTGCGGCTGCTTCTCCCGGGCTTTTTCAAGGTCCTCATGGCAGCGCACCAGGGCCTTGAGGTCTGCGCTGTCGTAGCGCAGCACGCCAAGCAGGAACAGGCTCTGGTAGTCAAGCAGCTTGGAGCCATTACCCAGCATGCAGGCGCGGTGCAGTGCAGTCGTGGCTTCGGCCGCTTCGCCAACGAAGAAGGCCGTCATGCCTTTCTTCTGCAGGCGCGTGAGGCTGGCCGGCGTGATATCCACCGCCTTGGCGTAGGTGCGGTAGGCACCGTCAAAGTCGCCATGCTCGATCTGTGTGCGCCCGAGAATGTCGTAGGCGTCGGCAAAGCTGGGCTGCGCGGCAATGAGCGACTCCAGCACTCGCTTGCCTTCCACGGCCGCACCGGCCTCGATCTGCGCGCGGGCGACACCCAGCTTGGCCCAGGGCAGGGCCTGGGCGGCGTAGATGGCCTCGAACAGGGCCTTGGCCTCGGTGTGGCGCTGCAGGCGCAGCAGCAGCTCTGCACCGATGCGTGCGGCATACAGCCAGAACTTGCCGCGCTGGCGGAAGCGGTCCAGGCAGAGCTCGGCGGCCGAAGCAAAGTCATTGGCCTCGATGGCCATGAAGATGGAGGACAGCACGCGCTTGCGTTCGCGCGCATGGCGCAGGCGCTCGCCCAGGGTGTCGGCGTTGTGTGGCTTGAGCAGGTAGCTGTCGAGCGCGTTCTCGGCGGCCTCGGCCACCTTGGCATAGCTCGCCTCGGCCGTGACCATCACGAACACGGTGGAGAAGGGCAGCAGCTGGGCACGGCGCAGGTCGTCCAGCAGGTCCTGCCCGGTCATATGGGAACCATGGAAGTGCGACTCGCACAGCACGATGTCGAATACGCGACTTTCCAGCACGCGCCGGGCGTCGTGCACGCGGCTGCTCTGTGCCACCTCGCCCACGCCGAAGTCGCGCAGCATGCTCACAAGCACGGTGCGCGAGGTCGGGTTGGCGTCGATCACCAGGGCCCGGGTGTCGGAGATGTCGGAATCAAGCAGTCGCATGGCAGGGGCAGGCGAACGGGCGCCGCGCAGGCTTGCGGGCGGCTCGTCCTTGTCGGACTGTGTTCGGCATTCGACCGCCGCGGCTTGAGGCGCAACGGATTGCGCCATGCGCCGAACTGGCGCCCCGCTACCCGGCTGTTTCAATCCCTGACCTTCTGGATATTCAATCGAATGTTGAATTGAAGGTCAGAGAAATGATCATTTTCAACGATTGCTTGAATAAGCCAACTTGCCGGGATCCGCATGGAGCATGCGGATCCTAGGGTATTTGGCCGTCAGATTTTCTTGTGCATGTCACGCCGAACCGCTTGAGCGCGCGCCCGGCGCACTCGCGCATCAGGCCTGCACGCTGCACCGTCTCAGCGGGCCGAGAAGCGCAGCACGCCGTCTGTGTCCTTGCTGCGCTGCAGCTCGCCGCGGTGCCAGAGCCAGTGCAGGTGCGCCAGCGCCTCGCCCATGGCAAAGGTGGTCTGGTGCAGGTCCAGCTTGCGGCGGAACAAGAGCCCGAGCAGGTCCGCCGCGCTTTGCGGCGCGGCCGCGCAGGCTTCGCGCACCTCGGCCAGGCGGGCGTCGTGGTGCTCGCGCAGCTGGCGGATGCGGGTGTGCAGGCCGGTGAAGGGCTTGCCATGGCTGGGCAGCACGAGCGTGTCGGCCGGCAGGGCCTCGTAGCGGGCGAGCGACTTGAGAAACAGCCCGAGCGGATCGGCCTCGGGCTCCATGTCCCACACGCTCACGTTGGTGGAGATGCGCGGCAGCACCATGTCGCCGCTGATCAACACGCCCAACGCTTCGCACCATAGCGCCATGTGCTCGGGCGCATGGCCCCAGCCGGCGATCGTGCGCCAGGTGCGGTGGCCGATCGTGATCGGCTGGTCGTCCATCAGGCGCTTGAAGCTCGGCGGCACCGCGGGCACCATGTTCGCGAAGTGATCGCCCCGGTGACGGATGCGCTCGATGTCGGCCGCATCCATCAGTCCGTGCAGACGGAAGTGGCGCGCCGCCGCATCGCCGCCCGAGCCGCTGGGCGCGGCAATCAACCCGCGCGCCATGGCGTAGTCGGTCATGCTGCAGTGAAAGGGGCAGCCCCAGCGCTCCACCAGCCACGCGGCGTTGCCGATGTGGTCTGGGTGCATGTGGGTGGCGATCACCCGGCGCACGGGCGCTTGGAGGCTCGCGAAGATCGCCTCCCAGTAGCCGCGCGTCGTCGCATCGGCAATGCCGCAGTCCACGATCGCGTGGCCCGGCCCCTCGCTGCCTGTGTCATCCAGCAACCAGAGATTGATGTGGTCCAGCGCAAAGGGCAGGGGCATGCGCAGCCACTGCACCCCGGGCGCCACGGTCATCAGCTCACCGGGCGCGGGCAGGGTGTCGGCAAAGGGGTAGTGCAGTTCGGCTTCGAGGAGGTTCATGCGGCTGGGCGTGAAGGGCGAGACCGCAGCATCGATGGATACACCCATCCAGCCCGCGCATTGCCCCGCAATTGACGTTTACGTAAAGTGTAGGGATATGTCAGCCGCCGCGACCACGTCCTCGACCTACACCATCTCCGAACTGTCCCGCGAGTTCGAGGTGACCGCCCGCGCCATCCGCTTCTATGAAGACCACGGCCTGCTCGCCCCGGCGCGCGAAGGCCCGGGCGGCCGGCACCGCGTCTATACCCAGCGCGACCGCACGCGACTGAAGCTGACCTTGCGCGGCAAGCGCCTCGGGCTCACGCTGTCCGAGATCAAGGCTCTGGTTGACATGTACGACGGCCCGGGCGATACCGTGCCGCAGTTGCGCAAGTTTCTCGACGTGCTGCAGGCCCACCGCGAAAAGCTCCAGCAGCAGCGCGAAGACATCGAGGCCACGTTGGCCGAGATCAACACCCACGAGCAGCAGTGCCGCAGCCTGCTGTCCGACCTGCTCACCGAGCGCGCAGGCACAGGCAGCAAGCGCGCCGCCTGAGCGCCCTCTTGCAACAGCCACACCCGCTGACGCCGCTCCAGGATTGATCGCCGCTCCGCCTGGGCCGACACTTCCTTGCCCGACACACCAAGCGCATCACCACGGCACCGCCCCCTGGGAGAACACTGCTCATGAACCCTGCCTCCAGCAACACCGGCTTCGGTCTGCCGCCCGGCGTCACGGCCACGCAGCTGGCCAATGACGAGCGTCTGGTCTGGGGCGCCTATGCGGCGCACATGATCGGTTACCTGATGCTCTGGACGGCCCTGATCGGCCTGATCATCAACTACGTGCGCCGCAAGGACTGCGTGGACCCCAAGCACGCCACCCACCATTCGCGCATGTTGCGTACCTTCTGGTGGACCCTCGGGCTGTCCCTGCTGGCGTTGGGCATCATGATCGCCGGCGGTCTGGGCGTGGCCTTCAACCTGCTCGGGCCGGATCTCGCGCAGTGGGAGCGCTCGGTCGAGGCCATTGAAAAAGGCACCGCGCGCCTGAACATTGCCTGGGGCTGGGTCGTGCTGGCCGCGCTGGGCGCCTTGCTGGCCGTGGCCACCTGGATCGGCGGGCTGATCAGCCACGCCATCGGCATGGTGCGTCTGGCCGACGACAAGCCGGCTTGAGTGCGACCCCTGGCGGGCCAGGTAGCGTGATGCCCAAAGAGCAACGTCTTCGGCGATCACCGGGTTTTCCTCCGCAGCGCAGCATCTTCCGCCCAGCAAACACCGCATAATCGCGCGCCGCCCGAGATCCGGGCGAGCGCAGTACCCGCCGCACGACGTGCCAGCCTCATCGGCACCGCGTGCGCGCCAATCCGCAGTCCATGCTCATCACGCTTTTCTTTGTCTGGCTCGTACGCTTCCTGGTGGGGGCCTATCCGCGCTGGATCGGCACCACGCCCTCCGCGGCGCAGCGCATCTACTTCGCCAACCACACCAGCCACGTCGACACGCTCGTGGTCTGGTCCGCGATCCCCGAGGACATCCGCCCGCGCGTGCGCCCGCTGGCCGCCAAGGATTACTGGGACAAGTCGGCCATCCGACGGCATATCGTCAACAAGGGTCTGAACGCGGTGCTGATCGACCGCCTGCGGGAAACCGACGCCGACCCGCTGGACGCCCCGCGCGAGGCGCTCAAGCACGGCGACTCGCTGATCATGTTCCCTGAAGGTACGCGCCGCAGCGAGCCGCTGCCCGGCCCCTTCAAGCGCGGCATCGCAAGGATCGCGGCCGAATTCCCGGACGTCGAACTGGTGCCGGTCTACATCGAGAACCTGAACCGCATCATGCCCAAGGGCACCTTCTTCCCCGTGCCCCTGGCCTGCAATGTGCGCTTCGGCGCGCCGATCAAGCGCGGCCCCGAGGAAAGCGAGGACGACTTCCTCGCCCGCGCCCGCCAGGCCATCGTCGATCTGGCCGAGGACCATGAAGCCAAGCCCATCGCCATGAAGAATGGCACCCGCACCCAGCCGGTGGATGTGGTGCGTTCATGATCGAAGATCTGCGTTTCTGGGTTGTGGTGGCCACGCTGCTGGCCCTGCTGGGTGCCGCGGCCCTGCTCAAGCCGCTGATGGACGGCTGGATCAAGCGGCCGCTGTCGCGCGCGGTGCTGTCCTTTGCGCAGGACCGCGAGCGCAATGGCTGGCTGTTCCTGTTCTGCTTCTGGTCGGCCGTGGTGCTGGACCCGGCGGTGGCCTTCTTCATGTTTGCACTGACGAGCTTTCTGGGCCTGCGGGAGTTCCTCACCCGCACGCCGGCCAATGCGGCGGACTACCGCGCGCTGTTTGTGGCCTTCTTCATCCTGATTCCGGCGCAGTATGTGTTTGTGGGCAACGGCTGGTACGGGCTGTTCTCGGTGTTCATCCCGGTGTACGCCTTCTTCGTGCTGCCGGCGCTCTCTGCCCTGGCGGGCGATGCCAAGGAGTTCTTTGCCCGCGCGGCCAAGCTGCAGCTGGGCGTGATGCTCTGCGTGTACTGCCTGAGCCACATTCCGGCCACACTGAGCCTGACGATCCGCGGCTGGAGCGGCGGGGACAACCATGCGGCCTACCTCATGCTGTTCTGCGTGATGGTCACTCAGGTCGGCGACATCGTGCAGTACTGGGTCAGCCGTCAATATGGCCGCCGGCGCCTGGCGCGCAGCATTACGCGCGACCTGACCTGGGAAGGCGTGGCCGCCGGCATCGGCGCCGCCATGCTCGTGGGCCTGTCGATGTACTGGTACGTGCCCTTCAACCTCATCACCACCCTGGGCGTGGCCGCGGCCACCGCTGCCATGGGCTTTGTGGCGCAGCTGGTGCTGCAGACGCTCAAGCGCTCCACCGGCATCCGCGACTGGGGCGAGATCTCCACCGGCCGCTCCAGCGTGCTGGATCGGCTCGGTTCGCTCGTGTTCGCGGCGCCGGTGTTCTATCACCTCACGCGCGCCTTCACACCGGTGCTGTGAGCGGCGCCCCGCCGGCGAGGGGCGATGTGCCCGCTCACGGTCTGTCACATTTCTGCGGTGCGAAGTGGGGTCGCAATGGGCTGGAGAGCGGCTTATGGTGGGTGTTTGCATATCGACATCCAGCAGTGGCGCGTCTTTTCAGGCCAAACCGGCTGAAAACCCGCACCAGACAAGCGGAAAGCCGTTTCGATGAGGCGCCTGCCAATGTGAAAATTTCGCGGGCAACCTGTCAACCCAATGTCCGCCCGCTCGTTTTATGAGTTCCGCGTTGGATCCGACGCGGGTGTTAATCAACTCACTTTCCATGGAAATCAAAATGAAACTGATCGCCGCTCTGGTTGCTTCCCTGTTCGCCGCCGCTGCTTTCGCCCAGGCACCCGCCGCTGCTCCGGCCAAGAAGGACGAGAAGCCCGCCGCTGCCGCTCCGGCCAAGGCCGAAGCCAAGAAGGACGAGAAGGCTGCCCCGGCCGCCGCCAAGAAGGACGAGAAGGCTGCTGCTCCGGCCGCCAAGAAGGAAGAGAAGAAGGCCGACGCCAAGAAGTAATTCTTCTTGGAGGCCTGAGGGTTCCCGAGGCCTCGGCCTCAGAACCTCGCCTTCTTGAGGTGCCCGGTGCGTCTGGGGATGCGCCGGACACCTCAAAACAAAACGCCGCAAGTGATTGCGGCGTTTTGCTTTTGAGCGCTCGGCAGGCGTCTGCTCGCGCAGCACCTGAACACCTTGCGGCGTGAGATGCATCGATGCGACGGCGATGCCAAAACAGGCCGGGATCCGCTCCCCATATGCGGAAAGTGGCTGATCATCATATTCAATCGAAAATTGAAAATGAGCATCAATTAAGCTTGCTTTTCAATTGAACGTTACATCTGCTTGAACAGGTGCACATAGGCACGGGACACCGGCAGCTCCGGCGTGCGGGCGCTTGAGCCAGAGCCGATCGGCTTCATGCGCACGAACAGGCGGCTGGCTTCGTCGCGCCGGGTGCCGGCCACATGCGCCATGTTCACCAGCGTGCCGCGGTGGATCTGCCAGTAGATCTCCGGGTCCAGCTCGGCGGCCAGTTCACTGAGCGCCGTACGGATGAGGTGTTCGCCGCCCACGGTGGTGTGGACCACGGTGTATTTGTCGTCACTCTCGAAATAGGCCACATCGCCCACGGCGATCTGGTGGGTCAGGTCGCCGCGGCTGGCACGCACCCAGCGCAGAAACTTGCGCTGCTCACCACCTGAAGGCGGGGCCGCGCCGCCCACGGCCGCCGGCAGCACGCGCGTGAGCTGGTTGAGCAGGGCGGACAGGTCCGGTGCCGCGGCGCCTTCACTCAGGCGGCGCTTGAGCTTGTCGATGGTGCGGGCCAGGCGCTCGTCCGTGACGGGCTTGAGCAGGTAGTCGGCGGCGTCGCGATCAAAGGCCTCAATGGCGTACTGGTCGTAGGCGGTGACGAACACCACCTGCGTGTCGGTCTCGATGCCCTGGGCCACCTCCAGGCCGGTGGCGCCGGGCATCTTGATGTCCAGAAAGGCCACGGTCGGCGCGTGCTCGGCAATGCCCTTGATCGCTTCCACGCCGTTGCGCGCGGTGGCCACGACGCTCAGCTCCGGCCAGAGTGCGGCGAGCTTGTCCTGCAGGTACTTCACCAGATGCGGTTCGTCGTCGGCGATCAGGGCGGTCGGTGCGGTCGGTGGCATGCGGGCGGTGGCGTAGGTTGCTCTGGAGCGTGCGGAACGCTGCGTTCAGGCGACGTTCAAGTGGTTGCGCAATCAGGCCGCGTGCTGCAGCGGCAGGGCGTCCTGCGCCCGAGCTGTCAGCGGCCTACTGATCGTGGCGACGCAGCCGCGGCCGGTGGAAGCGTTGCCCACCGCCAGTCGCAACTGTGCTGCCGGACCATACAGCGCCGCGAGCCGTTCGCGGATGTTCGCCAGCGCCACCCCCGTTCCAGCCGAACGGCGCGGCGTGTCCGTGGGGTTGTCGGACTGAGGCGGCAGGCCTTCGCCATCGTCGGCTACCTCGATGCACAGCTCGGTGGCGGTCGTCCAGGCGCGGATCGTCACCGTGCCACCATCAATCGCCGGCTCCAGCCCGTGATTGATGGCGTTCTCCACCAAGGGCTGCAGCAGCATCGGCGCCAGCGTCTCCTGGCGCAGGGCCTCGGGCACGTCGATCGCAAAGCGCAGGCGCCCCTCCATGCGAATGGCCAGCAGCTGCAGGTAGGCTTGGGCAATCGCCAGCTCATCGGCCAGCGTGCCTTCGGTGCGGCGGCTCGTGAGCAGGCTGGCGCGCAGGTACTCGATGAAGCGCTCGAGCATCTGCTTGCTCTTGGCCGGTTCGTAGTCGATCAGGCTGACCACATTGGCCAGGGTGTTGAACAGAAAGTGCGGCTCGATCTGTGCCTGCAGCATCGCCAACTGGGCTTGCGCTGCCTGACGCTCGGCGGCCTCGACACGGGCCTGATCGGCTGCCTGCTGCGCCTCGGCACGTGCAGCACGCACCCGCACTGCAAAAAACTGGTACCAGAAGGCCGACAGCAGCAGAGAAAACGCCAGCACCCCAAAGAACAGCCGCGGGTTGTTCGCAATCACGCGCAGCAAATTGCCGCCCAGCAGCGCCACCGCGATCGAATAGCCGATGAACACGCCCGTGATCGGAATACTGGAGAAGTACACCGCCCGCAGGGGCATGGACCACTCGGCCTTCGGTCGGTTGCCCATCAAACGCTCGCCCAGGCGGAACATCAGGTGGATCGTGTAGCCGATGCACTGCGCAAACAGGAAGGTCTCCGGGAAGATCTGCGCAAAGCCGGCACGCTGCTGAAAGGTCCAGATCACCACGCTCAGAAACAGCGCAATGAAGGTGTTGAACACCCCGGTGAAGGCCAGGTGGAGCCACCAGGGGCCGATCCGATCCGCCCCCGAAGACCACTGTGTGCGCCATGCAGCAAAGAGTTCGCGTGTGTTCATGGGCCGCACCTTAGCCGCAGGCCGTGCGGCGTGCAGGTACCGCGTGCCGGCCGGCAAGCCCGCGGCGCGAGCGGCAAGTTTGCGGCGCGACTTGCAAGCGGCAGTACGCCGCGCGGTTCGCGCAGCAATGAAAACGGCGCCCCGCGGGGCGCCGTTTGTGCGCTGCGCCACTGCGCCGTTCAGCGCAGTCCGCCCTGGATCTGCCGCAGATCCGGCGGGATCCAGTGGCCGTGGCCGTAGTTGCGGTTGTTCAGCATCCACTCGAATTCCACCCGGTCACGTTCGATGAAGTCCTCCAGCTGCGTGAGCTTGAAGCTGCCGCCTGGCACCGTGGGCAGCACGGTGTTGGCGGTCCAGCTCTCGCCGGCGCGCATCTGGATCGGCGCGGGCAGGGTGTTGGCTGCACCGGCCGGCAGCCACGGTGCAATCTCGCCGATGGCCTGCTGCACGCGCGGCTTGATGTTGGCAGCGCCCGCCCGGCCACGTTGACCCCAGGCCACGATCAGGTCATTGCCGCTGTTGATGACCGCCGGCTTGTTGGTAAAGCCCACGTCGCGCAACACGCCGTAGCGGTAGCTCATGAAGAACTCGGCCACCAGCATGGCGATGTCCTCGCGCGAGGTCTGCGGCGTGGACCCTGGAGGGATCGCGTAGTTGTATTCGTCGGTGGCGCGATCGTTGGCAAAGAAGGTGCCACCCACCTGCAACGGCGTGTAGGCGTTCTGCAGGTCGGTCGTGGTGCCGGGGCTGAAGAACTTGGACCGCGCCAGGCCGAACATCTCCTGCGAGGCCAGCGGGAAGCTCGCGGCCAGGCGGTCACTGGGCAGGCTCGCAGGGATGGCCTGGAACACCGGCACACCGCGGTTCACGGTGAGGTGCACCGCCGGCGGCATGAAGTCGTTGGCATGGGTCAGCTCGTGATACAGCAGTTCGCCCAAGCGGTAGCGCAGCTGCTCGATGGGTCGCGCGCCGCGGGAGTTCAGCGGCACCGAGAAGGGCACCTGCTGATTGTTCAGGGTGTAGCGCCACAGGCCGAGGTACTGCAGATTGGGCGCCAGGGCGCTGCGCGGATCGGGCACTTCGCTCACGGTGTCGCGCTGCGCGGCGTCCAGCCACACGGTGTTGGCATCCAGATAGATCGCGCCCGTGGCGCTCCAGTAGAAGGAGGGCCGAACGCGTCCGCCGATCACGATGGCGGTCGTGGCCTTGAGCATCTGTCGGAAGTCGCCCGCGGTGTCCTGCTCGCGCAGGAAGCGCTCGAAGACCTCGCCCATCCAGTCGTTCGAGACCAGCACCCGGTTCATCACCTGGTCCACGGTGGGCTGCGCGCCATTGGTTTCCTGGCCCAGCAGGGGCAGGGTGTTCATGGTGCACAGATTGGTGGTACCACCGTTGAAGAACAGCGCCGGGCTGTAGACACAGTTGGACAGCTGGGTGGCCCAGGGGCTGGTGGCGCGATACGGGTACACGCGCGACGCCGGGTTGCTCGAACCGAAGAGCTGACCGGCAGGCGGCGTGGGCAGAGCCTGTACCAGCAGGGTCTGGGTGTCGCTGTCGGTTGCGCCGGTCGTGAGGGTCACGGTGGCGCGGAAGGTGAGGCGAGTGTCTTGACCCACGCTCGGTGCGGCGAAGATGATGCGCTGCGGATCTTCGGTGTTCAGCGTCACCGCGGGGCCTTCGGTCTGCTCCCAACGCACCGAGGACACACTGACGCCCGCCGGAATCCACATCCGGAAGCTGGTGCTGCCGCCGGAAAAAACCGAGGGTTCGCCACGAACCGTCACGGCAGACGGGCTGGCGGGTGCGGCGGCCGTGATCGATACAGGCACGGTCTGCTGTACACCGGCCGGGTCGCGGAAGCTCACCTGGAAGCCGTAGGTGCCGGCCGCTGCGGCATCAAAGCTGATCGCCTGGCTTTTGGCCGACAGCAGGGAAACGGCCGGGCCACTGGTTTGTGCCCAGACGGGGCTGCTGATCGCCCCGGCGCAGCCCGCCACCATCGCTGTGGCGGTCTTGCCGACATCGACACTGGTGTCTGCGCTGACGACAAAGGCGGCGCCGGAGGCACAGATACCCGTGGGCGACGGACCGGGGGCGGGTGGTGTGCTGCCGGCTCCGCCACCGCCGCCGCAAGCGGCCAGTGCCAGGCTGAGGGACAGGGTCAGTACTGCTGCGCGCATGGGGCCTCTCCGAGAAACCCGCAAACGCTATACCCGACAGGCGGGCGCTTCAAGGCAGCGCTGCAGAAGTGTCAACAGGCCGCCACGAATACGGCAGCCACGGCTCAGAGTGCGCGCTCGGCGCGCTTGCGCAGCTTTGTCTTGATGCGACCCTGCTTCAGCGTCGAGAGGTATTCAACGAACACCTTGCCAGCGAGATGGTCCATCTCATGCTGCACGCACACTGCTAGCAGGCCGTCCGCATCGAATTCGAAGAACTTGCCGGTCACGTCCTGCGCACGCACTCGCACCTGCGCCGGGCGTTCGACATCGTCGTAGATCTCCGGCACGGACAGGCAGCCTTCCTCGTACTTCCTGCGCTCGGGACTCGCCCAGATGATCTCCGGGTTCACCAGGGTCATCAGACCCTTCTTGTCCTCGGAGACGTCGATGACGATCAGACGCTCATGGACATCGACCTGCGTGGCCGCGAGGCCCACCCCGGGGGCGTCGTACATGGTTTCGGCCATGTCCTCGGCGAGCTTCTTCAGGCGCGCGTCAAATTGCGTGACAGGCTTGGCCACGGTCTTGAGCCGGGGATCGGGCCAATGCAGGATGGGCAGCAGAGCCATGATGTAAGCAATGGATTCAGAAGGATCGCGCCCCGACGCGGTATATGGTCAGTTCAGCGCAGGCTGAACAGGGACCGAGCCGCGCGGGACGCCGAAAAAACCACGCCCAAGGGGTGACGGAGTGGCAATTTCGTTGCGAGATCAGATGTTTATCTGCAAAATTTAAAGCAAAACTTGATCTTGGGTGCGCGCAAGAACATGCCCGACGCGGGGTTATTGGCCAGTTCCGGCCGCCCGACGGTCGGTCGCCGCCCGACCCAAGGCGCACTGAGGCGCTCATCGAGTACTACGCCTTGCGTCTGCAAGGGGGGAAGAATGCATAAACGATTGTCGGTCATCTGCGCCGCCCTGGCGCTGGCAGGTTTCAGCGGTGCAGCCAGTGCTGTGAACTTCCCGATCACCGAGCAGCAGCGCTCCACGGCCAACCAGGTCGCGCAGGCGGGCGTGCCCATCTCGGATCTCGCGCCCAACGCCCCGGATCAATACACCGTCAAGCGCGGTGACACCCTCTGGGGCATCTCCGGCGTCTTCCTGAAGAGCCCCTGGAAGTGGCCCGAGCTCTGGGGCATGAACAAGGAGCAGATCCGCAACCCGCACCTGATCTTTCCGGGGCAGGTGCTCTATCTGATCAAGAAGGATGGGCGCGCCACGCTGTCCATGACCGCGCCGGACGGCACCGAGCGTCTGTCGCCGCGCGTGCGTGCCGAGGGCCTGGACAAGGCCATCACCACGATCCCGGCCAGCGTGATCGAGCCCTTCCTGTCGCAGCCGCTGATCGTCGAGCGTGACCGTCTGGACAGCGCGCCGCGCATCCTGGCGGGCCGCGAAACCGGCCGCGTGTTCTTTGCCGCTGGCGATACCGCCTACGTACGTGGCATCAAGGACGAATCCATCTCCCGCTACCAGGTATTCCGCCCTGCGCGCCCCTTGAAGGATCCACAGACTGGCGAGCTCCTGGCCTATGAAGCCTATTACCTCGGCGACGCCGATGTGGTGCGCAGCGGCGATCCCGCCACGATCAAGATCGCAAAGGTCAAGGAAGAGTTCGGCATCGATGATCGCCTGCTTCCCTTTGCCGCCTCGCCTTCGGTGAACTTTGCGCCTCGCGCTCCCGAGCGTGACGTCAACGCCCGGGTGGCGAGCGTCTACAGCCGCGAGGCCATCACCGCGGGCAGCCTGATGGTCGTGGCTATCAACAAGGGCCGCGATGCCGGTCTTGAGCCTGGCCATACCCTGCAGGTCTGGGAGTCCGGCGACACCGTGGCGGATCGCACCCAGCGAGCCGAAGGTTTTGCCGGCAAGTATCTAGGCCGTCCGCAGGCCGTGAAGCTGCCGGACGAGCGCATCGGCGTGGGCATGGTGTTCCGCGTGTTTGACCGCGTGTCCTACGTGCTCATCATGAGCAGCGACCGGCCGATCCGCGTCGGCGACCAGTTGCGCACGCCCTGAGGCGATTGAAGTAAACCGGTGCATCGGCTGCCTGCGGGCGGCCGATGTGCTTTGTGGACTGCGCATTTCCTGAGAGACGAGCGAAATGGATATTGATGGCATGGGCGAGCGCGAACGTGAGCTGACTGCCTGGCTCCGTCTGACCCTGACGCGCGGCGTCGGCCCCGCAACCTGTCGCGATCTGCTGGCCGCCTTCGGCTTGCCGGAGCGGATCCTCGCGCAAAGCCTCGGGAGTCTCGCACGGGTCTGCGGGCAGACCACCGCGCAGGCCTTGCTTGCCGAGGATGCCGAGCGCGAGGAGACCGTGGCGCGCAGCCTGGCCTGGGCGCAAGACGCCAGTCACCACGTGCTCACCCTGGCGGATGCCGACTACCCGCAGCAGCTGCTGCAGGCACCAGACCCCCCTCCGCTGCTGTTTGCGATCGGCCAGCTGGCCACGCTCAAGCGCCCGGCAGTCGCCATGGTGGGCAGCCGCAATGCCACTGCGCAGGGTCAGGCCAACGCCGAGCAGTTCGCCCACGCGCTGTCGCAGCGGGGGGTGTGTGTGGTTTCCGGGCTGGCGCTGGGCATTGATGCAGCGGCGCACCTCGGCGCGCTGGCGGGCGAGGGATCCACGATTGCTGTCGTGGGTACCGGGCTGGACATCGTCTATCCGGCGCGTAACCGCGATCTGGCGCACCGCATCGCCCAGCACGGGCTGATTGTCTCGGAGTTTGCGCTCGGGACTCGGGCGCTGGCTGCGAACTTCCCGCGCCGCAACCGCATCATCGCGGGTCTGGCGCAGGGCACCCTGGTGGTTGAGGCGGCGCTGCAAAGCGGCTCGCTCATCACGGCGCGTCTGGCCGGCGATCTCGGTCGCGAAGTGCTGGCCATTCCCGGATCAATCCACTCGCCGCAGTCACGCGGCTGCCATGCTCTGATCAAGCAGGGCGCAAAGCTCGTCGAGAGCGCATCCGATGTACTGGAGGAGCTGCGCCTGGAAGCCCCTCGTGACCAGGCATTCACAGCCCCAGAGCGTGGCGACGACAAGCCGGAGGCAGAGTCTCCTTCGCCGGTGCTCAGTGCGCTTGCCGGCGACCCGGTCAGTCTGGACACCCTCGCGCAGCGCACAGGGCTGGACGCATCGGCGTTGATGACGCAGCTCACGGCGCTGGAGCTTGAAGGCCGGGTGGCGCGCTTGCCCGGTGGCCGGTGGCAGGCGCTGGCCTGAGAAGCATGGGGACGTGCAGCGAAACAACACTTTCTGCGCCAAAGCGGCGTAATCGCGGCGGCGCTGCCGCTAGCGTGTCTTGCGATCGTCACACACTTGGATTAGTGTCCGGGTAAATCCATTTCCCAGACCACAGCTCGCAGCGCACACGGCGGGCGTCTGAGAAATGGGTTTGCTCTGCAATCCCACTCCCCGGGTGGCGCGATCAATCCGCCACCGCGATGTCTTCAGCGGCTTTCGAGGAGGGTGTGCATGTACGACGTTCTGGTCTATCTCTTCCAGCACTACAGCACCCCGCAACTGTTTCCCGAAACCGACGATCTCCACGACACACTCACTGAAGCCGGCTTCGACGAAGACGACGTCGAACAGGCGCTCGACTGGCTGGTAGGTCTGGCGTCCGCGACGCAGAACATCCAGCTGATCGCGCATGCCTCCGAGGGCTCGACGCGCATCTATGCCGAAGTCGAACGCCGCCAGCTGGGCGATGAGGCGATCGCTTTCATCCAGCATCTCGAAAACAACGACGCGCTGTATGCACCGCATCGCGAGCTCATCATCGAGCGCGCGCTCGCCGTCGCAGAGTCGCCGATCCCGCTGTCCAAGCTGCGCATCATCACGCTGATGGTGCTCTGGAGCCAGGAAGTCGAGTTCGATGCGCTCGTGTTCGACGAGCTCATGAGCGACGACGACTCGCCGCGCCTGCCGAACTAGCTGCAGGTGGCGCACACTGCGCCGCGTGTTGACGGATCGACAACACGCCTTGAAGCAAAAACCTTGTTACATCACAGTCGCATCCAGTAACGGTCAGTGGCACCACCGTTGCTTGGAGAGCCTGCGCCTTGCGCAGACGTACCCGATTCGCCTCGGGTCCACACAAAAATCAGGGCTTGTCCGGAGACAAACGTCGGACAAGTGGACTGTGGAGTGACAAAAAATGGCCGGAGTGATCTCAAACTGGCAAACGCTGCGCCGCCTCGCCGGTGCCGCAACGCTTGCAATTCTGGTGTCCGCCTGTGGCGGATCAGGGGGGGGCTCAAGTGGCCCAACCGCACCACCAGCGGGCCCGCCGCCCACTGCGGCTGAAGCCTCGCGCTTCCTGAGCCAGGCCACGATGGGGCCGACGCAGGGCTCGATCGACTTCGTGATCCGAGTGGGCTACCAGGGCTGGCTGAACGATCAGTTCAACAAGCCCATGCGCCCGCACTTTGACTACCTGCAGGCGCGCCAAGCCGAGCTGCAAGCGCTCACGCCGCCGCAGAACGTTGGCCAGAACGAGTTCTTCCAGAGCTGGTGGGGCCAGGCCCTGGGCAGCGAAGACCAACTGCGCCAGCGCGTGACGTTTGCACTGTCGCAAATCTTCGTGGTGTCCTTTCAGAACGACACCACGGTCAACTACCCGCGCGGCATGGCCAGCTACTACGACATGCTCGCGCGCAACGCGTTCGGCAACTACCGCACCCTGCTCGAAGACGTCAGCCGCCATCCGATGATGGGCATTTACCTGACGCACATGCGCAACCAGAAAGCCGGGGGCACGCGCGTGCCGGACGAGAACTACGCACGTGAAGTCATGCAGCTGTTCTCCATCGGGCTGTTCCAGCTGAATCCGGATGGCACGGTCAAGACCGACAGCAACGGCCGTCCGCTTGAAACCTATGGCGATGACGACATCAAGGGTCTGTCGCGTGTATTCACCGGCTTCTCCTGGTACGCCGGCCCGAACATGGCCGACCGCACGGACAGCCGCTTCTTCGGTGGTGCAGGTCCGGCCGAGCGTGAATGGACACCGATGCAGGGCTACGCCAAGTTCCATGAACAGGGCGAGAAGCGCTTCCTGGGTACCACGATTGCCGCCCAGACCACGGCCGACCCCGACGCCAGCCTGAAGGCTGCGCTGGACTTCCTCGCGAATCATCCGAACACCGCGCCCTTCATCTCCAAGCTGCTGATCCAGCGTCTGGTGACCAGCAACCCCAGCCCCGCCTACGTCGGCCGCGTGTCCAATGTGTTCCGTACCAGCAATGGTGATCTGAAGCAGGTGATCTCTGCCATCCTGCTGGATACCGAGGCACGCACTGCGTCCACCGCCAACAATGTGGGCAAGCTGCGCGAGCCGATCCTGCGTGCCACCGCCTGGGGCCGTGCCTTCGGCGCGACCAGCGACTCGACCCGCTACCTCATGGGCAGCACCGATGATCCTCTGGGTTCGCTGAGCCAAACCCCGATGCGCTCGCCCACGGTGTTCAACTTCTTCCGTGCCGGCTACGTGCCGCCGAACTCCGCCACCGGTGGCGCCAGCCTGACCGCCCCCGAGTTCCAGATCGTCCACGAGACCTCGGTGGTGGGCTACATGAACTTCATGCGCAATGCGGTGCAGAACGGCATCGGCGGCCGCGCCTCGGGCGCCACGCGCAATGACATCCAGCCCAACTACACGGCAGAGATCGCGCTGGCTGAACGGCCCGATGATCTGGTGAATCGTCTGGACATGCTGCTCACCGGCGGCAGCATGACGACCGCCAACAAGCAGATCATCCGCGACGCCATCAACTCCGTGGCCATCCCCGCGCTGGCCGCCAACGGCAGCAACCAGGCCCAGGTCGATGCGGCCAAGCTGACTCGCGCACGCCTCGGTGTCTACCTGACCCTGGCCTCGCCCGAGTTCCTGATCCAGAAGTAAGGGAAGGGCCGACACCATGAGCAAGCACATGAACCAATCTCGTCGCGCCTTCCTGCGCACCAGCAGCAGCCTGTCCTTCATGGGTGTGGCTGCGCCCTTCGGCATCAACCTCGCCACCCTGGCTGCGGCATCTGCACAGACCGCCGGCACGGACTACAAGGCGCTGGTGTGCCTGTACTTCTTCGGCGGTAACGACAGCGCCAACTCCGTGCTGCCCACCGATGCGACGTCCTGGGCCGAGTACACGCGCATCCGCACGACGGCCGAAGCGGGCAACATCGCCCTGCCTGCAGTGGGGCAGCCCGGCGGCGTCCTGCCGCTGAACGCGATCAACAATCAGGGCCGCGGCTTTGCGCTCCACCCTGCGCTGCGCGACTTCCAGACCCTGTTTGACGCCGGTCGGGGTGCCATCCTGTCCAACGTCGGCCCGCTGATCGAGCCGATCGCCAACCGGACGGAGATGAACACCAAGCGCCGTCCGCCCAAGCTGTTCTCGCACAACGACCAGACCTCGATGTGGCAGGCCTTCGCACCGGAAGGCGCGCGCCAGGGCTGGGGCGGCAGGATGGGTGATCTGCTCATGGCCAGCAACAGCAAGGCCATGTTCACCTGCATCTCGGCCTCCGGCAACACGGTGTTCCTGTCGGGCAACCAGGCGTTGGCCTATCAGGTGAACGGTGGCGGTGCCGTGGCCATTGGTGGCGTGGGCACGACGGCCAACAACACGGTCTATGGGTCGATGGCCGGTGGCGCAGCGCTGCGCAACCTCATCAGTTCGGATCGTGCGCACTTCCTGGAGAAGGATCACAGCGCCATCGTCAAGCGCTCGATCGATGCACAGGTCGATCTGGCCACCGCCATGCTGCCGGCCGGCCCCACGGGCATCCCGAACCCGCCGCAGTACACCAATCCGAACAACGGCAACCTGGCCAACAACGGCCTGGCGCAGCAGTTCCAGACTGTGGCACGCATCATCGCTGGCCGTTCTGCGCTGGGTACGCGCCGTCAGGTGTTCTTCGTGGGTATCGGTGGCTTTGACACGCACGACTTCCAGCGCAACAACCATGCGGACCTGATGGCCCGCATCGGCCATGCCCTGAAGTACTTCGACGACACTCTGGCGGCCATGCCTGGCCTGGGCGACATTCGCAATCAGGTGACGGTATTCAGCTCCAGCGAATTCGGCCGGACCTACACCAGCAACGGTGACGGCACTGACCACGGCTGGGGTGCCTCGCACTTCGTCACCGGCGGTGCGGTGATCGGGCGTGACCTCTACGGCCGCTTCCCGACCATCGGTCTCACGACGCCGGACTCCGCATCCGGCAGCGGCGCCTGGATTCCCGTGCACAGCGTGGACCAGTACGGCGCCACGCTGGGCCGCTGGATGGGTCTGTCCGAGACGCAGCTCAACGACATCTTCCCGAACCTGCGCAACTTCACGCAGCGCGATCTGGGCTTCATGCGGCTAGGCTGATTCGGGTCTTCTCGGCAACAAGGCCTCCCGCGCGGAGGCCTTGTTGTTTGCAGTGCCGCAAAACGCACGTCTATAGTTGCAGCGCCCGAGGCTTGCATAACTAGCAATCCTCTTCACAGACTCTCACATGCCCGCCGCCAAGAAAACCGCCGCCAAAGCCCCTGCTGCCAAGAAAGCCGCCGTCAAGAAAACGTCGGCCAAGGCCGCAGCCGCGACCCTGGCCGACGGGCTCAAGACGCTCGTGATCGCCGAAAAACCCTCGGTGATGAACGACATCGCCAAGGCCCTGGGCGGCTTCGTCAAGCACGAGGACTATCTGGAGAGCGACGAGTACGTGGTCTCCAGCGCCGTGGGCCACCTGCTTGAGCTGGTGGTGCCCGAGCAGTACGACGTCAAGCGCGGCAAGTGGAGTTTTGCCCACCTGCCGATGATCCCGCCGCACTTCGATGTGCAGCCGATCGAGAAGAACGAAAAGCGCCTCAAGACGCTCGTGAAGCTGCTCAAGCGCAAGGACGTCGGCGCCGTGATCAATGCCTGTGACGCGGGGCGCGAGGGCGAGCTGATCTTCCGCTACATCATGCAGCACGCCAAGAGCAAGCTGCCGGTGCAGCGTCTGTGGCTGCAGAGCATGACCCCGCAGGCCATCCGCGACGGCTTTGCGCAGCTGCGCACCGACGATCAGATGATGCCTCTGGCCGATGCCGCACGCTGCCGCAGCGAGGCCGACTGGCTCGTGGGCATCAATGGCACGCGCGCCATGACCGCCTTCAACAGCAAGGACGGCGGTTTCTTTCTGACCACCGTGGGCCGGGTGCAAACGCCGACCCTGGCCATCGTGGTCGAGCGCGAGGAGCGCATCCGCAAGTTCGTGCCGCGTGACTTCTGGGAGGTGCGTGCCGAGTTCGTGGCCGCCGGCGGCGTGTATGAAGGCCGCTGGTTCGACCCCAAGTTCAAGAAGGACGAGACGGACCCGGAAAAGCGCGAAAGCCGCCTCTGGGCCAAGGCTGCGGCCGAAAGCATCGTGGCCGCCTGCCGCAGCCAGATGGGCTCCGTGACCGAGGAGGCCAAGCCCAGCACCCAGGGCGCGCCGCTGCTCTATGACCTCACCAGCCTGCAGCGAGAGTCCAATGGCCGCTTCGGCTTCTCGGCGCAGACCACGCTCTCGATTGCCCAGGCCCTGTATGAAAAGCACAAGGTCCTGACCTACCCGCGAACCGACAGCCGCTACCTGCCGCAGGACTATGTGGGCACGGTGGAGAAGACCCTGGAGCAGGTCGGCGAAATGGACCGCTACTACCCCTTCACCGCCCAGGCGCTGAACAAGGGCTGGGTCAAGGGTGGCAACAAGCGCGTGTTCGACAACACCAAGGTCTCCGACCACTTTGCCATCATTCCGACGGGCAACCTGCCGAAGGGCCTGAGCGAGGCGGAAGCCAAGGTCTACGACCTCGTCACCAAGCGCTTCATCGCGGTGTTCTTCCCGCCGGCCGAATACCAGATCACCACCCGCATCACCGAGGTGCAGGGTCATCAGTTCAAGACCGAGGGCAAGGTGCTGGTGAACCCGGGCTGGCTCGCGGTGTACGGCAAGGACGAGCAGAAGAGCGACGATTCCCTCGTGGCTGTGAAGCAGGGCGAGCGCGTGGTGACCGAGACCATTGAAGCCGTCGGCCTGTCGACCAAGCCGCCGCCCCGCTACAACGAAGCCACGCTGCTGTCCGCCATGGAAGGCGCAGGCAAGCTGGTGGAAGACGAAGAGCTGCGCGAAGCCATGGCCGAGCGCGGTCTGGGCACGCCGGCCACTCGCGCCGCCACCATCGAAGGGCTCCTGAACGAGAAGTACATGCTGCGTGAGGGCCGGGACCTCATGCCCACGGCCAAGGCCTTCCAGCTCATGACGCTCTTGCGCGGCCTGGGCGTGGAGGAACTCACGCAGCCGCAACTGACCGGCGGCTGGGAGCACAAGCTCTCGCTGATGGAGAAGGGCGAGATCTCGCGCGAGGAGTTCATGCAGGAAATCGCACGCATGACGCAGATCATCGTCAAGCGCGCCAAAGAGTACGACCGCGATACCGTGCCCGGCGACTACGCCACGCTCAAGACACCCTGCCCGCACTGCGGCAGCGTGGTCAAGGAGAACTACCGCCGCTTTGCCTGCGAGGCCTGCGGCTTCTCCATCAGCAAGCACCCGGGCGGCCGCAGTTTCGAGATCGAGGAGGTCGAAGAGCTGCTCGAAAAGCGCACCATCGGCCCCCTGCAGGGCTTCCGCTCGAAGATGGGCCGGCCCTTCGCGGCCATCCTAAACATCGTCGAGGACACCGAGAACAACAACCTCAAGATGGAATTCGACTTCGGCCAGTCCAACGCCGAAGACGAAGATGCCGAGGCGCCCGATTTCTCCGGCCAGAGCCCGCTGGGAAAGTGCCCGCGCTGCGGCGGCGGCGTGCATGAGCACGGCATGAACTACGTGTGCGAGAACACCGTGGTGGCCAAGACCTGCACCTTCAAGAGCGGCAAGGTCATCCTGCAGCAGGAGATCAGCCCCGAGCAGGTCAAGAAGCTTCTGGACACCGGCAAGACCGACCTGTTGACCGGTTTTGTGTCCATGCGCACGCGCCGGCCCTTCAAGGCCTTCCTGGCCTGGGACGCCAAGGCCGACAAGGTCGGCTTCGAATTCGCCCCGCGCGAGGCCAAGGCGCCGGCCAAGAAGGGTGCCAAGAAGGCGGCTGAAGCGGCGGAGTGATCCGCCCGCGCTGGCTTGCGCGCGGGCCGGGTGCTGTCGCGGTCGCGTCCGGTCTGCGACACATCGCAACACCTCGGCCGCGCCTGCGGGGCTACGCTTGAGTCAATCCGCTCGCGCGCCGGATGTTCTGCGGCGGGGTCGGATCAGCGAATTGCGAGGTGTGCCATGAACCGTTCCATCAACTCGTCTCCGCGTCGCGCAGTGTGCGCCGTCGCGCTCGCGCTCGGCCTGACCGGCTGCGCCAACCTGAGCATCGGCTTCGGGATTGGCGGCAGCAATCTGGGGATCGGTGTCGGTGTGGGTGGTGATGGCAATGTGAGTGTGGGCGTGGGTGGCGGCGGGCGCGTCGGCAATGTCGGCGTCGGCGGTGCGGTCACGCTGCCTGCCGGCAAGATCGGCGAGAAGGACGCGAAAGACAAGGATGCCAAGGACAAGGACGCCAAGGACGACAAGCCCAAGAAGGACGAGCCGCCCGTGGACCCGGACGCCGTCCGGCGCCCCTGAGAAAGATTCAACTTCGGCCACAGAGTCAACGGGCTGTATAGATTCAAAGACTCTTCCCAGATAAGCGGAAAGTGCGATAGCAAACACTCACAAATAGAGAGAAAAAGCTGAATAACGGCCAGTCTCAAGCCGATCAGCATGGCGCCAACGCTGCATGTTCAACCCCAACCCGACGCTCCAGTCCATTGCGCTGCATGACGGTCACACCTGCTGGGTGATCGACGACGCCTTCACCCGGCCCGAGCAGCTGCGCCAGTTCGCCCGCGAGCAGCGCGCCGCCTTTGCCCCCGCGCCGCACAACGCCTACCCCGGCGTCGAATTGCTCATGCCGCCCGAGTTTTCCGACCGGCTGGCCGAGTTCTTTGCCCAGCATGTGCGCCGTCGCCTCGGTGGCCGGCGCACCCTGCACATGTACAGCCGCCTGTCGATGGTGACGAAGCAGCCGCACGAGCTGCTGCCGCGCCAGTGGCTCTGCCATCGGGACAATCAAGGCCTGCCGGCCGACCAATGCATCGCCGCCAGCGTGCTCTATCTGTTTGACGACCCCGCCCTGGGCGGCACCGCCTTCTACCGCCCCCGCAAGAGCCCGCAGGAGACCGCGCAGCTGGTGCACGACTGCGGCCAGATGGACGCCGCCACCTTCAGCGCGCGCTACGGCATCGCACCCGGCTACATGCTGGACGGCAACGACTGGTTCGAGAAGACCGGCAGCGTGCCGGCGCGCTACAACCGCCTCATCTTCTACGACGGCAGCCTGTTCCACACCGGCGAACTTGCCACCCCGCAGCGCTACTTGAATGACCCGGACACCGGGCGGCTCACGGTGAACGGGTTCTTTACGTGTTCGAGGGCGGCGGGGTAGGGTGGAGTCATGCAGCCTGGATGCCGCAGTTAGGGAGCCTCAATGAAGAAGCAAATTCGCCGGTTGTCGCCGCATCAGAATGGGAAGGTGGCCGGTGTACTCATGGCAGTCGCGTCGCTGGTTTTCGTGATTCCGATGTCGGTGATGTTTTCTCTGTTCGCGCCGAGCCCCATGCCAGGGCAGATGCACTTTGGTCCGTCGATCGGAATGATCCTGTTGTTTCCGGTGATGTATCTGGTGTTTGGCTATGTGATGGTGGCCGTGGCCTGCGCGCTCTACAACGCGCTGTTTGGTTTCTTGGGCGGTTTTGAGTACGAGAGCAACGACTGACGCAGCGACTGGGATCGTTCGCTGGCCGCGAGTCGACACGCGAGACCCAGCATCCATGCGCCTTTCCAGCCCAAACTGGCTGAAGAACCGCACCAGACAAGCGGAACTGGTTTTTGCCAGACCCGCCCCCACAATACTCAGATGACTGCCATCCCTGCCGACGCCACCCCGCGCAAGAGCCTGCTGACCTTCCCCGCCACCGTGCCGGTCACGGCGATCGGCAAGCGGGTAGATGATCTGGCGCACAGCATTGCCGAGACGGTGCGCGGCGTGGTGCCGGGCTTTGATGCCACCACCATCGAGCTGCGCGCGAGCAAGGCCAACAACTACCTGGCCGTGGCCTTCATGGTGCACTTCGAGAGCCGCGAGCAGATGGAGGCGGTGGAAGTGGCGCTGCGAGCCAATCCGCGCGTGAAGATCGTGCTCTGAAGGGCGGCGGCCATGCGTCATTGCAGGCCGCTGCTGCGGCGGCATGTCCGGCGGGGCGCGTCATTGGGCGCCTAGACTGATGTGAAGTGCCTCTGCCAAGGACCGTTCAACATTGGGGGTACCTGCGCCTTGAAGCGTGTTCCTCTCCTTGCCCGCCCGTCATGACGCCACCGATCATCGAAGTCGACCAGCTCGTGTTTGACTACCCGGGGCACCGGGCGCTGCACGGCGTGAGCTTTGCCATCGAGCGGGGCAGTGTCACCGCGCTCGTGGGCCCCAATGGCGCGGGCAAGACCACATTGATGCGCCTGATCGCCGCGCTGGACACGCCGTTTGCCGGCACCGTGCGCGTGCAAGGGGTGGATGTGCAGGAGGCGCCGCGCGCCGTGCACCGGCACATCGGCTACCTCGCAGACCAGTTCGGGCTCTACGGCAGTCTGTCGGTGCGGCGCTGCCTGGCGTTTGCCGCGGCCTCGCAGGGGCTTGCTTCCGACGAGATCGACGCCGCTGTGCAGGACACCGCCCGCCTGCTGGACCTTGAAGACAAGCTCGATGCACAGGCCGGGCGTCTGTCGCGCGGGCAGCGTCAGCGCGTGGCCATCGGCCAGGCCATCATTCACCGGCCCGCCGTCGTGCTGCTCGACGAACCGGCCAGCGGGCTGGACCCCGAGGCACGCAATGCCCTGGCCGGCGTGTTCCGGCAGATGCAGGCCGCGGGCATGACCCTGCTGGTGTCCAGCCACATCCTGGCGGAGCTGGACGCGTATTCCACCCACATGCTCGCCCTGCGTGAGGGCCGCATCCAGGATCTCCGCGCGCTGCACGGGGCATCGGATTCCTTGGTTCGCCGCCTGCGCCTTCACTGGCGCGGTGCGGCCGAGGACGCCCTGGCCGCCCTGCGCGCGCAGCCCGGGGTGCAGGTGCTGCACAGCGAGACCCGGCAAGCCGAGTTCGAGCTCGACGGCGACGATGACGCACAGGCGCAGCTGCTTGAGCGGCTCGTGCAGGCGCAGCGCGCTGCGGCGTCCGGCCGCTTTGCCGTGATCGGCCTGGAAGCTGTGCGCGAGAACCTGCAGGACTCCTACCTGCGCTCGATGCAGGGTAGTGCGGCGGCCGCGTCGGACGGAGGGCGCGCATGATGCGTTCGGACAATCCGGAGTTCCAGCGCCAGATCTGGCTGACTTGGTCGCTGACCCGCGCGCTGGTGATGCCGGCCCTGCTGGGTTTGGCGGCCGCCGCCGTGGCCCTGGCCGCACGCGACGCGCAGGAGGCGGCCGCCAATCTTGCCCGCGCTGCGGTGATCGGCTTTGTGGTGGTGGTTTGGCTCTACGGCTCGCGCGAGGCCGGCGCCAGCATGGTGGACGAGATCCGCGACCGGACCTGGGACCAGCAGCGCATGGGTGCCTTGCTGCCGTGGCCCATGACCTGGGGCAAGCTGCTGGGCAGCACCAGCCTGGCGTGGTGGGGTGGGGCCATCTGCGCCGGTGTCTATGCCGCGGCCGCAGTGCAGGCCGGCCTGGCGCACTGGCCGCTGACCCTGCTGACCCTGGTGGCAGGTGGCGTGGCCCTGCAGGCCCTGGCCAGCCTGCTCAATCTGCACATGGCGCTGTTTGACGAGCGCCTGGCCGCGCGCGGCGGGCTGTGGTGGCTGCTGGTGCTGGCGCTGTGGTCCTTCGGGCCGATCAGCCTGTTCAGCAGCAGTGCAGAGCGCAGCTGGTGGGGACTGATGGTCAACGGCGCCGCGCTCACGGCGGCGTCTGCGGTGCTGATCGCGGGCTGCCTCGTCGTGGCCCTCTGGCGCCGCACCGCGGATGCGCTCGCAGTGCGCCAGCTGCCCTGGGCCTGGCCGTTGCTCAGTGTGGTGCTGGCCGCATGGGGCGCCGGCTTCGGGGCAGATGCGGCCGACAGCGGGAAGCCTGCCCTGCTGTTCACGACGGTTGTGGTGATCGCCGCCGCGTTGACCTACGTGGTACTGGTTTCTGAGCCCAACCACCGGACGCGCTGGGCCGGCGTGCTGGCCCGCATGGCGCAGCGCGACTGGCGCAAGGCACTGCAGCAGCTGCCGCTGTGGCCGGCGAGTCTGGCGCTTGTGCTCGTGGCGGCCGTGCTGGCACTCCTGGCTGGCGACGCGACACCGGCGTCGCCGAACAATCTGCTGCGTGCCGCACAGAGTGATCGTGTGATTCCGCTGACCGTGGCCCTCTTGCTCGTGCGTGACTGCGCACTGGCCTGTGCCTTGTGCTGGCGCGCCGGCGTGCGCCGTCCGGTCGGCGCCTTCCTTCTGTGCCTGCTGGTGCTCTACGTGCTGCTGCCTTGGCTGGCCGGCGCGGTAGAGCTCAAGCCCCTGGTCCTTGCACTCCTGCCTCCGGTCATGGTCGTGACGCAGGGCTCTGCCATTGCGGCGCTCGCCGTGGCGGCCGCGCATGCTGCGGTTGGTCTTGGCCTTGCAGTCTGGAGCTGGCGCCGCCCCTAGTCATTCCGCCCACCACTGCCGCCAACGTCTCTCTACCCATCAGCGATGCAGATCAAGCGCATCACCACGCCCGAGTACACCCCCGTGTATGCCGCCATGCGCGAGTTCACCGCGCAGCGCACGCCCGCCACGGAGGACGAGATCTGGCTCGCCGAGCACGGGCCGGCGTACACGCTGGGGCTGGCGGGCAGGCGCGAGCATGTGCTTAACGCGCATGACATCCCGGTCATTGCAACGGACCGCGGCGGGCAGGTGACGTATCACGGCCCAGGGCAGGTGGTGGCCTATCCGCTGATCGACCTGCGCCGCCAGGGCATCTATGTGAAGGAGTACGTGCACCGCATCGAAACCGCGGTGATCTGCGTGCTGGCGGACTATGGCGTCATCGGACAGCGCGTGGCGAACGCGCCGGGCATCTATGTACGCCTGGATGGCCGCGCGCCGAGCCTGGCGGACAGTGCGGGCCCGCAGCCGGCGGGCGCCGACCCGTTCGCGGGGCTGGGCAAGATTGCGGCCCTGGGCGTGAAGGTGACGAATCACCGCACCTATCACGGCGTGGCGCTCAATGTGGCCATGGATCTGGCGCCATTTACCTGGATCAACCCCTGCGGATACGCGGGTTTGGCCACGGTGGACCTCGCTACACTGGGCGTCCAGACCACCTGGGACGACGCGGCGGCGCGGCTTGCGCACCACCTGGCGCGGGTCTTCACCCTGCCAGCCGACACGGCGTCCCCCGCCTCCTCATCATGAGCAACGTCACCGACAAGGCCCTGCCCGCAGGCGAGTACGACGCCACCGCCAAGCAGAAGCACGAAGCCAAGACCGCGCGCAACCCGATCAAGATCATCCCGATCGAGCGCACCGAGATGCTCAAGAAGCCGGACTGGATCCGCGTGAAGGCGGGCTCGGTCAACACGCGCTTCTACGAGATCAAGCAGATCCTGCGCGAGCACAAGCTGCACACGGTGTGCGAGGAAGCCAGCTGCCCCAACATCGGCGAATGCTTCGGCAAGGGCACGGCCACCTTCATGATCATGGGCGACAAGTGCACCCGCCGCTGCCCCTTCTGCGACGTGGGCCACGGCCGCCCGGACCCGCTCGACGTGAACGAGCCGGAGAACCTGGCCAAGACCATTGCCGCGCTCAAGCTCAACTACGTGGTCATCACCAGCGTGGACCGTGACGACCTGCGTGATGGCGGTGCCGGCCACTTTGTCGAATGCATCAAGAAGACGCGCGAGCTCTCGCCGGCCACGCGCATCGAGGTGCTGGTGCCGGACTTCCGCGGCCGTCTGGACCGGGCCCTGGCCATCCTGGAAGCCGCGCCGCCTGATGTGATGAACCACAACCTGGAAACCGCGCCTCGCCTGTACCGCGAGGCGCGGCCCGGCAGCGACTATGCGCATTCCCTGAAGTTGCTGAAGGAATTCAAGCAGCGGGTGCCCGGCGTGCCCACCAAGAGCGGCATCATGGTCGGCCTGGGCGAGACGGACGAGGAAGTGCTGCAGGTCATGGCCGACATGCGCGCGCACGACATCGACATGCTCACCATCGGCCAGTATCTGGCGCCCTCCGGCCACCACCTGCCGGTCAAGCGCTACGTGCACCCGGACCAGTTCAAGGTCTTTGAAGAGAAGGCCTACGAGATGGGCTTCACCCACGCCGCCGTGGGCGCCATGGTGCGAAGCAGCTACCACGCCGATCAGCAGGCCCACGCGGCCGGTTTTGCCTGATTAATTTGACTGATTCTGGCGGTTTGTTGATTTTTCAGTATGTGAACCGGCTGGAAAAGCGCATCAGACAAGCGGAAAGCCGTTCTGGAGCATTTGGCTGGTTTTGACTGATATCTACGTCCGATTTTGCTGCTTTGAAGTGGTGCATGCGCCCTGCCGACAGCCCTGAACGGACGCCGCCTTGTCCGCCACCGCACTCGCCCTCGTCCTCACCGCAGCCCTGCTGCATGCCACCTGGAACTTCATCGCCAAGAAGTCCGGTGGCGACGTGCGCTTTGCGCTGCTGTCCTCGGTATTCCAGGGCCTGATCTGGGCGCCGGTGGGCCTGTGGTTCGCCGTCAAGCACGTGCCCGGCTGGGGCTGGCGCGAGTGGGGGCTGATCCTCGCCAGCGGCGCGATCCATGTCCTGTACTTCGTCTGCCTGCTGCGCGGCTACCGCAAGGCGGATCTGTCGGTGGTGTATCCGCTGGCGCGCGGCACCGGGCCGCTGATTGCCGCCCTGGGCGCGGTACTGCTGCTCGGTGAACAGATTTCTGCGCTGGGTGCCGCAGGCATCGGCGGCGTGGTGCTGGGCGTGTTCCTGATTGCCGGCGGCCCGGCGCTGATCCGCACCGCCACCCACGCGCACGATGCAGCCGCACGCCAGCGCGTGTTGCTCGGCGTGGGCTACGGCGCACTCACGGGCGTGTTCATCGCCGCCTACACGGTGGTGGATGGCTACGCCGTGAAGGTGGCGCTGATCTCGCCCATCCTGGTGGACTACCTCGGCGGCGTGGTGCGCATTCCGATGCTGCTGCCGCTCATCGGCCGCGATCTGCGTACCCTGCCCGAGGTGTTCCGCAGCCAGTGGAAGAACGCGCTGGTGGTCGGCACCCTCGGGCCGATTGCCTACACCCTGGTGCTCTTTGCCATGACGCTCGCACCGCTGTCGCATGTGGCGCCAGCGCGCGAGGTGTCCATGCTCTTTGCGGCGCTGCTGGGCGGCAAGCTGCTGGGCGAGCAGGATCTTGGTCTGCGCCTTGCGGGTGCGGCACTGATTGCCGGCGGGGTGATCGCACTCGCGCTGGGTTGAAGCCCGGGCCTACGCACTTGGTGTATCGGGCGGGTGCAGCCGTGCCGTGCCGAGCACGAAAACGGTTGCAAGCGCAGCGCAGCATTGGCTACCTTCAGGGCACCCCACAGACAAGCGCCGCATTGCACGGCGCTGCGAGGAGACCCTGAATGAACGCTCTGCTCACGCGCGCCGTCCGGCACGCCCGCCACGCCCTGATCGCCACCGCATCGCTGCTCGCCCTGACGGCACCCGTGCAGGCCGAGAACTTCAAGATCATGATCGGCGCCAATCCCGGCGGCGGCTTCGACCAGACCGGCCGTGGCATCGGAAAGGCCCTGCAGGACGCAGGTGCCGCCAAGAACGTGAGCTACGAGAACCGCGGCGGCGCCGGCGGCACCATCGGCCTGGCGCAGTTCGTCAACGCCAGCAAGGGCGACCCGAACGCGCTGGTGGTTATGGGCGCGGTCATGGTCGGCGCCATCGTGCAGAACAAGCCGCCCGTCACGCTGGAGAACGCCACGCCCGTGGCGCGCCTGTTCACTGAATACAACGTATTCGTGGTGCCGGCCAATTCGCCCTTCAAGACCATGCGCGAGGTGGTCGAACAGATGAAGAAGGACCCGGCCAGCGTGAAGTGGGGCGGCGGCTCCAAGGGCAGCGTGGACCACATCTCGGTGGCCATGATCGCCCGCGCGGCCGGTGTGGATGTGGCCCGGGCCAACTACATCCCCTTCCGTGGCGGCGGCGAGGCCTCGGCGGCCATCCTCGGCGGCCACGTCACGGTGGGCACGGCAGGCTATGCGGAGTTTGCGGAGTTCATCCGCACCGGCAAGGTACGCGCGATTGCCGTCACCTCGCCGCAGCGCCTGGCGTCGGCCAAGGACATCCCCACCCTGCGCGAGCAGGGGCTTGACGTGGAGATCGGCAACTGGCGCGGCGTGTATGGCGCACCGGGCATCACGCCGGATCAGCGCAAGGCGCTCGTCGCGGCCGTGACCAAGGCCACCAGCACGCCCGGCTGGAAAGAAGCCCTGCAGAAGAACGACTGGACGCCCAGCCTGCTCACGGGCGATGACTTCGGCCGTTTCGTGAGCGACGAGCATGCCCGCCTGCGCGCGCTGATGGTCAAGAGCGGCATGCTCTGATGCCCCCGCGCGCATACCGCGAAGGCGCTGCAGCTTGAAGCACCTTCAGATCGGCACCGGGCTGGCCGCATTGGGTGTGGCGGCGGTGCTGCTGGCGGGTGCGCACGGCATGCGCTCGGAGGCCGGCTACAGCACCCTGGGCCCCGGCTTTGTGCCGCTGGTGGTGGCTGCGCTCTTGGCCCTGTGCGGCGTGTTGCTGCTGCGCGAGGCACTCACGGGTGGCTTTCGCCTGTTTGAGGACGAAGTCATGGGCATCGCGCCCAACTGGCGCGGCTTTGCCTGGGTCAGTGCGGGGTTGCTGCTCACGGCGCTGCTGATCACGCGCATTGGCTTCGTGCTGACCTGCACGCTGCTGTTTGCGCTGGCGGCCCGTGGTTTTCGGCAGAGCGAAGGGCAGCGTGTTTCCGTCGCGCAGAGCGCACGCGACCTCGGCATCGGCCTGCTGCTCACACTGCCCGTGTTTCATCTCTTTACCCGCGCACTCGGCGTGAGCCTGCCTGCACTGCTCGGCAACGCATGGATCTAGGTACATGGACATAGGTCAGCAACTGCTGGCGGGCTTTGCCAGCGCCAGCACGCCTGTGAATCTGATGTGGGCCTTCATCGGCTGCGCACTCGGCACCGCGGTCGGCGTGCTGCCGGGCATCGGCCCCGCCGTGGCCATTGCCATGCTGCTGCCCATCACCACGCAGGTGGATGCCACGGCGTCGATGATCCTGTTTGCCGGCATTTACTACGGCACCATGTATGGCGGCTCGACCACCTCCATCCTGCTCAACACGCCGGGCGAGACAGGCTCGATGGTCACGGCGCTGGAGGGCAACCGGATGGCCAAGGCGGGCCGTGCGGGTGCGGCGCTGGCCACAGCGGCCATCGGCTCCTTTGTGGCGGGCACGCTCACCACTCTGCTGCTCACGGTCTCTGCGCCGCTGATTGCGGAGTACGCCTTGCGCTTTGGCCCGCCCGAGTACTTCATGCTCATGGTGCTGGCCTTCGTGGCCGTGAGTGCGGTGCTGGGCAAGAGCACGCTGCGCGGCATCACCTCACTGGGCCTCGGGCTGGCGGTGGGGCTGGTGGGCATCGACCAGATTTCCGGCCAGGCGCGCTACACGCTCAATGTGCCGGAGCTGGTGGACGGCATCGAAGTGGTGCTCGTGGCCGTGGGCCTGTTTGCGGTGGCCGAGGCGCTGCATGGCGTGCTCTACGAGGGTCGACGTACCGAAACGCGCAACGCCCTGAGCACGCTCATCATGACGCGCGAGGACTGGAAGCGCTCCTGGCCGGCCTGGCTGCGCGGCACGGCGATCGGCTTTCCCTTCGGGTGTGTACCCGCCGGCGGCACGGAGATCCCGACCTTCCTGTCCTACGCCGCCGAGAAAAAGCTCTCCAAGCACCCAGAGCAGTTCGGTCGCGAAGGTGCCATCGAAGGCGTGGCCGGCCCGGAGGCCGCCAACAACGCCACCGTGACCGCGCTGCTGATCCCGCTCTTGACCCTGGGCATTCCCACCACGGCCACGGCGGCCATCATGATCGCGGCGCTGCAGAACTACGGCATCCAGCCCGGCCCCGCGCTGTTCCAGACCAGCGGTGCACTGGTCTGGGCGCTGATCGCCTCGCTCTACATCGGCAACGTAATGCTGCTGGTGTTGAACCTGCCGCTGGTGAACCTGTGGGCCAAGCTGCTGACCATCCCGCGCCCGGCCTTGTATGCCGGCATCCTGGTGTTTGCCACGGTGGGCGTGTACGGCATGCGCCAGAGCCCGTTCGATCTGCTGCTGCTCTACATCGTGGGGCTGGTGGGGCTGGTGATGCGCCGGCTGGACTTCCCGGCCGCGCCCGTGATCGTTGGCATGATTCTCGGCCCCTTGGCCGAGGCGCAGCTGCGCAATGCGCTGTCGATCGGCGAGGGTCGCTTCACGGTGTTCATCGAGCGCCCGCTGTCCGCGAGTCTGCTGGCGATCGCCGTGGCGCTGCTGGTGCTGCCGTGGGCTTGGCGGCGCGTGCGTGCGGGCCGCGCGGCCGCCTGATCACGCCGGGCCGATCAACTCTCAGCCAGCAGCTTCTCGATCGTGGCGTGGAACTCGGCCACGTCCGGCTCGCCCACGTAGCGCTTGACGATCTCGCCGCGCTTGTTGACCAGGTAGGACGTGGGCGTGACGCGGGTGTTGTTCCAGGCCAGCGCAACTTCGCCCTTGGGATCGAGCGCGACCTTGAAGGGCAGCTTGCGGGTTTCCGCAAAGTGCAGGACGAAATCCGGCCGGTCGTGCTTCATGGCCACGGCCACGGTCTCGTAGCCGCGTGGCTTGAACTTGTTGTAGGTGTCCACCAGCATCGGCATTTCCTTGACGCAGGTGACGCAGTCGGTCGCCCAGAAGTTGACGAGCGTGACCTTGCCCTTGAAGTCCGCCGTGTTGATCTGCTGGCCGGTGATGGTGCCGATGGGCACGGCGGGCACGGCGTCACTTTGTTTTGCACATCCGGCCAGCACGATGCTGCCCGCCGCGGCGAGGCTCAATAGAATCGATCGGAGTGCGGGCGTCATGACGGTTCCCGTAAGGAGATGGCGATGCGGATGAGTCAAAGTGTAGTGATCGCAGGCGTGCTGGTGCTCTCGGTGCAAGCCCAGGCCCTGGATCTTTCCCGCATCAGCAACCAGGACGCGAGCGCCGGTTTGAAGGAGGCGCTGAACAAAGGTTCCGCCGCCGCCGTGGCCAAGCTGGGCGTGACGGACGGCTTCCTGAAAAACCCGGAGGTCAAGATCCCGCTGCCCGACGGGCTGAAGCAGGCCGAGCGCGCCGCCAAGCTGCTGGGCCGGCAGAAGGACTTCGACGAGCTCGTGACCGGCATGAACCGCGCCGCCGAGCAGGCCGTGCCCCTGGCCAAACCCCTGCTGACCGACGCGATCAAGTCCATGAGCGTGGATGACGCCAAGAAGATCATCAGCGGCGGGGACGACTCCGTGACGCAGTTCTTCAAGAGCAAGACGGAGAAGCAGCTCGGCATCAAGTTCCAGCCGATCGTGAAGCAGACGACCGACAAGGTCGGCCTGGCCAACCAGTACAACAAGCTGGCCGCGCAGGCCCAGCAATTCGGCATGGTCAAGGAGCAGGACGCGAAGATCGAGAGCTATGTCACGCGCAAGGCGCTCGATGGACTCTTCCTCATGATCGGCAAGGAAGAGCGCGCCATCCGCCAGGACCCGCTCAAGTACGGCTCGGAGATTCTCAAGAAGGTGTTCGCGCGCTAGTCGCTCTGCGCCGGCCGGGCCGCAAGTCGGGCCTCCATTTCGGCCAGGGCCTGAGGCGTATTCACATTTGCAAAGCTTTCGGCGATGTCGCTGCAGTCGAGTTCGCGTGCGCCTACGGCGCGCCAGAAACCCTGTGCGGCACGCTCTCCAACCATCAATCGTTGAACCAGCGCAGGCTCCGTATTGCGGTGGACCAGCGCAAAAAGAGGCTCCGGTCCTTCGCGGGTGCGGCAGACCACCGCTGTGTCACTGCCCTGCCGGGCGGAAGCCAGCCTGGTCACCAGGTCTGGGGCGAGCAGCGGTGCGTCTACCGGGCAGAGCGCAATCCAGCTGTGTGTCGTCGCCGCCCAGGCTGCGCGCAGGCCACCGAGCGGGCCTTGCTCACCTGGGGGTGGTGGTCCCTCGCCCAGACCTAGCGCCAGATCGGCCAGCACGCGCACGCCCGCTCGTTCGTAGGCAAAGGTGTTGCGGTTTGCGCTGAGGAGGACCTGCGACACCTGCGGCGCGAGGCGCTCCAGCACATGGTCCGCCAACGCGCGGCCAGCCAGAATCTGCTGGCCCTTGTCTCGCCCTCCGAAGCGTTGACTCGCGCCGCCGGCAAGGATCAGGCCGCAGATCGATTCGCGCACGCTCATTGGAGGGATTTTGCCCTGTTCTTCGGCGCCAGCAGGGCTTGGCGCCCTGCCATCGGCGAATACCATTGCGAGTGGCGCGCAAGCTGCAATTCAGTCTGCGCCGCAGGCGCAAGCCTGACACACAGACTCCCCTGTCGGAAGCTGCCCGTACTGCCACGCCCCCGAGACCGTGCTCAATTCCCCATCGAGTTCCAGCCCGCAGCAGGTCGATGCCCTGCGGTTTGACGCCGAACTGCTGGCGAGTGCCATGCAGGGTGCGGTGCAGACCTCGCTGGTCTCGCTGGCCACCGGCCTGCTGTGCGGTGCGATCCTCTGGACCGCGGAACTACAGTTCTGGGCGCTCGCGCCGGTGCTGGCCGCTGTGGTTGGTGTGGGCATGCGAGCGCGCTTGCTCGGCCTGTATCGCGACGGTCGGCCCAGACCGGAGCGCTACCAACGCGACCTGCCCGTGTTCAACCTCAGCGTGCTCGCGTCGGCGGGCGTGTTCTTCCTGCCTTGCATGGCGGTGCTTGGCTCTGTGGAGCCGCAGGCACGCATTCTCGTGTTCATCGTTGCCGTGGGCGGGCTCGCGGCCGGCTCATTACTGGTGGGCTTCGCGCGCGGGACGTTCGCGTGCTGGGTCGGGCCCAACGCAGTCGCGCTGGCATTGCTCGCGGTCTTCTCACCCGGGCTGAGCCCGGCCCTGTTGCTGCCTGGCCTGCTGATTTACATCCTGGTACTGGGTCATGCGGCGCGGCTGGCGCGCGGAAACCTGGCCACGGCCTTCGCGGAGCGCGAACGCGCCAATGCAGCGACCCGCACCAAGAGCCAGTTCATGGCCAACATCAGCCACGAGATCCGGACCCCGATGCATGGCGTGCTGGGCAACCTCGAGGTGCTGGCGCAGACCCAGCTGGACACGCGCCAGGCCGCGCTGCTGCGTGCGGCCTCCGGCTCGGGCAAGGCCTTGCTGTCGCTCATCGATGAGGTCCTGGACTTCAGCAAGCTCGAGACCGGCCTGTTTCGCATCCGCCAGGAAACCGTGGTCATACAGCCGATGCTGGATACCGTCGAGCAATTGTTCTTGCCCGCCGCGCGACGCAAGGCGCTGGCCTTCAGCGTGGTGGTCGACGAGGGTCTGCCCGCGGCGATGGAATCCGACGCGTTGCGCTTGCAGCAAGTGCTCATGAACCTCGTGGGCAACGCCATCAAGTTCACTGACGCGGGCAGTGTGGAGCTGCGAGTGGCGTGCGGCGCCAGCCAAGCGGGGCCGACCATCGAGTTCTGCGTGCGAGATACAGGCATCGGGATTGCAGCGGATGATCTGGCGCGCATCTTCGATCCCTTCGAGCAGGCGCAGGCCGGCGCGGCGCGGCGCTTTGGCGGCACGGGGCTCGGGCTGTCAATCAGCCAGCAGCTGGTTCAGGCGTTGGGTGGAAACCTGAGCGTGCGCAGCGAACCTGGCCAGGGCTCCATCTTCACCGTGACCCTGCCCCTGAAGGCGCGCAGTGCTGCAGCGCCCGGCGCTGTTGATTCCGCCGGCTCTGCGACAAGCGCTGCACCAGCCGCGGTAAACGAGCGTCAGGCGGAGGCAGCATCGGTGCCGGAGGCCGATACGCAACCCGAGCCGCTGCGTGTGCTGGTGGTGGACGACAACGCAGTGAACCGCGCGCTGGCAGTGGCCATGCTCGAGCTGGCTGGCTCGCAGGTCAGCCAGGCTGTGGACGGCATGCAAGCGCTGGACATGCTCAATGCCAAACCCTACGACCTCGTGCTCATGGATTGGCAGATGCCGGGCCTGGATGGTCTGGAGACCACACGCCGCTGGCGCCGCCAGGAGGCGCTGCGCGCCTCGCGCCGCGTGATGATTGCCGGGGTCACGGCCAACGCATCTGCCGCTGATGAAGCCGCCTGCCGCGAAGCGGGCATGGACGCCTTCCTGCCCAAGCCCTTCACGCTCGATGGCCTGAAGGCCCTCGTGACGCAGGCTGCGCAGCGCTGATCGCGCATCGCCGTACGGGTGGCTGCATTTGTCACGTGGGCGACTTACATTCAGCGCATGGCCGATCGGCAGGCGCGCGGTGCGCGCGGATCGACCACGAACCGTCAAACAGGAACTCTGGAGCGCGCCATGAAGCACTTGCTCGTTGCATCCATCACTTTCGGGCTGGCCGCTGCCTGTCTGGCCCAGCCCGCCGCACCAGCAGCGCCCGCAGCCAAGGCCGTACCTCCAGTCGCCAGCAAATCGGTGCCTGCGATGCTCACTGGAGAGACCTTCAAGACCGAAGCCGAGGTGCTGAGCGTCGATGCCGCCAAGCGCGAGGTGACCGTGCGCATGGCGGATGGCCAGGTGGTGAGCAAGACGCTCGGCCCCGAGGTCAAGAACTTTGCCCAGATCAAGGCCGGTGACCGCGTCGAGGCCACCTACACCCGCTCATTGCGCGTGAGCTTCAAGAAGGGCGGCGGCGTGCGCAGCACCAATGAGCTGAAGGACAGTGCCAATGCAGCGCCGGGCGCCAAGCCGGGCGCGGCCGTGGTGCGCGAATTGCGCTTCGTGGCAGACATTACGGAGATGGATGCCAGGACGGGCATCGTTACCGTCAAGGGCGCGAGCGGCCAGACCTACACGGCCAAGCTCACCAACCCTGCTGTGCTCAAGGGTTATGCCGTTGGCGATCAGGCCGAGGGCGTGTTCCGTGAAGTGGCTGCCCTGCGCGTTGTCACGCCGGCAAAGTAGCGCCGCGAGAGCGGACAAAGAACAAACGGGGCCGAGGCCCCGTTTGTCTTTTTGCTCGGCTTCAACGCAGATCGAAGCGGTCCAGGTTCATGACCTTGACCCAGGCGGCCACGAAGTCGCGCACGAACTTCTCCTTCGCGTCGCTTTGTGCATAGACCTCGGCCAGTGCGCGCAGCTGGGAGTTCGAGCCGAAGACCAGATCGACCCGAGTGCCGGTCCACTTCACCGCACCGGAACTGCGGTCGCGGCCCTCGTAGATGCCCGCCGCGCCGGGGCTTGGCGCCCAGCTGGTGGCGATGTCCAGCACGTTCACGAAAAAGTCGTTCGTGAGCGTACCCGGCTGCGTGGTGAACACGCCGTGCGTGCTGCCATCGGTATTGGCGCCCAGCACACGCAGGCCACCCACCAGCACCGTCATCTCCGGTGCAGACAGCGTGAGCAGCTGCGCACGGTCGATCAGCAGGTGTTCGGCCGGCACGCTGAACTCGCGTTTGGCAAAGTTGCGGAAGCCATCGGCCTGCGGTTCGAGTACGGCAAAGGACTGCACGTCCGTCTGGTCCTGCGTGGCATCCACGCGGCCCGGTGCAAAGGGCACGTCGATGGACACGCCCGCGGCCTTGGCCGCAGCCTCCACACCCACGCCGCCGGCCAGCACGATCACATCAGCCAGGCTCACCTGTCGGCCGCCCTTGGCATTGAAGGCCTGCTGCACGGCTTCGAGTGCGGCGAGCACACGGGCCAGTTGCGCCGGCTGATTCGCTACCCAGTCCTTTTGCGGGGCCAGGCGAATGCGCGCACCGTTGGCGCCGCCGCGCATGTCCGAGCCGCGGAAGGTCGAGGCCGAGGCCCAGGCTGTGCTCACCAGTTCAGCCACGCTCAAGCCCGTGGCGGCGATCTGCTGCTTGAGCGCTGCGATGTCGGCCGTGTCGATCACGGCACCGGTGCGCGCCGGCAGCGGGTCTTGCCAAAGCAGGTCTTCGGCCGGCACTTCGGGGCCGAGGTAGCGCGCCTTCGGACCCATGTCGCGGTGCGTGAGCTTGAACCAGGCGCGGGCAAAGGCGTCGGCAAAGGCCTTTGGGTCGGCGTGGAAGCGGCGCGAGATCTTCTCGTAGGCCGGATCGAAGCGCAGGGAGAGGTCAGCCGTGGTCATCATCGGCGGATGCTTCTTCGTCGGATCGTGCGCATCCGGGATCATGTGCTCGGGCTTCACGTTCTTCGCCACCCACTGATGGGCGCCGGCTGGGCTCTTGGTGAGTTCCCACTCGTAGCCGAAGAGCATGTCGAAGTAGCCGTTGTCCCACCGTGTCGGGTTCGGCTTCCAGGCGCCTTCGATGCCGCTGGTGGTGGTGTGCACGCCCTTGCCTGAGCCGAACTGGTTGATCCAGCCGAAGCCCATCGCTTCCAGCGGTGCGGCCTCAGGTTCGGGACCGACCAGCGCCGGGTCGCCCGCGCCATGCGCCTTGCCGAAGGTGTGGCCGCCGGCCACCAGGGCCACGGTCTCTTCGTCATTCATGGCCATGCGTGCAAAGGTCTCGCGGACATCGCGGCCGGAGGCCACCGGGTCCGGGTTGCCGTTGGGGCCCTCCGGGTTCACGTAGATCAGGCCCATCTGCACGGCGGCCAGCGGGTTCTCCAGCGAGGCCGCGTCGCGGCCCTTGCCCTCGGCGCTGTAGCGCTTGTCGCCCAGCCAGGTGCTTTCGGTGCCCCAGTAGATGTCTTCCTCGGGCTGGTAGATATCTTCACGGCCGCCGGCAAAGCCGAAGGTCTTGAAGCCCATGGTTTCCATGGCTACGTTGCCCGCCAGAATGAAGAGATCGGCCCAGGAGATGCTGTTGCCGTACTTCTGCTTGATGGGCCAGAGCAGGCGGCGTGCCTTGTCGAGGTTGCCGTTGTCGGGCCAACTGTTCAGCGGCGCAAATCGCTGGTTGCCCGTGCCGCCGCCGCCGCGGCCATCTGCCGTGCGGTAGGTCCCGGCGGCATGCCAGGTCATGCGGATGAACAGGCCGCCGTAGTGGCCCCAGTCGGCCGGCCACCAGTCCTGCGAGGTGGTCATCAGCGCGGCAAGGTCCTTCTTCACCGCGGCCAGATCCAGCTTGGCAAAGGCCTTGCGGTAGTCGAAGCCCGGGTCCATCGGGTTGGAGGCCGGGTGGTGCTGGTGCAGGATGCCCAGGTTGAGCTGGTTCGGCCACCAGTCGCGATTGGTTGTGCCGCGGCCAACCGGAGAGGCGGCGGCGCTGCCGGCGCTGTGGTGGAAGGGGCACTTGGAAACTTCGGCCATGGGGGACTCCTCGGTGGGGTGGGGCAGGGGGGTGAAAAAGCGGGGGGTGGGCCAGCAGAACGAAGGATGCGGACCGTGCTACCAGACACGCGCCAGGGTGCTGAGCGTGTCGATCCAGAAGCGCAGCGCACTGTCGTCGCGCTGTAGGGCCGGAGCAGCCAAAGCGCCAAGGGGAGAAGGCATCGCCAATCCTTTCCTGTTGAAACTGCGCCCATAGCGCGGCGCGATGGGAAGCAGATTATTGATAGCTAACAAGAATCGCCAATTGATTGTGTTGATCTATCGGATTGGCGGTTCTGGTGCCTGGCTGCGGCAGCATCTGCCCGTGCACTGCATTCATCGCCCCGGCAGGGGCAGGCGCAGGAAAACCGTAGATCCGTCCCCGTGACCGTGTCATGCATGGAACCATCGGACCGGCCAGCGCACCTGCACGCAGCCGCCCTAGCATCGAGTTCACCGGCACGCGCAAACGTGTGCGTCCGCCCTCAATACCGTCCCCGCCATGACTGATCGCCGCCAAGTCCTGCACACCCTCGCCGCCCTGCCGCTGGCGGTCAGCCTGTCCGCACGGGCCGCCTCGCCTGCCGGCCCGGTGTGGCGCGCCGCGCCAAGCCTGCCGCTGGATGTGCAGGAGATCTACCCCGCGCTGCACGGCGGAGAGATCTGGGTGGCCGGCGGTTTCACGCACGCTGGCGGCAAGCTCGGTGCGACCGAGCGTGTGGTGGCTTTTGATCTGGACAAGCAGCAGTGGCGCGAGGCGCCGGCGCTGCCCACGCCCTCGCATCACGTGCACCTAGCCTCGGTGAACGGCAGCTTGTTGGCGGTGGGCGGGTTCATCGGCGGTGAAAGCCGGACGCAATGGATCGCTACGCCGCGCGTGCTGCGCCTGGACGGCGCGCGCTGGGTGGAGCAGGCGCCGTTGCCACGGCCGATCGGCGAGGCGGTGCCGCTGGTACTCGACGGCCGCCTGCATCTCATTGGTGGCCGTGCGCCCACCGGGAGTGCCAACGCTGGCTGGCGCGACCATGTGGATGTGGACGAGCATCTGGTGCTGGAGGATGGCCGCTGGCGGCGTGCCGCACCCCTGCCGCTGGCGCGCAACTCGCACGGCGGCGCAGTGCTCGCGGGCGAGCTGCACATCATCAGCGGCCGCACCGTGGCCGGCAACAATGCGCCGCAGAGCGCGCATCACATCTACGACCCCAAGGCCGACCGCTGGCGCGAAGGCGCACCCTTCCCGGAGCCGCGCGGCGGCATCGCGGCGGCGGTATGGCGTGGCCAACTCGTGGCCGCGGGCGGCGAACTGTTCGACCCACCCTCCGTGGGCAGCACGGTCTACATCTGGGGGGACGGGCGCTGGACGCGGCTGAGCAGCCTGCCCACGGCCCGCCATGGTCATGGCCTGATTGCAGCGGGCGATGCGCTCTACGCCCTGGGTGGCGCGGCGCAGGCCGGCGCACGCGGCACCCTGGCGAGCATGGACCTCCTGAGCTGAAGCCCGCACTCGCTCACGCACACTGAGTATTCATGCGCTTCTTCAGGCCAAAATGGCTGAAGAAGCCCACCCAGCAAGCGATACCGGGGGTGGAGTCTTCGCCCTTGCGTGCGTTCAATGCTGCTGTGGCTGCCACCAGGTGGTGTCCCATGCTCAGTGCCCGCCACGCGGCCTGCGTAAAGTCAGTCGGCGCGGCCGTGGCCTGCATCTTTCAGCGCCAGCACGGCCAGCGCCATCGTGCCCCAGCCAAGCAGCGGCCCGGCGCCAAAACCCAGCAGCGGCACAGGCGTGACTTGCAGTGGCGCCAGCGCAAGGAGTGTGCAGAAGTAGGCCGCGGCTGCACGTGCGCCCCTGCTTTGCACCATGAGCAGCGCTGCCAGCAGGGACACGATTGCGAGCAGCGCAGCGGCGAGCATCCACGGCCCCTGCGCGGCGGCCAGATGAAGAATGCCTTCCACATGCGGCACGGCGGCCAGCGGCTCGGCGCGCTGCCAGGCGATCACGGTCAGACCCAGCCCGACGGCGCCGATGACCAGTGCCCACGCAGCATGCCGGCCCAGCGCCGCCCCGGGTGGCCGCGCGCTCATCCACAGCAGCGCTGCGGCCAGCGTCAGTGCGAGTAGCTGCGCCGGATCAGGCTGCAACATCAGCGCAAGGCCAGCCACGCCCAGCACCGCAAGCGCCGCGCGCTGACCCCGGAACCCGGCGTGATCAAGCAGGCCGCCCAGCAGGACGAGCAGGGCCGGCAGCACCACTGGCGCCAGATGCAGCCGGAACGCGCCCAGGGCCAGCCACCGCGCCTGCACACCACCGCTCAGCAGCCAAGGCAGCAACAGACTGGCTGCGAGCACGGCGCACAGCGCGAGCAGCGTGCCGGGCCGTGACAATCGGCCCTGCGCGAAGACACCCAGCCCCAACAGGAGCAGACTCACGACGAGAAACAGTACCTGCAGCCGCAGCAGCCCGGCCGATACACCCGCCGCCTGCATGATGGCCATGCCGCTGCCGGCGACCAGACCGCCGGCCAGCGCGAGTGTTGCGGCCAGCATGATCCGTCTGCGCAGGCCTGATTCAGCGCTCAGCATGTGCTTGCTGCCATCACGTTCACCGGCGACATGGTGAACGGCCAAGCGGCGAGCGGCTGCCCCGACCGGGCCGCGTCGAGCGCGGGCGCATGACCGGGCCGGTCCTGCAGTGGCAAGGGCGCAGCGGCATCGGGCGCTCCAAAAAAGGTTCGTGCAGCTTAGTGCGCCCTTCACCGCCGCGGTCCGTTGCGTTCAATCGCGCCCGACCCGAAAGAGCACGGCGCGCACGATGGGCCCTCAGGGCGTGGCCGCCAGCACCGCGCGCAGGTTGGCCACCAGCTGCTCGGGCACGGCAAAGGCCGGAAAGCCGCGGAACACGGCCATGGCGTCGCCCAGGCGCTTGAGCTGCTCGAAGTGCGCCGCCACGGAGGGCCGTTCACTGTCCACCAGCTTCAGGGGGATGTAGTGCGCGGGGCCGGGGTGGGCGCGGCGCGCGGGCAGCTGCTTTTCGCACCGGCAGGGGGCGTCCGCGCTGATGTAGCTGCAGGTGCCGCCCATGTGGGTGTTGAGGGCGTCGCGGGCGCGCTGCAGGCGCTTGCGGTAGGCCGCCGGGCTGATCTCCAGCACAGCTGCGGCCTGTTCACCTTCCAGACCGAATAGCACGTCCAGCAGATAGGCCAGGCGCTGGTCCCGGTCCATGGCCATCAACATGCTCTGGGTGCAGCTGACCGCCATCTCGCGCGCGGCCACAGCCTCTTCCGGGCCGGGCATCTGGGCCGGGGCATGCAGCCCCATGCGCAGCGCCTCGGCCTGCAGCTGCTCGGTGAAGGCCAGGCCCTGGCCCAGGCGGGACTGCAGATCCTCAAGGGACAGCTCCGGATGCTCGCGCGAGCGGGTGACTGCCGTGAGCAGCTGGTTGCGCGCCACCTGGTACACCCAGGTGCTGAAGGCCGACTCGCCCCGAAAGCTGCCGAGGTGGGTGACCACCCGCAGCAGAATCTCCTGGGTGGCATCGGCTGCATCGTCCCGGTTGCCCAGCATGCGCACGGCGAGCTGGAACACGCCGGGCTGGATCAGCGCGAGCAGGGCCTCGACGGCGGGCAGCTTGCCGTCAAGGGCCGCCTGCAGCAGCTCGGGGTCGGGGTTGGTGATCTTCATGCGCGCTCCGATCCGCTGTGATGACTCAAGCTCACTGTGTGCTGCCCGTCTGACCCGCCACCACTAGCGGGACTTCGAACCATTCGAGCACGGGCGCGGCACCGTAGCGCGTGCGTGCAGCGGCCAGCGCCGCCGGCGTGAAGTGTGCCTGCGCATCGGTCAGGCTGCGCCAGAGATAGATGCCGCCCATGCGGCCATCGGCCGTGATGATGAAGTACTTGCGCTGCAGGCCCTCGACGGCGCGGTAGGTCGGTGTCGAGGCACGGAAGGCGGCAATCAGGGTCTCGCGCGACAGGCCGGCCGGCATGGGCACTGTCAGCAGCGTGGCTACGGCATAGCGTCCGCCGAGGCTGGCCGGGTCGGTGCGGGTCGGCGTGTTGTCCAGCACCACCGGCGCCTCGAACAGGCGCACGCGGCCCTCCACCCCCCGGCTCTTGCGCACGCGCTCGAACCAGGCCGGCCCGAACCAGTTGCCGGCTGCACGTGCATCCTTCCAGAGATAGATGCCGCCGAAGGTGCGCTCGGTGTCGGCGCGGGCCGGCATGCGCGCCACGTCGGTCGGAACCAGCGGGCTCAGGTCGGGCGCGTTGTCGGCGAGTGTGTAGTACTTCCAGAGCAGCCCCGGGGCGGCCTGATACTCGGCCGTGGTGGCTTTCATGCGCTTGCTGATCAGCGCGTCTGCGGCATACCAGGGGGCCGGGACGTTCACCACGGCGACCACAGGTACATCCTGGGCCAGCGCCGCAGGCTCTGGAACGGGGCCGGTCGCAGCCTGGGCGTGAGCGGCGGCACCGAGGCCGGCCGCCAGTGTGAGCCGGCGCAGCAGTGCAGGGATGGGACGTTGAGCTTTGTTCGAGGAGGAGGAAGGCATCTGTGTGCTCCGGTTCATGCCGCAGCTGCGGCGATGAACTCTTTGACTGGAGCACGCAGAAATTTGTGACCGGGCCGTGCGCGAGACTGGGTGCTTGCCGTTTCGGCATCGCCCAGACCGCCTCTGCTGCAATGGGCGTGGCGCGACGCAGCAAGGGCAGCGTGCGCTGCATCCTCAGGGGCGACTGCGCAGCGCGGCCACGTGTTCGAGGATGGCCGCTGCCACCAGCGCCGGATCCTCGGCCTGCAGGGCATGCCCGCCCTGGGCGGAGGCGCGCAGGCTCGCCTTGCTGCTCTGCTTGAGCAGGTCCTTCTGCAATTCGGTCATGCTGGCCTGTACCTGCGCGGCCAGCGCGGGCGAGAGCGCGGGATCCACCTTCCATTGATCGGCATGGCGCAGCAGGGTCAGCGGCGCTGCGCCAAAGCCGGGCGCACGCCGCGCGGCTGCCGCAAGCGCCTGAAGGTCCAGGCGTTCCGGATTACGGTCGGGGGCCGCCCACTGCGCGGCGAGTGCTTGCCGTCCACCGTCGCCACTGCGGTCACCGCGCGCGGCAGCATCCTCAAGCAGCTTGACCCAGCGTGTCCATTGGTCTGGATGGGCGCTGTCCACCAGCACTGCGGCGGCCACCGGGAAGACGCGCGTTGGGGCCTCGGGCGCAGTGGATGCCATCAGGATCAGCCCGCCAATCGAGTGGCCGACGGCGACATAAGGCGCCGGGCGCGACCCCAGGAGGCTCTGCAGCACCGCCGCGCGGTCCTGCAGCACGACGGCCGGGCTGCGCGGGCCGGCCGGCGCGAGGCTGCTGGCCCCGATGCCGGCGCGGTCGTAGATGCAGACCCGGGTCTGCGTGGACACCTGCGTCATGACCGCCGTCCAGCTGCCGCTCAAGGTGCCCGGCTCGCCCAGTCCGGCCTCGATCAGGACCAGGGGTGAGCCGCGCCCCATGCACAGGCTGGTCAGGCGGCGCCCATCGGCTTGCGGTGCCGTTTGCTCGATCGTTGCACCCTTGGGGATCAGCGGCGCGTCCTGCGCCCGGGCGGAACCCGGCGCATGCAGCAGGCCGAGCAGGCATGCGATCAGGGTCAGGCGGTGCAGACTTGCGGCTGGCGGGCTCATGACCCCTCCCTGGTGGGTGCTGTGGTGCACCGCAGACTAGGTGCGAGCCGCATGCCGGTCGATGATCAAAGTGACGGGTGGCGTAACTGGATGCACGGGCTGCAGGCGCGCTGCGCTTGGCCGCGCCGCGCGGCGTTGCCGAGCGGTCATCGCAAAGCGGTCATTGCGCTGGCGCAGCCTGTCTGCGCCAGGTGTCTGGCGGCAAGCCGGCCCAGCGCTTGAAGGCGCGCGAGAACGCGGCTTCTTCGGAAAAGCCCAGCAGGGTGGCGACCTCCCGCGTGGTCGCGCCACGGCGCAGGAAGAACTCGGCAGTTTCCTGCCGGATCAGGTCGGCCAGGGCGCGGAAGCTCTGGCCCTCGGCCTGCAGCTGGGCCTGCAAGGCGCGTGGGCTCATGGCGAGGTCTGAGGCAATGTCGCCCAGACTGGGCTGCTCGCAATGCTTGATCCGGCGGCGCAGAGCCGCGCCGGCGCGGGTGGCCACGCCCTCGCTGGGCAGCGCCTGGAGGCGGCGCTGCATGTGGGCGTGCAGGGCGGCGGCCAGCGAGGCATCCGCACCCGAGGGGCGCACGGCCTGATCCAGCGCCGTGGCGGCAAACACGAGGGCTGCCGCGCCCACCTGTGGCGCGCAGCCCAGCAGCCGCGCAGCCGCCTGCGTTCGCCGTGCTGACAACGCGCTGCCATCCAGATGCGGCAGGTACACCGCCTGCCAGGTCAGCGCGCGTCCGCACAGCTCGGCAATCAGCACATGGACGGCGGCCACCATGGCCTCGATGCGGTGCGGCTGCGCTGCGCTCGGGTCCACCGGCAGGAGATTCAGGCGCGCCTGCGCACCCTGCACCTGCAGGTCCAGCTGCAAGGTCTCGCCCAGCGCGCGCTGGTACTGCTGATAAGCCCGCAAGGCCTCGCCGAGCGTGGCGCTGGACAGCAGCACGAAGCCCAGCACGCCCAAGTCAGCCAGCCGCGAGGCTGCGCCGAACTGCAGGCCGAAGAGCGCCTCGTCGCCCTGTGCGGCCAGCTGGACGAAGGCGCGGTCGTAGTCCGCACACGGAATGCGGTAGTCCGGTTCGCTCAGATAGCGGGCATGGCGCCCGAAGGCAGCCAGCACCTGGGCCGGGCTCTGGCCGATTGCGACGGCGTACTGCTGCAGACCATGCGCCAGGCCGGCAGAGACGGTGGGGCTGCGAAATGCGCGTTGGGTCATGCCGGCTGCGTATTGGGTCATGGTTGCCGGGGTGGGCGACGCACAGACTGTCACTCATCCCAGCCCTCTGTCTTGAAGGAGATTGACCATGAGCTTGACCGCAGTCCGCGCCACCCGCAAGTCGGTATTTGCCATCCTGCTGCTCGGCAGCGCCGTGTCCGCCCTCGCCCAGAGCGACCGCAGCGAGTGGAGCCTGAACGGGTTCCGCAATCCGTCCGTGGGCCTGGAGTACCGCAAGGGCGACTACTCCGTGCACGCCGGCTACTACAGCACCATCCTGCGCGACCCCGGGTCGGCGCGCAGCGAGGCCTCGGGCTTTGCGCGCATCGGCGCGACGCGCTGGATCGATGACCGCTGGTATGTCTCGGCCTCAGCGCTGCGTGGCGTGGACGGACCGCGCGACGGACGCAATTTCGTGATCATCGAGGCCGGCGCGCAGGTCAGACCGCACCCCAATGTGGCGCTGCGCCTCGGGGTGGCCGTCATTCCCGCGGCCCATGGCTTCAAGACCAAGGTGAATCCCACACCCGGCATCAGCCTGGTGTTCAAGCCCTGAGGCCTGCCTCGTCGAACCCCCAACGGACTGACGCACATCCCACTCGTACCCGTATCGCCACCGCGCCGCTCGCCGGCGTATTGATTGGAGCCTGACCATGTCTTCCCTGCCTATCCTGTCCATCCGCCCGGCCGCTGTGGCTGCGTCGCCTGCCACCGACACGCCTGCTGCCAGCGCCGCGCGACCCCTCACGACGGCCCGCCGCTTGGGCGCCTGGGCTCTGCTGCTCTTCCCGCTGATCGTGCAGGTGCCCTTCGGCATCCTGAGTGCCAGCTTCCACTACCCCGAGGTGCTGCGCGCGCCAGCCGCCGACGCGCTGCGCACCTTCTACGGCGCTGGCCCGGGCCTCGTTTGGGTCTGGTATGCCTATGCGATGAGCATCGGCGTGTTTGCCTTCGGCCTGCTCGCGCTCGACCGGGACGATCCGCGCATGCGCACGGCCACGCTTGTGGGTCTAGCGAGCGCCCTGGTGCAATGGATCGCCCTGGCACGCTGGACCTTCCTTGTGCCCATGCTGGCGCGCCTGCATGCCTTTGCCAGCCCGGCCGATGCAGCGGGCATCGAGCAGCTGTTTGCTGCTCAGCACCAGCTGCTGGGCGTGGGCCTCGGCGAGCATCTGGGCCAGATGCTGATGGCGGCTTGGACGATCCTGATGGTTCGGGCCGTTGCTCAGCCCGCCTGGTTGAAGGCGGCGGGCTGGCTTGCCGCGACCCTCTTCATGGTGGGCTTGAGCGAGCAGCTCGGCACGGCCATTGGGTTCGGCGTCGGCCCCCTGGCGCATGCGCCCATGGCCGCGTTCATCGTGTGGAGCCTCTGGCTCATGGGCCTGGGCGTGCGGCTGCTGCGTCGCGGCTGAAGCTTGCGGCACGCATTGATGCGGATGGCGCGGCGGTCATGGGTCGATCAGGGGTCGATGAAGGTCCAGCTGTCCGCGCCATCGAAGCGCCGCACCGGCACACTGGCCAGCAGCTCGCGCGAGAAGTTGCCCAGATGCACACCCTGACGTGCACCAGGTTCCGGGTTGATCGGCTCCCAGTGGGTGCTGCAGCCGCAGCGCTTGCAGAACACGCGGGTCAGGGTGCGGTCGCCCCAGACGTATTCGCCACGCGCGCCCTCGTCGTACTCGATCTTGACCGTGCCCCACTCGAAGTACACCCAGGGCCCGCCCACACGCCGGCAGGCCGAGCAGTTGCACAGCGTGGCCTTGGTGGGTGTGGCAGGCAGCGTGAGGCGAATGGCGCCGCAGTGGCAGGAACCTTCGTGCATGGCGTGCTCCGGGAGGGAGAGCGGCCAGCTTAGTGCGCCGATCCCATGTTCGGGCGAGGCGCGGGCGGTACCGGGTGGATGCGCGACGCGGACTCCGATACAACCGTACTGCCGAGCCCTGCGCGCCGCGCCGGGCGGCACGCTGCACCGGAGGCCCCCATGCTTGCCATCCCCTCACTGTCTCACGCACTGGCTGGCGCTGCGCTGCTGCTGGTCATTGCCACCCCTGCCATGGCGCAGGAGAAGACCTGCCTGCTGGAAGGTGACTTCAAGATTGGCGCGCAGCGCGTGCTCATCAGCGACTGCGCCGAGAACCGCACCATGCCCCCGGCCGAGTTCCGCGAGGCCTGCAAGGGCATGAGCGAATTCACGCTCGCCGGCGAGACCTACACCGCCAAGCTCAGCTTCTCGGCCGCCTGCCCGCCCAATCCGCAGGCCACCTGCGAGGGCATCTTTGGCGGCGCGATGAACGCCCGCTACTACAAGCGCGACGCCAAGCTGCTCGAAGACACGCGCAAGAGCTGCCTGGCGCAGGGCGGCAAGTGGAGCAGCCCGCGCTGAACGAACGTCCACCGTGCCTTTCCGCTTGTCCTGCGCGGTTCTTCAGCCATTTTGGTCTGGAAAGCCGCATCCAGAGCCGATCTTGCTGCGCTAGTCCGGGCGCCTAGGTGCCACCGGCCAGCCGCCGGAGAAGTCGATGATCGCGCCGGTCATGAAGGTGCCGGTGTTTGTGGCGAGGTAGCGCACCAGTTCGCCGATCTCCTCTGGCCGCGCCAGCCGCCCGGCGGGCACCACCTGCTCCACAAAGGCGCGGCCCTTGGGGTCGTCCACAAACACCGCCTTCGGGTAGTAGGTCTCGCTATACAGATAGTTGGGCGCGATCGCGTTCACCGGAATGCCAGCCGGTGCGAGTTCGATGCTGAAGGAACGCACCAGCGCATTGAGCGCAGCCCGCGCGGCATCAGGAATCGCCCCGCCATTCACGGGCAGCCGGGTGCGGTTGGAGGTGATCATCACTACCCGCGAGCCGGCCGTGCGGCGCAGCACCGGCATGGCGGCCTGCATCAGCGCAAATGGGAACACCACCAGCGCATCCAGCGTGTCACGCAGGGCCTGCACATCCGTCTGCTCCGTGGGGCCGTGCACCGCGGGCCAGGCGTCATTGCTCACCAGCACATTCAGCGCGCCGTGCTCGCCGCTGGCGGCTGCGATGACCGCATCCGGCGCCTGCTCGGCCAGCACGCGCACCTGCGGGTGGGCCACGGCGTAGGCGTCCCGCGCGTGTTGGGATGTGAAGCTGCGGTCATGCACCGTGACGGCAAAGCCTGCGTCCAGCAGCGCCTGCACAGATGGCGGGCCGGCGAATTCGAGGGCGTTGGTGATGAGGGCGGTGGGGTGGCTCAAATCTTGACTCCTGTGGCGGAAGCTCGCCGATACGTAAGGTCGATTCATCCGCGTGGGACGATTGTCGCGCCGCAACTGCCGAGACGAGAATTGGGCTGGTGGCCGCGATGCATCCCTTGCTCGGCTCGCTTGCGTTTATCGACCAGCAGGAGAACCCATTGAGCGAAGCATTGATTTGTGCGCGTGTACGAGTCTGCGTTGAACCCGATGCACGGTCCGGCCTCGAGTCGCGCCGCCTGCCGAATCACCGCATCCCCGGCCGATCGACTGATTACTTCATCGGAATGCTTGAGTTCGTAGGGCCGTCGTTTCTTGCGCCAGGCGAATGTGCTGATGCGACGGCGCGGCTGCTGGTGCTGGAGCAGGACGCCAACCTGTTCAAGCAGGGCTTCCGCTGGGAGATTCACTTGGGCGCAGGCAACCTGATCGGATGGGCAGAGTATGTGGCGCCTTTGTCTGAGGACGCCGCCTAGCCCGTCAATCAGCTTTCCGCTTGTTCCGTGCGCCTCTCCAGCCACTTTGCCCTGAAGAGCCGCTCCCCGAGCCCATCTCGCTTTCGCAGTCCGGGCGCCAGACCCGGACTGCGGTGAACCGCATCAACCAGCCAGCGGCGCAGTGATCTCTTCGATCTTGGCGATCACCTCGGGCGTGAGCTTGGCGATCACGTCCACGGCCTTCATGTTCTCCTTGACCTGCGCGAGCTTGGACGCGCCGGTGATGACGGTGGAGACATTCGGGTTCTTGGCGCACCAGGCGATGGCGAGCTGGGAGAGGGTGCAGCCGAGTTCCTTGGCGACCTTCTCCAGCTTGTCCGTGGCGGCGTTCTTGGGCTTGTCGATGAGCTGATCGGCCAGCCACTTGGTGTTCTCCAGGGCGCCGCGGCTGCCCTTGGGGATGCCCTTGCGGTACTTGCCGGACAAGAGACCCGAGGCCAGCGGGCTCCAGGTGGTGAGGCCAATGCCGCAGTCTTCATAGAGCCGGGCGTATTCCTTCTCCACACGCTTGCGGTGGAAGAGGTTGTATTGCGGCTGCTCGACCACGGGCTTGTGCAGGTGGTGCTTGTCGGCAATCAGCCACGCGGCGCGGATCTCGTCGGCGCTCCATTCGCTCGTGCCCCAGTAGAGGGCCTGGCCGCGCGTGACCATGTCGCTCATGGCCCAGACGGTCTCTTCGATGGGCGTGTTCGGGTCGGGGCGGTGGCAGTAGGCCAGGTCCACGAAGTCCAGGTTAAGGCGCTTCAGTGACCCGTCCATGGCCTGCAGCAGGTACTTGCGGTTGAGCGTGTTGCGCTCGTTGGGCCCGTCGTTCAGACCCCAGTAGAACTTGGTGGAGACGACGACCTTCTCGCGCGGCCACTTGAGCTTCTTGAGCGCGGCGCCCATGATGCGCTCGCTCTCGCCCTTGGCGTAGACCTCGGCGTTGTCGAAGAAGTTGACGCCGTGGTCCCAGGCGGCGGCCATCATCTCGACAGCGGCCTTCACATCGGCCTGGTTGTGGAAGGTAACCCAGCTGCCGAAGGAGAGTTCGGACACTTTGAGGCCGGCGCGGCCCAGGCGGCGGAATTGCATTCGGAGGCTCCGTGTTCTTGTGGACGGGAAGCCTCCGAGTCTAGGACGGCTTACGCGGGCGCCGTATCGCCCCCGCCGCTGAGCTTGTCGCCCACGCTGCGCGCAAGTTCCTTGCGGAATCGGTTCAGCTCCTGGACGCTGGCAAAGCTGCGGTCGAACAGAATGCCCATGTTGTGCAGGATGCGCTCGACGACCTTGTGCTCCCAGACGGCGTCGAAGTTGATCTGCGTGTCCAGCCAGCGCTCCAGCCACTCCGGGTCGGGCAGGCGGGACTGCACGGTGTCATTGGGGAACAGGGCCTTGTTCACGTGCAGGTTGGTCGGGTGCAGGGCCTGGCTTGTGCGCCGGGCGCTGGCCATGAGCACGCCGATCTTGGCGAAGGCATTGCGCGCGGTCTCGGCCACGGCGGCGCCCTTGTCGGTCAAGTTCTTCTTCATGTAGCGCAGGTAGGCGCCGGCGTGGCGGGCTTCGTCCTGGCTGATGAGCTTGTAGATGTGCTTGATGACCGGCTCGGTATGCCATTCGCTGGCGCGGCGGTACCAGTGATTCAGCCGGATCTCGCCGCAGAAGTGCAGCATCAGCGTTTCCATGGCCGGGGCGGGATCGAACTCGAAGCGCACGTTGTGCAGCTCGTCCTCGGTGGGCACGAGATCCGGCCGGAAGCGGCGCAGGTACTCCATGAGCACGAGGCTGTGCTTCTGCTCTTCGAAGAACCACACGCTCATGAAGGCGGAGAAGTCGCTGTCGCCGCGGTTGTCGCGCAGGAACATCTCGGTAGCGGGCAGGGCGCTCCACTCCGTGATGGCGTTCATCTTGATGGTCTGCGCCTGATCGTCGGACAGCTTGCTGGCATCGAACTCATCCCAAGGGATGTCCGTGTCCATGTGCCAGCGCACGTTTTCAAGGGACTTGTAGAGCTCGGGATACAGCATGGCGGTCTCGTCAGGCAAGAAACAACTACGAGTTTAGGTTTGAGCGGGGTGTTCTGGATGACACGACGGTGTCAGCTTGCCGCACGCTTCTTGAGAAAACGCATTAAACCGCCCAGCAGAGGGATCTTTTCGTACAGCTCCTCAGCCACGTCCCAGTAGTCGCGGTGGTAGGTGATGCGCCCGTCCGCGGCAAATTTCAGGTGGCTTGCGCCACGCACGGTCTGCTCGCCGCCCATGCGGGCTGAGCTGAAGATGAAGTCCCAGGTGAGGAAGGCGCTGTCGCCCTGGGCCACCGCATCCGTCACCACGAAGCGTGGGCGCTCCACCTGATCGAACATGTGGTTGAAGATGGCGGCGATGCGATCCACACCACTGACCTCGTTGAAGGGGTCCTTGAACCAGGCGTCATCGGTGTAGATCTGCGCCATGCGCTGCGTGTCGGCGCGCGACAGGTGTTCGAAGAAGTCCTTGGCGCGTCCCACGGCGCCGGCTAACTCGGTGGGGTTCATACCTTGGTGCCTAGAGTTTGGTGGTCAGCCGCAGCAGCTTGAAGTAGGCCGTGGGCGGCAGCAGGCGCGCAAACTTCACCTTGCGCGTGAAGCTCTTCGGGAAGCTGATCTCGAACTCACCCGCCTTGATGCCGGCCAGCATCTCGCGCGCGGCGTCCTGCGGGCTCATCAGGTCGGGCATGTGGAAGTCGTTGCCTTTGGTGAGCGGTGTGTCCACAAAGCCGGGGTTGATGCAGTGCACGCCGATGTCCTTGGGCGCGAGGTCGAAGTACAGGGCCTCGGCCATGTTGATCAGCGCCGCCTTGGAGGGGCCATAGATCAGCGCCTTTGGCAGGCCACGGTAGCCGGCCACGCTGGCCACGAAACCGATGCCCAGATAGCCCTTGCGCCGCTCGCGTTCCTTGAGCAGACGCGGCAGCATGGCTTCCATGACGTTGAGCGGGCCGTTCAGGTTGATGTCCAGCAGCTTGGCGGCCACGTCGCGGTCGAACTCCCAGGCGCGCATCTCGTTGTAGGTGCCGGCCACCACCAGGGTGAGGTCCGGTGCGCCCCAGCGCTCCTCGATCTGCGTGGCCGCGGCCAGCACGGCAGCGCGGTCGGCAATATCCAGGGGCAGGGCCATGGCGCGCTCGCTGTCCTTGCCCGCCGCGAACTGCTCCAGGGCCTCGGCCTTGCGGGCGGACACGATGACGCGCGCGCCCTGCGCGTACAGCTGCTCGGCCGCGGCCGCGCCGATGCCGGTAGAGGCGCCGATCACCCAGACCCGCAGCCCCTGCCAGGTCGAGATGGGTGTGTTCAAGCTCATGATGGATCCAGTCTGCCTTGTTCTTCTGGCGTGAGACTTACTGCGCGGGCAGCCGCTTGTTGAAGCTGATGAAGACATCGGCCACGTTGAAGCCGAACTTGCTGATCTGCGCATGATTGAGCATGTTGCGCTCGTCGATCAGGTACAGCCAGTCGTCGAAGTTCACGTGGTAGCGCTTGTCGCCCACGGGCAAATCGAAGGTGTAGCGGAAGTTGAAGGCATTGCCCGAGAGCTTGCCGGTGGCTTCACCCACCACGCCGTCGGCCTTGCCGGACCATGTGCCATCGGCGCGGCGCTGGATCGTCCAGATGCGCTTTTCCTTCTGGCCGTCGCTCCAGACAAAGTCTTCGTCGAGCGTGAGCACGTCGCCCGCCCAGCTGGCCTTGATGACAACCACGAAGCGGCGCGTGACTTCGCCGGAACGATTGCGCACCATGCCGTAGCCATCGATGGTGCCGTTGAAGTACTGGCGCATGTCCAGTGTCGGTTTTTCATTGACGTACTTGGCGGGGTCGATGCCGGCGCAGGCGCTCAGGGCAACAAGGCCAAGCGCGATCAGCCCGGCACGAAAGAGTTTGAGCAGAGACATGATGAGGAGTGTCCTTGTGTTTGTGGTCTAGATTTTCTGGCCGCGCCATGCGGCTGCAAGCAAGCCGAAGGCCAGCAGCTTGAGCGCGCAGGGCACAAGCGCATAGCTGACGGCCAGGGCCTGCAGCGGCTCTGCTGCCGAGCTGCCCGGGCTGTAGCCCAGACTTTGCAGCAGGGGCAGCGCAATCAGTGCAGCCAGCGAGAACACCAGCTTGTTGGCGAAGTTCCAGAGGCCGAAGTACACGCCCTCACGTTCGCCGCGGTGTTGGTTGGCGTCGATCACGCGAGCGAGCAGAGCAGGCGGCAGAGCAAGGTCGGCGCCGAATGCCAGGCCCGAGAGCAGGCAGATCACCGCAAAGGCCGTGAAGTCACCGGTTCCCAGATTGAAGGCCCAGACAAAGGACGCGATCGAGGCCAGCATTCCGGCCAACCAGAGGCCCTGCAGGTCAAAGCGCTTGGCCAGCCAGACCCAGACCGGCATGCTGGCTGCGCCGGCAAGGAAGTACAGCGCGAGAAAGGTGCCGATGTGTTCTTTCAAGCCCAGCCGGTCCGTCACAAAGAACTGAAACAGGGTGGCGGTGATCGATGGCGCGAGTGCGTTGAGCGTGAAGATCGCCAGCAGCCAGCGCATGCGTGCTGAACCCAGCGGCACCGCCCAGCCATGCCGGCCGTCTGCCGGTACGCCGCCAGCCGCCAGCGGGCGGGGCGCAAAGCGGCCCAGAAGCAGCAGCCCCACCAGCATCAGCACCACGAATACGCCGACGAGCGCTGGCAAGCCCGCCTGCTGGAACAGGATGGACGCCACGATCACGCCGACCAGTCCGAGCCCCTCGCGCCCGGCCGTGACACGCGTGCGACCGGCGTCGTCCGTGGCTAGCTCCGAGCCCCAGCCCTGATAGGCCACCGTGGCCAGGGAGTAGGCGATGTACACGAGCACGATTGAGCCGGACAGCCAGGCCGCCGCGGCCACGGTGCCCATGCCGGCGGGCGGATTGAGCAGGGCGATGAAGCCCGCGGTCATCGGCAGGCTGGCCAGCAGAATCGGCCGCCAGTATTGGCCGGTGCGCTTCTGCGCATCCACCCAGGCGCCCAGCAGCGGGTCCACGATGGCGTCCACCAGACGCGTACCGAAGAGCAGCACGCCAATGAGGGCCAGCGACAGGGTGGTCGCCTGCTCGTAGAGCGCAGGCACGAAGAGGTTGACCGGCGTGGCCAGCAGCGCGAGTGGCAGGCCGAAAGCCGCGTAGGCGCCCAGCGAGCCTAAGCCGAGCCGCGCGGCGCCCGATGCATCTCCGGCGCCGGCGCTCGCCGCGCGGTGTTCAGCCGTCGCGTGGGCCGCCGGCGCAGTCATCACTTCGCTCCGATCAGCTGGGCGCGCAGGCCAGGCTGGGAGGTCTTGGGGTGCAGCCAGATGGAGATGAAGGCGCGTGCGAAGACCGGGTCGGCAATCTCGCCCAGCGGCTTGTCATTGCGGAAGAACTTCGCGCCCTGGCCCGGGGTGTAGAGCATGGAGAGGCTGTCGCCCTTGGCCACGTCCGGGAAGAGCTTGGTCATCTCGGCCAGCCAGCGAGCGCGGTCTTCGGCACTGCCGATGCCCAGGCCCGCGATCTCCTTCTCGCTGCGCTCGGCGATCAGCTTGCCGACCAGACGCCGTGCGTAGGTCAGGCGCAGGGCCATGGGCTGTTCACCGAACTGTGCAGCGTCAAAGGTTGGGCGCGTCCAGAGCTCAGCGTCATAGATATGCAGGCCGAAGTAACGCAGCATGCCGTTGCCGGCCTTGCGCGCTTCGGGAATGCTGCTGCTGACCCAGGCGGCCTGCGCCCAGGCACCCGTGGTGGCCAGCAGCAGTGCAGCAGTGACCAGCAGCTTCCTCATGCCGCGGCCTTGCGCAGGGTGAATTGGTACACGTCCGTGGAGCCGGTGAGGAACCCGGCTTCGCAGTAGCCCAGATAGAACTGCCACATGCGGACGAAGCGCTCGTCAAAGCCCTGGGCCAGCACCTGCTCGCGACGGCTGTTGAAGAGCTGGTGCCACATGCGCAGGGTGGTGGCGTAGTCGCGGCCGAAGGCGAAGCGGTCTTCCACCACGAAGCCGTGCTTGTGGGCCAGCTCCACAAAGCGCGAAGGCGAAGGCAGCATGCCGCCGGGGAAGATGTACTGCTGGATGAAGTCCGTGCCGTCGCGGTAGCGGTCGAACAGCTCATCGGCGATCGTGATGACCTGGATGCAGGCGTGGCCGCCGCTCTTCAGATTGCGCTGCAGACACTCGAAGTAGCTGGTCCAGTACTCCTCGCCCACGGCCTCGAACATCTCGATGGAAGCGATGCCGTCGTACTGCGCATCTCCGGTGCGCCCTTCGTCGCGGTAGTCCTGCAGCTTGAATTCCGTCGCGCCGCTCAGTCCCTGCGTGGACAGGCGGGCGCGGGCGTAGGCCAGTTGCTCTGAAGAGAGGGTGAGCCCCGTCACATGTGCACCGGCACGCGCCGCGAGCTCGGCAAATCCGCCCCAGCCGCAGCCGATCTCCAGCACCTTGGCGCCTTCGCGCAACTGAAGCCGATCGAACACGCGCTTGAGCTTGGCGTGCTGGGCCTGTTCGAGAGTCTGGCCGGCGCTGCCGTCGAACAGTGCGCTGGAATAGGTCATGGAGGGGTCGAGCCACTCCGCATAGAAGGTGTTGCCGAGGTCGTAGTGCGCCTCGATGTTCTTCTTGGCCTTGGTCTTGGTGTTGCGGTTCAGCAGGTGCTTGATCCGGTACACCAGGCGGCCGAAGAAGGAGCCGTACAGGCCGCGCTCGATGGTGACGCGGTTCGCATTGAGCAGTGTGAGCAGGCCGGCCAGATCGTCGGTGGTGAACTGACCGTCCATGTAGGCCTCGCCAAAGCCCACGTCGCCGGAGGCCATGGCGCGCTCGAACACCGCCCAGTCCGTGATGTGCGCATGCGCAGCCGGTTCGCCCCGGCCGAAGCTGCGCACGCTGCCGTCGGGCAGACGCAGCGTGAGCTGGCCGATCTCCAGACGTTCGAGCATCGAGAGAATGAAGCGTGCCTTGGCCGGCATCTTGCCGGCGCGGGCCGGTGCGTGATGCACGGGCGTGGCGGTGTGCGGGGCGCGCTCGGAACTGCTGGAGGTGCGCATTGCGTTCTGGAGGGCGTCAGTGCTCATCGCGATACAAGGTCCGAAGGAGGAGTGGGCTTGGTGTAGAAGGGCACGCGCTTGAGCCAGAGCTTCAAGGCATGCCAATGAATGCGGGCAATGACGGCGGCGGTGAACCAGCCGGTGCGTGCGAGCGCAGCGCTCAAGGTGCCGGTGGTGAGCGCCCGATGTTCGCCGGAGATCGATGTTTCCAGCACGCAGCCTTCTGCGTCGTGATAGTCCACCCGGGCCAGTGAGCGGTCCTGCCGAGCCAGGAAGCGGAAGCGATAGCTGCCCAGCACCGGGTTGAAGGGCGAGACATGGAACACCTTGGCCGCGTGCAGCAGCTGGCCCGGGCGGATCGCGCTGCCATCTGCATGCGCAAGCAGGTAGCAGTGGCGCTCGCCGAAGGTGTTGTTCACCTCGGCCAGCACAGCACGCAGGCTGCCGTCGGCGCGTTCGCAGTACCAGAAGCTCACGGGTTTGAATCCGTATCCGAAGACGCGTGGGAAGGTGTGCAGCCAGATCTCGCCGTCGGCATCGGTGATGCCGCTCTCGGCCAACAGCCCTTCCAGCCAAGCAAGGCTCGCGCCATCGCCCAGGCCGTGGTCGCGGTCATGGAAGCTCACCAGCGCGGCGCGGTCGTGGCCGAACAGGCGGCCGGCCAGGCCCAGCGGCGCAAATCGCATCGAGCGGGCCGAACGCATCGGCAGGCGCACGAACAGTCCGCGGTACATGAAGGCATGCCGCGCTGGCTTGAGGCGCGCGTGGCGCACCCAACCGAGTCCGAGCATGGGGAGATTCTTCATGGGCATGGGCCGTGTGCGCTTTTTCCAGCTTTGTTCGATCGTGCTTACTCGGCCGCGCGGGCGGTGGCCACGCCGAGCGCATCAAGCACGCCGCGCGCCGCTGCCAAGCCGGCCTTCAGGCCGTCTTCATGGAAGCCGTAGCCCGCCCAGGCGCCGCCGAACCAGACGCCGCCGTTGCCTTGTATCGCCGATAGATCCTGTTGTGCTGCGACGGCAGCAGCGTCGAAGATCGGGTGGTCGTATTCGTACTCGGCGATCACGTTCTTCGGCTCGGTGATCGGGTTCAGGGACACCACCACCGGCGTCTTGAAGGGCAGCGGCTGCAGCATGTTGATCAGGTAGTGGCAGCAGACCTGTGGTTCGCCGCCGGCGTCATGGGTCTCGTAGTTCCAGCTCGACCATGCCAGTTGGCGCTTGGGCAGCACGCTTGCGTCCGTGTGCAGAACGGCCCGGTTGGGCTGGTAGCGCAGGCGCGAGAACACGCTCTGCTCGGACAGTTGCGGCTGTGCCAGCAGCCTGAGTGTGGTGTCGCTGTGCGTGGCGAGCACTACCGCGTCAAAGCTCTCGCGGCCGCGGGCGCTTTCCACCACCGGCAGTTGGCGCGCGCCGCGGTGGATGGCATGCACCGGTGTGGACAGACGCACTTCATGAATGCCGGCCAGTATGCGCTTGACGTACTCGCGCGAGCCACCCTGCACCGTGTACCACTGCGGCCGGCCCTCGAAGCCCGTGAGCAGGCCGTGGTTGTGGCAGAACTGCAGAAAGGTCTTGGCCGGGTAGGCCATCATGGTCTCGGTCGGGCAGGACCAGATGCAGGCAGCCATGGGTACGAGGTACCAGTCGATCATTTCGCGGCTGTAGCCGCCGCGCTTGAGGTACTCGCCCAAGCTGAGGTTGCCCACGCGGTGGTGGAGGATGTCGTCAGTGGCCTGCTTGTTGAAGCGCAGCAGGTCACGCAGCATGCGCAGAAATCTGGGGCGCAGCAGATTGCGGCGCTGGGCAAACACGCTGTTCAGCGAATGCCCCGCCCACTCCAGACCCTTGGCCGCGCCACCGGCCAGGCGCACCGAAAAGCTCATGTCGCTCTTGGCGGTGGGCACGTTCAGTTCATTGAACAGCGCCAGCAGGTTCGGATACGTGCGGTGGTTGAACACCAGAAAGCCCGTGTCCACGCCGTGCGTGGTGCCGTCAAGCGTGACGTCCACCGTGTGGGCATGGCCGCCGGCGTAGTCCTCGCGCTCAAAGAGCGTGACATGGTGCTGCTTGGCCAGCAGATGGGCCGCGCCCAGACCGGTAATGCCACTGCCAACAACCGCGATTCGCTTCATGGGAGCCTGCCAGAGGTGCGAGGGGAGCTTGAGAGTATGTACGTCCCGCCTGCAGCGGCGGATGCATCGTGGAGTCGAATATTACCAAATAGTTCACTAAAGGAACCAAGCGGTATCTTTTTGCGCAAGTGGAGGCTGCCCGGCAGGTGGAGGTGCGGGCCCGCAGTTTGGATGTTGCGCGGATTTAGTACCTGATCCGGCCGGATCAGGTAGAGAAGAGCTGCGAAGCGCCCCGAGACATTCAGGAGGGAGGGAGGGAGAAGGATCCCAGGTCGGCCTCGAGGGCCAGCGCTTCGCAGCGTAAAACGGGACAGGGCAGCGTGTGCCACAGGGATTGCGCGCTTGGGCAGACCCCTGTGTTGTCCTAGACATTGTGAATGGTGACCGGTCGGCGCGAAACCTAGGTCAAACACCACCTTGGTCGGTGTGCCGCAGGCTGACGTGCCTTGCCAAGCCGCCGGCGCCCTGGTGTGCCCGCCTGCTCGCTCGCCCCTGTGCTGGCCGGCGCGCGGGCAGCGGCGGTGCGCTGGTGCGCCAGGGGGCAGGGTGCGGCGCATGCGTCGGCTTGCAGAGCGGCCGGGATCAGCGGGCCGGTGCCGGTTGGGCGAGCAGCGCGTCGATGCGCGCCAGCAGAGTCTTATCCTCCGGCGTGGTCATGGAGCCGAAGGCCTCCACGCGCTGCCCGTCACGGCTGACGAGGTACTTGTGGAAGTTCCAGCGCGGCGTCGAGCCGCTGACCTTGGCCAGGTGCGCAAACACGGGGTTGGTGTCCTTGCCGCGAACGGCGCTCTTGGCAAACATGGGGAACTTGACCCCAAAGGTGCCTTCGCAGAACTCGGCAATTTCCTTGTTGCTCTTCGGTTCCTGATTACCGAAGTCATTCGACGGAAAGCCCAGCACCGTGAAGCCGCGCGCCTGCAGGCGGCTGTGCAGCGCTTCCAGGCCCTTGTACTGCTCTGTGAAGCCGCAAAAACTTGCTGTGTTCACAATCAGGAGCACGCGGCCGCTGTATTGGCAGAGGTTCTGCGGCGCGTCATCCTGCAGCCGCGGCAGGGTCTGGTTCATCCAGACGGGGCAGCTGGCCGGGGCGGGCGCTGGTGCCGCTGCCGGTTGGGCCCCTGGTCGGGCTGCTGGGGTCTGAGCGGCCGCTGGCAGGCTGAACAGGGCCAGGCTGAGTGCCAGCGCGGCGCCGGTCAGGCCGAACACGGCATGGTGCAGCCAAGGCACCGGCCGGGCCTGCTGCGCGCGGGTCGAGGAGGAGGAGAGGAAGTTCTGTTTATGGTTGTGCATGACGCGTCCTGAGTTCACTCAAGGGACGGCGAACGAAATTCGCCGCATGGCGTGCGTCTTGCCCAGCCCAAGGGGCGGCGAGGCTACAGGCGCTCCGGGCGCAAGCCAGCCGCCCGTGAATCCGTGCAACCCAAGGGCCGGGTGAACGATGCACCGCGGCCCAGCCTGAATATCCCTGGGCAGCTGCGGACAAACAAGTGTCAACTTGATTTGTCCTAGGCAAGACCCACTCCCAGCACCTATACTATGGATTCAGGCGGGACTCGTCAAGTGTTTGTCCAAGACATCGTTTGATCAACGTGTTTTCGGCAGCAACCGAACGAACCGCGACCGGAGCCCGGCAGTAACCCCGCAAAACGCGCGGGATCGCGGCCATCACAGAGCTGTACATGAACGACCGCAGTCAAGTTCAAGGTGTGACACTGAGCATCGCCGCAGTCGAGCGCGATACCGGGTTGTCCAAGGACACCCTGCGCGTTTGGGAGCGGCGCTACGGCTTTCCGCAGCCGGCGCGCGACGCCTTTGGCGAGCGCACCTACCCCATGGACCAGGTGGACAAGCTGCGCGTGATCCGCCGGCTGATGGACGCCGGCCACCGTCCGGGCAAGATCATTCCGCTGTCCATCGAGCAGCTGCAGGCCATGAGCGAGGCCACGGTGCCCGAGCCGCGGCGCTTTGCCGGCAGCCAGGCCCTGACCGAGCCGCTGGAGCACTACATCGAGCTGGTCAAGGCGCACCAGATCGAGGAACTGCGCCGCAGTCTTTCGCAGGCGCTGCTGCGTGTGGGTCTGGCGCGTTTCGTGACCGACATCGTCTCCCCGCTCACTCAGATGGTGGGTGACGCCTGGGCACGCGGCTACCTCGAGATCTTCGAAGAGCATCTCTATACAGAGAGCGTGCAGGTCATCCTGCGCAATGCGATCAACACCATCCCGCAGCCCGGCAAGCGCCCGCGCATTCTGCTGACGACGTTCCCGCAGGAACCCCACGGCCTGGGCCTGCTGATGGCCGAGGCGCTGCTGGCGCTGGAAGGCGGCCGCTGCATCTCTCTGGGCACCCAGACGCCCGTCTGGGACATCGTGCTCGCCGCCACGAGCCAGAACTGCGACATCGTCGCGCTCTCGTTCTCGGCCTGTCTGAACCCCAATTCGGTCATTGAGGGGCTGGACGATCTGCGCGCCAAGTTGCCCGGCCAGATGGAAATCTGGGCCGGCGGCTCCTGCCCGATCCTGATGCGCAAGCCCCCGAAGAGCGTGCGCGTGTTCAACGACTTGCAGCAAATTCACGGCGCGCTGGTCGATTGGCGCGCGAGCCACGCCGCGACCGGCGAATAAGCCGCGTCGCGATCACGCTGCCCGCCTTGCTGCACCGCAAGGCGCAGCGCGCTCAACACCAGACCGGCCGCCCACGCGGCCGGTCTGCATTGAAACCGCCCCACTCAGCGTCCAAGCTCGCGTCCAACCATGTCCCGCCGCGACCACAAAGCCGACAGCTCCAGCGCCACGACCCACTTTCGCGGCAACAAGGCCAGCCTGCCCAGCAAGCCCTGCACGGTCTGCGGCCGCCCGATGGTCTGGCGCAAGGCCTGGGCCAAGAACTGGGACGAGGTGAAGTACTGCTCCGAGGCTTGCCGCCGCAAAGCCTGAGTGGCTCTGCGCGGGCCATCGCCCCGGTTCCGCTTGTCCCAAGCCATTCTCCAAGGCATCTGCCTGGAAAAGCGCATCAACACTGCGTCTTCAAGGCGGCTGCCTGGAGATCCGCACCAGACAAGCGAAGAGTCTGGGATCCCCATCGCCAGCACGGGCCGAGCGAGTGCGACACCGCGCCGCCGGGCAGACGCCAGCTTGGCGCCTGGCACGCCGCGCCGCAGAATCCGCAGCCTGCAAGCTCCAAACGCGCAAAACAGGCCGCCTGCCCGTTTCCGCTTGTCCCAAGCCAATCTTCAAGGCGTATGCCCCGCAAGGCGCGCCGGATATACGTCTTCAGGGTGCCTGCCTGAAGATCCGCACCTGATCAGCGCAAACCGGGTGTCCGCATTGGCGCACGCGCCAGACGACGCATAACAAACGACAAGACCTCCTCGCCATGCCCAAGAAAACACTGCCGCCGCCCAAAGGCGCCGCGACTGCCCCGCCCTCAGCCGCCAACGACGGCGCAAGCCAGCTCGTCCTCATCCTGGGCGACCAGCTCTGGCACGCCAACCCTGCGCTGCGCGCCCTGAATCCGGCCACCGACACCGCGCTGATGATCGAGGCGCCGGGCGAGTCCACGCACGTGTGGAGCAGCAAGCCGCGCACCGCGGTGTTTCTCTCGGCCATGCGGCACTTCGCGGCCGAGCTGCGCGCCGCCGCCACGCCGCTCATCTACACGATGCTGGCCGACTGGCCCGAGACGCCGGGGCTGATCGACCGCCTGGGCCGGCACATCGACACGCTGAAGCCCGGCCGCCTGGTGCTCACCGAGCCCGGCGACTTTCGCCTGCGCACCGGCATCGAGCAGCTGTGCCGCGCGCGCAAGCTGCCGGTGGTGTTTCTTGCAGACACGCATTTCATGTGCAGCCTGGCGGACTTTGCCGACTGGGCGGCCGGCTACAAGCAGCTGCGCATGGAGTTCTTCTACCGCATGATGCGCAAGCGCCATGGCGTGCTGATGGACGAGGCCGGCGAGCGCGACAGCAAGGGCGAACTGCAGCCCCTCGGTGGCCAATGGAACTACGACGCCGAGAACCGCGAGGGCTTCCCCAAGACCGGGCCCGGCGCCATCACGCCGCCCGCCACCTTCGCGCCGGACGCCATCACGCAGCAGGTGTTTGCAGACATCGAGCGTGTGCTGCCCGATCACCCCGGCGAGCTGGGCCACTTCATCTGGCCTGTGACGCGCGAGCAGGCGCTTGAAGCACTTGCGCAATTCATCGAACACCGCCTGCCGCGCTTCGGCCCGACGCAGGACGCCATGTGGACCGACACGCCCTTTGCCTGGCACGCGCTGCTCTCCAGCAGCCTGAACCTGCATCTCCTCGACCCGCGCGAAGTGATCGAGGCCGCCGAAGCTGCGCATCACGCAGGCCGCGTCGATCTCGCGAGCGCCGAAGGCTTCATCCGGCAGATTCTCGGCTGGCGCGAATTCATCCGCGGCGTGTACTGGCTCAAGATGCCGGGCCTGGCCCAGGCCAATCACTACGGCCACAGCCGCAAGCTGCCCGCCTGGTACTGGACCGGCAAGACCAACATGGCCTGCATGCGCGCCGCCGTGGGTCAGACGCTCAAGTACGGCTACGCCCACCATATCCAGCGCCTGATGGTCACGGGCCAGTTCGGCATCCTGGCCGAGATCGAACCGCAGCAGGTCTGCGACTGGTACCTCGCGGTGTATGTGGACGCGATCGACTGGGTCGAGCTGCCCAACACCGCCGGCATGGCGCTGTATGCGGATGGCGGCAGCTTCGTCAGCAAGCCCTATGTGGCCAGCGGCCAGTACATCAAGCGCATGAGCAACTACTGCGAGGGCTGCGCCTACAAGCCGGACGTCAAGGCCGGCCCGCGTGCCTGCCCCGTGAGCACCCTGTACTGGCACTTCCTGCACAAGCATGAAGCGGTGCTGGCCAGGAACCCGCGCACCGCGCTCATGGCCAAGAGCATCGGCCGGCTGGACAAAGACGCAAGACAGGCGATCGTCGATGAGGCGCAGCGGATGCTCAGTGATCTGGACGCCCTTTAGCGCAGGAGTTGCCCCTGACGCGCGCAAATGGCTGATCTAGCATGAAGGTGATCTGCGTCTGGAGGGCATGTCATGCGACGTCGTTCGGGGTGGTTTCGTCTGCACTGCGCCGTGCTCGGCCTGAGCGTGCTTGCGGCTTGCGCGACGCCCGAGGGCCCGATCAGCACCACAGCGACCCCCGAGCCCGGCATGGCGTATCTGAGTGTCGAGTTTGCCAAGACCACGCCCTTGAACGTCGCGCTCGCGATCCAGCCTGAGGGCCGACAACTGACCCACTTTCTGCCCTTCGAGGGCCCCGCTGCGCCCGACGATGCCACCCCGCGCACGGTGACATTGAAGCTGCCACCCGGCCGCTACCGGGTCGCCTACTGGCAACCCTATTTCAATCGCGTGAGCGACGGCCTGCCGTCGCGACCGCTCAGCAACGAGGTGCTTGCGCGGCCCTTCGAACTGCGCGCCGGGGAGGTCATTCACCTGGGCAGTTTCGGCGTCTGGCAACGGCAGCAAGCTCGGCTGCCCAACCAGCCGGCCTTGCTTCGGTTCGACCCCAAACCGATCACGCAGGCCGAAGCGAAGACCCGCTTCGCCACCGCATTTCCCATGCTGGCTGCCCAGCCGCTGCGCTGCCGGCTGTGCACCGACACCGAAGGCACGGGTCGCGGCTTGCAGTCGATCATCGACCTCGTGACGGACCCCCTGCCCGGTCTGGTTCCCATCCCACCGCCGACGCGCTGAACTCGGGTGCACCCGGGATAGCCGCGCAGCCACGCGCGCGCAAAGGACTGTTGCATACCGATGCGTTCGCTTCAATTTGAGATCTGAGGCACGCTTCGGGCCACAGGAGGGGTGCCATGCATTCACAGATCTACGTCAACCTGCCCGTCAAAGACCTGGAGCGCAGCAAGCGCTTCTTTGCTGCGCTGGGCTACAGCTTCGACGCGCGCTTCACCAATGAAATGGCGGCCGGCATGCAGCTGGGCAAGAACCTCTACGCCATGCTGCTCAACGAACCCTTCTTTGCGGGCTTCACACCCAAGCCGATTGCCGATGCGCACGCGTGCACCGAGGTGCTGATCGCGCTGCCCTGCGAGAGCCGCGCCGCAGTGGACGCACTGGTGGCCAAGGCACGCGAAGCCGGCGCCCGCATCCCCCGCGAGCCGGTGGACCACGGTTTCATGTACCAGCACGGCTATGAAGACCCGGACGGCCACATCTGGGAGGCATTCTGGATGGACCCGGCTGCAGCCCCAGCACAGGGCGATGCGGCATCTTCACCTGAAGGCGGCAGCGCATGAGCATCGAGCTGCCGCGCGAGACCCGCGACGAAGCCGTCGCCTCCATCCAGCGCTACTTCGAGCAGGAGATGGACGAGCCCATCGGCAACATCGCCGCCGGTGCGCTGCTCGGCTTCTTCCTCGAGGAGATCGCGCCGCTTGTCTACAACCAGGCCGTGGCCGAGGTGCAGGAGCGACTGCAGGCCCGCATCGCGGAGCTGGATCTGGAAGTGCATGAAGAGCCCTTCCAGTACTGGCGCAAGCAGGGCGGGGTGGCGCGCGGGCGGCGTTGAGGGCGCGCGGATCAGCTCACGCCGTTCTGCCGCTCAAGGCTTGAGCGCCCAGGAAGTGCGTCAGCTGCGGCAGCACCACGGCTTGTCTCGCCCCCGCCAGCAGTCGCTGGTCATGCACATATTCCGCATGCGCCTCGATCTGCCAGTGCTCGCGCCCAAAACGGCGCTTGAGCTGTTGAACGAGTGTGAAGAAACTCAGCGCCTCGTCCGCGTTGCTGTCCAGATGGGCGGTGCCTGATGCGCGGGTCTCGATGAGCTGCAGCAGCGCGGCGGCGGTATCCGGCATGAAGCTGCAGGCGGGCACCCAGGCGGTGCTGGCGCGGATGCGGCCGTCGCGCTGCTGCTCGGCGTCCAGCGCGGCGAGCATGTTGTTGCCCTGTGCGGCGCCGCCCGTACCCGCATCAATCTGCCAGCCGATGCGGGCGATGCAGGCCTGCGGGTGCGCCTCGCGCACGGCGTCTTCGCAGCGGATCTTGTATTGGCCGTAGTCGTCCCTGGCGGTGCGCGCGTCATCCACCCGGTGCGGGCCGTTGGGCACATGGTCGAACACCATGGCCGTACTCGTGAACAGAAAAGGCGCGCCGCGCTCGGCCGCCCAGCGCGCCATCAGCCCGGCCCAGGCCTCCGCGCCAAACCCGAGATGCGCGATGGCGTCGGGCTTTACCAGGTCCAGCCAGGCGCGGCAGGCGGGCAGATCGTCCGGCGAGACCTGCTGGCGGTCCCAGCCGAGCACCGTGTGCCCGGCAGCTGCGGCGGTGCGAGCCAGATGCGGAGCGAGGGTGCCGCTCAGGCCGGTGATGAGTAGTTGCATGGGCTGCACTTTAGGCGGTGAGGCCGCACCGCAACCGCGTCAGCCACCTGACCGGGCCAGTCGGGCTTTGCTTGACGCTTTGCGGCTCTGCAACAAGACTGCGAGATATCTGACCGCAGAGTCAGTAAATGATCCAGCGCTCGCGAGATCGATTGTGTTCACGGCCCGCCACTTCGGCGCCCACCTGACCGTGCACCACCCGAATTCCAAGACGCTGTCTCTTCTCCTGCACGGCTCGAAGCGCACGGCCCCCGGTGATGTTCCGGGGGCCGGTTGCGTCTTAATCCCGGGCGCGCCGCCTGCGCGCGGCGGATTGATTGAGCCGATTTTCGGGCTCGCGCCCGCACCGGGCCCCCGCTCAAGAACACGCCCTCATGACCGCCGTATCGCTCACCCCCCGCCAGGAAAGCCGCCTGCTGGCCACGCTGGCCGGCATCCAGTTCACGCACATCCTGGATTTCATGATCATGATGCCGCTGGCGCCGATGCTGACGCGCGCCTTCGGCCTGTCGCCCGCGCAGTTCGGTCTGCTGGTGTCGATCTACACCCTGGCCGCCGCGGTCACGGCCGTTCTGGCGGCCAGCGCGGTGGATCGGTTCGATCGGCGCAAGTTAGTGCTGGCTCTGTATGCAGCCTTCACGCTTGCGACGGCCGCCTGCGCACTCGCGCCAAGCTACTGGACGCTGATGATCGCCCGTGCCGCGGCCGGGGCCTTCGGCGGCGTGCTCGGGGCGATGGTGCAGACCTACATCGGCGACACCATTCCCTACGAGCGTCGCGGCCGCGCCACCGGCATCGTGATGGCGGCGTTCTCGCTGTCCACGGTGGTGGGCGTACCGCTGGGCCTGTTCCTGGCCAGCCACGTGCCGGCGCTGGGCTGGCGCGCGCCGTTCCTGTTTGCCGCGGTGCTGTCGGTGGGCGTGTGGTTCTTCGCGCACACCACGCTGCCGAGCATCCCTGCGCAGATCGGCCCGATGCATGTCGGCCGCGGTATGGCGGGCCTGCTGGCCGCATTCAAGGACGGCTTTGCGCCGATCCGCAGTGCGCTGGCCGACGCAAATCATCTGCGCGCGTATGCCTTCATGGCGCTGATGATGTTTGCCAGCTTCAGCGTGATTCCGTTCATCACCTTGTACCTCACGGCCAACGTTGGCCTGCCCGAGACGCTGCTGCCACTCATGTATCTATTAGGTGGCGCTGGCACGTTCTTCACCAGCCGTTGGTTCGGCAAGCTGGCGGACCGCTACGGCAAGGCGCGCGTATATCGAGTGCTGGCCTTGTGTGCGATGGTGCCGATCCTGCTCATGACCCATCTGCCGCCCGTGCCGGCCTGGGTGGTAATGGTCGTGTCTGCGCTGTTCTTCGTGCTGGTGAGCGGCCGCTTCGCCCCCGGCATGGCAATGGTGACCTCCGCCGGCCAGCCTCGCGTGCGCGGCGCATTCATGACGCTGAACACCGCAGTGGGCAACGCCGCCAGCGGTGCCGCAGCGTTTATGGCCGGGCTGATCGTGGTCAAACAGCCCGACGGCACGCTGCTCAACTACAACGTGGTGGGCTACGTGGCGCTGGCCGCCGGCTTCGTCACGCTCTGGCTCGCCGGGCGGGTCAAGCCCGTGGATGCCGGCCCTGCGCCCGCGCCCGAGCCGCTGCATGTGGCCGAGCCGGCACGAGCCCGCGCAGCTGAATAGATCATTTTCAGCCAAAAATAAAAAATTGGCTTTCCGCTTGTGCTGTGAGGATAGTGGCAGATTCTGATGGCAAAATAATTCGATTTCGGTCGAAAGATAAAGCTTAGAAGGCTGCGTTCTGCCTCATAGCGACCTCGATCGGCTAGCAAGCGGCGCCCGGCCGCGCCGGGCCGTGCGCCTGCGTCATCCGCCACGCAGGCCGCCCGGATTCAGGACGGCGACGCGCCCCCCGCGGCAGGCGCTGCCGGCTCGTCGCGCCGCGCGAACTTCAGCACCACAAAGAACAGCGCCACGCTGATCACGATGTCCACAAAGGTTGTGTAGAACAGCCAGGTGTCGGTGCTGGCCACCTTGGCGACCACCCAGTTCAGCACCGCCATGAACAGGCCCAGACAGCCCAGGCCCAGCGTGAAGCGCGCCGGGTCAATCGGCTGCAGGATGTAGCGCTGCATGCGCACACCGAAGTAGCGCCCGCCGTTGCCCAGCGCATCGCTCAGCATCAGCGCGGCCACGAAGAGCCCGAGGATGGTGCCCTTCATCTTCACCATGTTCTCGTCATCGAACACGAGCGAGAAGCCGGCGCTGACCAGCAGCATGAAGATGCCGAACATCGCCAGCCCGCCCAGCAGGTCCACGCGCACAAAGCGCTGAATGACCACGATGGCCAGCCCCGCGCCCGCACCCACCAGCGCTGCGGTGGTCAGGTTGGTGAACTTGGCCACCACGAAGAACAGCAGGCCCAGGGCAATGTCCACGTAGATGGAGTATTTGTTGCGGTTCCACTGTTCGGTCTGGCGCTGCTGTTCAGCCGTGGCGCGGGCTTGGGCGACCGGGTCGTCGCCACCATCCGCCATCTTGCGCGACCAGTCGGGCCACTCGATCTTGCGGCCGGGGTGGCTCTCATGCACCAGCGCACCGTCAATGTGAACGGCAATGCCGGTCGTCCAGCTGCTGATGTAGCCAGCCGTCACCACCAGACCGCGGCCATCGGGCAGCTGCGTGCGCAGCACGTGGTTGCGCTGCCCGCCGGGCTGCGTGTACTGCGTGCTGTCCTCAGCGAGCACCTGCCCGTCCAGGCTCAGCGTCGTAGTGAGGGTCTTGAAGTCGAAGCGCGTGGCCGCGAGGTAGGTCTTGCCGTCGATCTGAAAGCGGCGCTTGTAGGTCCAGAGGTTCATGGGCGCCATTGTGGGTGGCAGACCAAGCAGGGTCACTTGGGGTTTGCCGCGCTGCGGAAAAAGGCGCGTCAGTAGCCGGTCTGTGTGTGTGGATGGCGCGGGGCGGACGAGCGTGCGCCATGTGTGGCCGTGCTTTCAGCATCGATTTGCACCACCACAGGCGCAAGGGCCAGCAGGGCCGTGGGGCTCATGCCGAACATCTCGCGGAACGCGGCAGACAGGTGCGCGCTGCCGGCCAGACCGGCGTCCAGCGCTGCGCGGGTCAGGTCTGCGCCCGTGCTGCCAGCTGCCCGTCCGCTCGCTGACAGCACCGCCGCGCGCAGGCGCATCCACAGGCGCAGCCGTCGGAAGGGCAGGCCGGTCTCCTGCTTCACCAGATGTTGAAGGCGGCTCTCGGATACACCCAGCGCCGCAGCCCAGTCCGCCAGATCGCGCACGTCGTCGGGCTGGGCGTGCAGGCACGTGACGAGCTGGCGCACCCGCGCGTCGCCCTTGGCGGCGGGTATTGCCTCACCCAGCAGCGCCGCTTCGAGCGGCGCGAGGTGTTGCGATCTTGTGGCCTCGTCGGCCCAGGCCGTGGCGCTGCGCGGCAGATGGCGCAGCGCAGTGCGCAGTGCGTCTTCGCCCGCCAGCGCAAAGCAGGCGTCGGCCTGTTGCTCGGCGCAGCGGGCACGCAGCGCCTTGAGCTCACTGCTGAAGGGGTCGAGGTAGATGAAGGCGTAGTCCCCCGCGCCGGCATTGATCTGGTGCAGGCGGTTCGGTTCGATCAGTGCGGCAGTGCAGCGGCGGTGTCCGGCCTGCGGGCGGCGCGGGTCCAGCGCGAGTTCGAAGGGCGCGTCCAGCGCCACGGCCAGCACGGCCACAGCGTTGCGGTGCGCGCTCAGGCGCAGGCTGGGGCCGAGGTACAGCGCCCGCGTGCCCCAGCTGAGCAGCAGCGGTGCGCAGCCGGTTTCTGAAAGCGTGGCTTCGGCCCTATCCATAGGATGTGCAGACCCGTTCGTCATCGTCTGTGTGTGTCTTACTCGGCGCCTACGCCAGCAAAGGAATCCGCATGCAAGGTCTTGCCAAGGTACTGCTCATCGTCAGTGGAATCATCCATCTTCTGCCGCTGTCTGGCGTGCTGGGCGGCGCACAGCTCGCGCGCCTGTATGGCGTACCGATCGAGGACCCCAATCTGCTCATTCTCATGCGCCACCGCGCCGTGCTCTTCGGCCTGCTGGGCGTGCTGTTGATCGCGGCGGCCTGGCGCGTGGAGCTGCGCACCGCGGCCTACGTGGCCGGGCTGGTGAGCGTGCTCGCCTTCATTGCGGTGGCCTGGATCACGCCCGGGTACAACGCGTTGATCCAGCGGGTAGTTGTAGCCGACTGGATCGCAGCCGCCTGCTTGGTGGGCGCGCTGCTGATCGATGTGTTTGCGCGTCGCAGCGCAGCCATGAGCTAGGCAGGCTCGACCGGCGCACACCTGCGGCGCACAATGCCGTCAGCGCAGAGCGCAGCACCGGGAGGGCGACATGAAGCGAGTCACAGGCATTGGCGGCATCTTCTTCAAGGCGCGTGGTGATTCAGCTGCGCTGGCTGCCTGGTACCAGAAGCATCTGGGTATCGACGTGCAGCCCTGGGGCGGTGCGGCGTTCAGCTGGGCGGGGCCGGACAATCCGCAGGGTGTGGGTACGACGGTCTGGAATGTGAATGCTGCGGACTCCGACTACTTCGCACCCAGCACCGCGAGCTTCATGATCAATTACCGCGTGGCGGATGTTCATGCGCTCATCAAGACCCTGCGTGAAGAGGGCTGCGATGTGCAGGGCGAGGTGCAGGAGTCCGAGTACGGCAAGTTCGGCTGGGTGATGGACCCGGAGGGCAACAAGATCGAGCTGTGGGAGCCGCCGGCGGGGCAGTGAGAAGCCGATGACCGATCTGGAAGATCTGACGGGCGGCTGCGACTGCGGCCAGATGCGCTACCGCATGCATCGCGCGCCGATGTTCGTGAACTGCTGCCATTGCAGCTGGTGCCAGCGCGAGACGGGCAGCGCGTTTGCCGTGAACGCCATGATCGAGACCGACGAGCTGACCTGCACCGCGGGCACGCCGGATCTTGTCGAGACGCCTTCAGAGAGCGGGCTGGGCCAGCAGATCGCGCGTTGCCCGCACTGCCGCGTCGCGCTCTGGAGCCACTACGCGAGCGCCGGGCCGATCATTGCCTTCGTGCGCGTGGGCACACTGGACGCACCGGAGCGCTGCCCGCCGGACGCGCACATCTTCACGCGCTCCAGGCTGCCCTGGGTGCCCTTGCCCGCGGATGTGCCGGCCTTCGAGATCTTCTATGAGCGCGAAAAGCTCTGGCCGGCTGCGAGCCTGGCGCGGCGTGCTGCACTGCTGCCGCGCATCGCCGCGTATCGCGCGCAGCGCGGCCTGCCGCCGCTCTGAGCGCGTTCAGCCGGCCGGCCCGAGGATCCAGCGCAGCCACTCGGGGCGTGCAGCGCGCGCAGGGCACAGGGTCGGCGCGTCTGCGTGGGTGGATCGCGCGGCGAGGCGCTGATCCAGCTGGTCCCAGTCGGCCAGCAACTGCTCTGCGGTTTCGCGCAGGACGGGGTGGAGGCTGCCTGGGCCGGAGAGCTCGGCAAGTTCGGCCAGGTGCCGCTCCACGCGCCAGGCCAGTGCCGCACAGACCTGACCGCTGGCGGCGCGTTGCGCGAAGCTGCTCATCAGCGTGAGCAGCGAGGCAAGCAGGACGGCCTGGCCGTCGTGGCTGAGCGTCTCGCTCGGGTGCTTCGGCGCGTCGTCATCCAATCGCCAGGTCATCAGCGGCGCAGTCATCGGCGGCAAGTCGATGGCGCAAGGGCCTGCGCCGCAGCCCGCCGCGGGCTGGGCCTCGGGCCGCGGTGCGCGCGGGCGAAATGCGAGCACCTGGCCGCTGGGGCCCGTGTTCGGGTCGTGCTGGGGGTCGCGCGGTGGCATGTGGGCGGTCTCGTGTCGCGTCGGCCGATGGCCGGGTGCGGAAGGGCATGACCGACTCCCGCGCGTCGCCCCAAGCCATGGCGCGGGATGGGCGCCTGGGCTGGGTTCGGCTTCGGCCCCAAGGGGGAGGCGGGCTGCCGACCGGCGGGGGGCCGGGCGAACCGATTCGGGAGCAGTCATGGACACATTAAATGCGAATGATTCGCATTTGTCAACGCGGCGACAGCTCAGCGACAGTCTGGGTTAAGAACAAAATCGGCTATCAATTTGAGGTCACCAAAAGATCTCAAGATGCTTTTCAGATAAGCGGAAAGCCGCATATTGCTGATCTGCAACACTTTGAAATCGGCCATAAAGAAGCTCTCACAGACCCCAATCGCAAGAGCGGTGGACCATTCACAGTCGCCGATGCGCCGCAGGGCCGGCTCGGCGCAGGGCACCGGCGCGCGGCCGGGTATCAGGCGCTTGCCAGTCTTGCGCGAGCGCGTGCGCCGCCGTGCCGCTCAAGGCGCCATGAATCCCTTGACCTGCGCCACGGTCCAGGTGAGGTCATCCCACATGATGAAGTGGTAGGCCGTCTCGCTCATGCGGATCTGGACCTTGGGCAGGCCCTGGTACTGCGACTCGAAGATGCCCAGGGTGCTGAGCATGGTCGCACCCATCGGCGCGTAGGCAGCCCAGGCACCCAGCACCAGCGTCGGGGTCTGGATCTTCGGCAGAACTGGGCGCAGATCGAGGCCCCAGAGTTCGCTCATGGCCTGCGCCGTGGTGTTGCGGTCGCTCGCCAGGCCCATGGCCACCACGCGCTCGGTCCCGCCGGGGGCGCGCGTCATGCCGTTGGCGCTGGCCTTGGTCTGCGCGGCAAACACTTCGGGCGAGGCATTGCGCATCTGGTTGCGCATGGCTTCGGCCATGCCCTTCACGCTGTCGGCCGTGGCGCTCGGGTTGCGGATGCCGGCCAGAAAGGGCAGCGAGTCCACGATCACGATGCGATCCAGGGCCGCCGGCTGCTGCACCGCCATGGTCATGGCCAGCACGCCGCCCAGGCTGTGGCCCATCACCACCGGCCGGGCCAGCTTGCGCTCGGCGATGTAGTCGAGCAGGCGGTCGCGCATGGTGTCCAGAAAGCGCGCCTCGGACGCAGTGGGCGAGGCCGGTGCGCCGGCAAAGCCCGGCAGATGCACCATGTGGCACTGCACGCCCGGCTGCAGGGCCTTGCAGGTGTCGGTCCAGACCTCGGCGCCGCTGTTCAGCCCCGGAATCATCAGCACCGGCCGGCCTTCGCCCTGCACGGTGATGCGGATCTCCTTGTAGATCTCGGTGGGGGTGGGCAGCGTGATGGACGTTTCCGTGCTGGGCGCCGCCGGTGCGGCTGCGGTTTGCGCCAGTGCGCTGCCTGCGCCCAGCGCGCCAAGGCTGATCAGTGCGCCGGCCAGATGCTGCGCGAAGTGCTTGCGGGTCATGGGGTGCCTCCCTGTGTGTGGATTACAGGGCGGCATTCTGCACAGGGGCCGATCACGCAAATGCGGGAGTGCGGTGGATGGCCGGAGCGCAGTGCGAATCGACAGCGCAGCGCCATGAATGGCAGCGCTCGTAGCGTCGCGCGTCAGGTCGGCGCGCGGCCCCACATGGCTGCGAGATCCTGTGGCGTCAGCGCGGGCGCGTCGCTGGGGTCGTCCTGCAGGTGCAGGGTCCAGCCACCGGCGATCAGATCGCACAACTGCTGCTCGGCAAAGGCGAGTGCAAGGTTCATGGCTTGCCAGCCGTCCTCGCCCACGATGGGCACGAGCGCACCCACCAGCGGGGCCATGCGCAGGCGTACTTCCCAGCCGCCGTCGGCATTCGGGCTCGGGCGCGAGACGGCCAGATACAGGCTATGCGGTTCGCCGCCCGGGGGCAGCGCCTGCAGTTCGGTGTGCGCAATCCAGTCCGGCAGGCCTGCAGAATCTCCGTCGCCGAGCAGCCGCGCGCTCAAGAGAACACCGCCAGCACGCCCGTGAAGCCGTATAGCCGATCGCGCGCAATCTCGCCGTTGGCGGCAAAGCCGATGACTGGCAGATCCTTCATGTGGTGGGCGATCAGGCCGAGCTCCACGCCAGGCTCATCGAACAGATGCACGCCGCGGCCGTTGCAGCTGATGTAGAGCGCGCCGCGCGGCGCCTTGCCGGCTTCTTCCAGCTCCTCGCGCAGTTCGGTAAGGCAGCGTACGAGGTCTGCGCGCGCCGCCTCGCGGTTGCGGCGGCAGAAGTGCAGGCGGTCGCCCTGCTGTACCTCGTCGGCCAGCGCCACCGCGCGGCGGCGCGGATCGATGCCGATCACACCGCGCACCACGTAGTCACCCACGGCGCCGGGGCTCATGTGCGCCATGCCCACGGTGGCCGCGCTCTCGTTCACGCTGGCAACAGCCATGCCCACGAACAGGCCGCCGGCCAGCTTCTCGCGCAGCATTTCGCCCGGTGGCATGCGGCCGGCGTAGGCGCCCAGGCCCACGTCGCGCAGCAGCACATCGAAGGCCGGTTCGCCGTTGAGTTGCAGCAGCCAGTTGGCGTCGGCCTGCGTCACGGTGTGCGGCTTGGGCGCGGGCCGCCCGGGTGAGCCTGTAACGGGGTGACAGCCCTGTGTGACCTTGACGCGGATGTCCACGCCGATCGCGCTCTGTCCTTCGCCCGTGTTGCCGGTGTCTGCAAAGGCCACGCCGCTCAGGCCGGCGTAGACAAAGCGCTCGGCCAGCTGCGGCGCACTGGGCAAGCCGCTGGTCAGCCCGCCAAACAGGAAGCCGGTGCGCGTGCGCTGCGCGAGCTCGGTGATCAGCACATCCACATCTGGCGTGCGCGGGTCTGCATGCACCAGCGCGAGCGCCTGCGGCCCCTGGGTGGAGGGCAGCACGGGCAGCGGGTGCGTACCGGAGAAGGTCCGCAGAGCCTCGCTCGGCACATCCAGCAGCAGCACGGCCAAGGCCTCGCGCTGCACATATTCCTGCCGGCCGCCGAACACGGTATTGGCGGTGGCGCCGACCCAATGGCGCAGGCCGGTGGCCAGCTTCAGGCGTTCGATGATGCCCTCGGCATGGCCGGAAAAGCCTTCAGACCAGTACGCGATGCCCAGCGTGGCGTTGGAGGTGTAGCGCTCGTCGGCCGCCTGCTCATCGAGCTGGTCGATCACGCGCTCCACGGCCTGCGGCCAGTCGCTGCCGGTGGCGTGGCCGTAGCGGAAGCGGCTGGTGGCGATCAGGCTCATCGCAACAAGGCCGGCGCGCCGCTCAGAGCGCGCGGATGCGCTTGGCGGGCGCCTTGGCAGCGGTCTTGCGCGGTGCGGGCTTGGCGCTGCGCTTGGCCGGGCTGGCCGCCTTGGCCACGCCCTGCGCCACGGCGCGCACCGGCGCTGTGGCCTTGCTGGCAGTCTTGACGGCCGTACTCGCCGCCTTGCTTGCGACCTTCCCGGCCACCTTGCCGGAGGCCTTGACGGCAGATTTCACGACCGACTGTGCCATGGACTGCGCGCCGGCCTTGGCCGCCTGCTCCATCAGTTCGTTCATCGGCCCGCTCATCATGGACCACCACTGCTGCGGGCTGAGCATCTTGCCGGCCATGTCCTGAGCCATCTTCGGCAGCTCCTTCATGGAGCCGCGCTCGCCCTGCGCATCCACCGCCAGGCCGAGACGCGCGAGCTGCGCGACGGTGCCGCGCTGTACTTCCAGCGTCTGCACCGTGGTCTTGAGGATGTTGAGGTTCAGCTCCAGCCACTTCTGCACGGTGCGCAGATCGGTCAGGCGCTTGTCGATCTCGGCCACATCCAGCGTGGGCGTGATGAACTTGGTGAGCGACTCCGCCAGCGGCCCGGCAGCGCCGCTGGGCACGTCCACGTTGCTCCAGACCTGCTTCACAAAGTCCAGGCCCGTGCTCATGGTCGCAAAGGGCAGATTGGCAGCAGACATCAGCTTGTCTTTCACGCGGCGCTCCGGTGGCGGGGGTGTGCGCCAAGTATCGGCCAAAGCCGCGCTGCTGCGTGTGTCTTGCGCTGTGGCTCAGACACGCGGGTTCAAGCCTGCGCGAACGCCTCAGCGCGTCCGCGGCAGGCTCAGGCCGGCTGCAGCCGCGCCGGCCGGCGCAGACGGCGCCAGACAATCCACCCGATGATGAGGAAGGGCAGCAACAGCAGCCCCAGGCCGATGAAGAGGATGAGCGGGATGCCGATCACCACGAACAGCACCGCGCCAATCGCGAGCAGGATCCAGTCGCCCACGCCCATGTCCAGCGCGCTGAACCAGGCCTGAAACGCTGCCACCTGCGCCTGCGCCCAGGCCACGCTGCGCTCAATGATGCCGGCCACCGCGCCGTCCACCTGCGGCAGGGCCTTGCCCACCTCACCAGCGATCACCCCTTCCACCTTGGCCTGCGCCGCTTCCACGGCGCCCTGCACCTTGGCTGTGGCTCCGGCCACGGCGCCTTCGGCCTGCGCACCGATGCCCTCTACCTTGGCACCCAGCGCCTCGACCTTGGCGCCTGCCGCTTCGGCCGCGCGCTGTGCCTGCTCGGCGGTGGACTGCATCGTCTGGCCTGCGGCCTGGGTGACGCCCTGCACGGCCGCCTGCCCGGCTTGCGTGGCCTGCTGCGCCGCGGCCTCGGCCGAGCGCTGCGCTGCTTGAGCGGCCTGGCTTGCCGCCTGCGTGGCGGACTGCACCGCAGTCTGCGCAGGTTCATTGGCCCACGCGGGTGCCGTCGCCAGCGTGGCGCACAGCAGCGCAGCAGCGCTCAAGCGGGTGGGAAAGACGGGGTTCGAGCGGGACATCACGGACTCCACAGGCAATGCATCGACAGCGTGATCAGACCGCGTTGCAGCACGTGCGTTCGTCGGGGTTTGCCCGGGCGGGTGATGCCCGGACTGGAGCCCGCGGCTGCCAGCGCGAGTCCCGTTGCGGTTCAAGAAAGCTTCTCCGCTTATCTGGTGCGGCTTTCCAGCCATTTTGGTCTGGAAAGCCTTGTCCAGAGCCGATCTCGCCCTTCACATCCGGGCGCGATCGGTCCGGCGGCCTACCACTTCACCACGGTCTGGTCGATGGCGCCGAAGATGCTCTGCTTCTTGCCGTCGAACATCTCGATGCGGATGGTGTCGCCGAACTTCATGAATTCGGTCTGCGGCTTGCCGTGCTTGATGGTCTCGATGGCGCGCACTTCAGCAATGCAGCTGTAGCCCACGCTGTCGTCCTCGTTGGCGGACTTGTTCGAGATGGTGCCGCTGCCGATGATCGAGCCGGCGCGCGCGCGGCGGGTCTTGGCTACATGGGCCACGAGCGTGGGGAAGTTGAAGACCATGTCGACTCCGGCATCTGCCTGGCCCACGCGCTTGCCGTTCCAGGTCACGGTCAGCTTGCGGTGCAGCTTGCCGTCTTGCCAGGCATCGCCCAGCTCGTCGGGTGTCACGGCCACCGGCGAAAAGCTCGTGGCCGGCTTGCTCTGGACAAAGCCGAAGCCCTTGGCGAGCTCGGCCGGAATCAGGTTGCGCAGACTCCAGTCGTTCACCAGCATCAGCAGCTTGATGTGCTCAGCGGCCTTGGCCGGCGTCACGCCAAAGGGCACGTCATCGGTGATCACGGCCACTTCGCCCTCGAAGTCGATGCCCCAGGCTTCATCGGCAAAGGCGGCCGCATCGGTCGGGCCGATGAAGTCGTCGCTGCCGCCCTGGTACATCAGCGGGTCGTGCCAGAAGCTCTCGGGCATGTCGGCATTGCGCGCCTTGCGCACCAGCTCCACGTGGTTCACGTAGGCCGAGCCGTCCGCCCACTGGTAGGCACGCGGCAGCGGCGCCATGCAGTTCTTGGGGTCGAAGGCAAAGGCGTGGCGCGTGGCCTTGCCCTGGTTCAGGCTGTCGTAGAGGTCCTGCAGCTGTGGCGCGAGGTAGGCCCAGTCGTCCAGCACGCGCTGCAGGGTGGGCGCAATGTGGGTGGCCAGGTGCGCCTGCGTGAGGTCCTGGGAGACAACGGCCAGCTGGCCGTCGCGGGTGCCGTCCTTGAGGGTGGCGAGCTTCATGGGTCTCGTCTTTCTGAGGGATGCCGGGCCTGTGGGCCTTGCGTTGAGCGCGAAGGCCGCAATTATCGCCGCGCTGCTATGGTGCGGCGGCTTGCCTTGCCCCCATGGACACCGCCCGCCTTCAACGCATTGCCGTCTTTGCCGCGCTCACGATCGGCCTGCACGCGCTCGCCTTCTGGCTGCTGGCACGCACTGCGCCTGAACCTCCGGCGCCGCGTGGCGAGCCGGTGAGCTTTGACCTGAGCACCTGGGCGCAGAGCCTGCCGACGCTGGAGTCGCGGCCTGAAGCACAGCGCCCAAGCGCGCCGCAGCCTGCGGCAAGCAGCGTCCCCAAGCCGAGCAGCGATCGCCCCGCACCCGCGCGGCAGGCTGGCCCGTCACCGGTCGTAGGTGCACCCGTCGGCACCGCCGCCGCGCCCAGCAAAGATGCCGGCCGCGCGCCGGATGCCCGCCCCAACACTGGCGCACCGCAGGGCGTGGATGCCAGCGCTCTGCTCGCCCGGCGCATGCTGCTGCGCACGCAGGTGCTGGCTGGCCCCGCCGATGCGCCGCAGCCTGTGGCCGAGGGCACGCAGACCTTCACGCACGACGGCAAGGCCTGGCAGATCGAATCCGAAAGCAATGCCCCCGACGGTGGTCGCCGCAACCGCTTTGCCGAAACCAGCGAAGGCCGCTTCGGCGAGCGCGGCCTGGTGCCTGAGCGCTATGGCGAGAAGCGCGGCACCCGCGGCGAGCGGGCCACGCACTTCCAATGGCAGAAGGCCGTGCTCAGCTTCTCGGCCCGCACCGATCAACTGCCGCTACCCGAGGGCGTGCAGGATCGCTTGTGCGTGCGCTGGCAGATCGGCCTCATCATGCAGACCCGCCCTGAGCTGCAGCGCGAGGGCGCACAGTTCACCGTGCCCGTGGCCAGCACCACGGAACTCATGGACTGGCGCTTCACCGTGATGGGCCGCGAACAGATCACGGTCGGCAGCCAGAGCGTGATCGCCTGGCGCCTGCAGCGCGCGGCCGATGCCGAGCGCGTGTTCGACCAGCAGGTGAGCGTGTGGCTCGCGCCTTCACTGGGCTGGGCGCCGGTGAAGCTGCGCCTGCTCGGTACTCAGGGGCGGGTAGTGGAGGTGGTGGCGACTGAGGTGGCGCTGGATCAGTGATCCGCGTTCGGTGCGGCCACTGCACCGGCCAGGATGCCGCCGTCCAGATTGAGCTCGGCCCCGGTCATGTAGGTCGCTTCGTCGGAGGCGAGCAGCAGCGCCACGGCGGCAACTTCATGGGGCGTGCCAAAGCGCTTTAGCGGGCAGTCCCGGACAAACTCGCGCATATTGGCCTCGCGCTCCTGCCCGCTGCCCAGCATCGGCTCCCACATGGGGGTGAGAATTGCGGCCGGGTGGATGGAGTTGCAGCGGATCGGCAGACCCTGCTCGGCGCAGTACAGCGCCACGCTCTTGGTGTGGTTGCGTACTGCAGCCTTCGAGGAGGCGTAGGCCGCCGCCGCCGGAATGCCCACCAGCCCCGAGCGCGACGAGATGTTGATGATCGACCCCGCCGATCCGCTCTGGCGCATGGCGCGGATGGCGTGTTTGCAGCCCAGGAACACGCCGTCGAGATTCGTGGCGTGCACCGCGCGCCAGTGGGCAAGCTCGGCGTGCTCCGGATCGTGCGCCACCATGCCGGACTCGAAGCCCGTGATGCCGGCGTTGTTGACCACGATATTCAGCGCCTTTCGTTCCGCCAGCACCCGCGTCGTGGCGGCCTGCCAGTGCGCTTCGTCGCGCACGTCGAGGTGCAGAGCGCTCGCGCCATCACCCAGCACCGCTGCGGTCTGTCTTACCGCAGCTTCGTCGATGTCGGTCAGATAGACGAAGGCGCCCTCGCGGCAAAAGGCCTGCGCGATGGCGGCGCCGATGCCGCGCGCCGCGCCGGTGATGAGGGCCGTCTTTCCCTTGAGCCTCATCCTTGCACCTCCGTTACAGCGCCTTCTTGATCACCTCCGCCAGCACCTTCACCCCCGCGCGGATCTTCTCCGGCGGCACGGTGACAAAGGACAGGCGCAGGGTGTTGGGGGTGATCTCGTTGGCGTAGAAGGGCGCGCCGGGCACGAAGGCCACATTCGCAGCCACGGCGGCGTCCAGCAGCTTCATCGTGTCGATGCCCTCGGGCAGGGTGAGCCAGAGGAACATGCCGCCTTCGGGCACGGTGAAGTGCACACCCGCTGGCAGGTGCTCGCGCAGGCTCTCGATCATCACGCTGCACTGGTTCTTGTAGAGCGCGCGGATCTTGGGCAGGTGCTCGGTGAGAAAGCCGCTGCTCACGACCTGATGCACAGCCATCTGGCTGATGGTGGCGGTATGCAGGTCGGTGGCCTGCTTGGCCTGCACCAGCTTGTTCATGAGCGCCTTGGGCGCGGCGATGTAGCCCAGACGCAGGCCGGGGGCCAGGGTCTTGGAGAAGCTGCCCATGCGCACCACGTTCTCACAGCCGAGTTCGGCGGCAATCGACAGCAGCATGGGCTGGGGCTGGCCTTCGTAGCGCAAGTCGCCGTAGGGGTCGTCCTCGATCACCAGCAGGTTCAGATCCACGGCCTTCTGCACCAGGGCGCGGCGGCGGTCTTCGTGCAGGGTGCGGCCCGTGGGGTTCTGGAAATTGGGCAGGGCGTACAGGAAGGCGGCGCCTTCGCGCAGCTCGGGCGTGATCGCGTCCGGTACCAGGCCTTCGTCATCCGAGGCCACGCTGCGGTAGCTCGGCTCGAACAGATTGAAGGCCTGCAGCGCGCCCAGGTAGGTGGGCGTTTCCACCAGCACCGGCTGGCCGGGGTTGATCAGCACCTTGCCTAGCAGGTCGAGCGCCTGCTGGCTGCCGGACACCAGCAGGATGTTCTCGGCGGTGACCCGGGCACCCTTGGCATTGAGATCGGCCGCGATCCATTCACGCAGGGGCATGAAGCCTTCGGTCGGGCCGTACTGCAGCGCCGCCTTGCCGCGTGTGTTGAGCACGGCATCAAAGGCGTCCTTCATGACCTCGATGGGGAAGGTCTCGGGCGAGGGCAGGCCGCCGGCAAAGGAGATCACTTCCGGCCGCTCCGTGACCTTGAGGATCTCGCGGATGATGGAGCTGGTGATCTTCTGCGCGCGCTGGGAGAACACGTAGGGCGTGGTGGCGGCGGTCGAGGTGGCGGACTTCGGAAGCGGTGCGTTCATGGCGGTCTTTCAATGTGCCCAGCGCTCTCATGCGCAGGCAGGTGTTCGAGTGTGCGCGCAGATGGCGGCGTAGCGGTCGGCTGGTTTTGCCGGGGCAGTTGACGGACTGGCCCTCAGCCCGGGATTCGAAAGCTAGATCGAGCATTCATGCGGCTTTCCAGGCCAAATTGGCTGGAAAGCCGCATGGGACAAGCGGAAAGCCATGCTCGGCCCAATAGGACGCAGCCAAATTGGCAGGATTGACCGGCGCTGAGCCCGGGGATTCGGCGGGCATGCCCGCTGCCGGGCGAAGAGTCGCGGCTTGCAAGCCGCGACCCCCTGCTCCCGACCCCATCAAGCGGCAGACGCCGCTTTGATGGGGATTACGGGAGCGGTGAACTGCTTCATCAGCAGCTCCTTCTTCGCCTTCGCCTCGTGCACCGCCTTCTCCTTCACGTGGCCGTAGCCGCGGATCTGGTCGGGCAGGCTGGCGAGTTCCACGGCCACCTTCAGGTTGTCGGCTGACAGCTTGGGCAGCAGGGCATCGATCATCTGCTCGTACTCGCTGATCAGCGCGCGCTCCATCCTGCGCTCCTCGGTCTTGCCGAACACGTCCAGCCAGGTGCCGCGGAACTTGCGCATCTTGGCCAGATACTTGAACGCGGTGAACACCCAGGGGCCGTACTGGCCCTTCTTGAGCGTGCCGTCCGGGTTCTTCTTGGCCAGCAGGGGCGGGGCGAGATAGAAGTTGAGCTTGTAGTCGCCCTCGAACTGGCTGGCGATCTTCTCGGCAAAGCCGCTTTCGGCATACAGGCGGGCGACTTCGTATTCGTCCTTGTAGGCCATGAGCTTGAAGAAGAATCTCGACACGGCCATGGAGAGCTTGTCGCCCCCAATCTTTGCCTCGGCGGCGCGCACCTTGTTCACCAGGTTCACGTAACGCTGCGCGTAGGCGGCGTCCTGGTACTTGGTGAGGAACTCGGTGCGGTCGGTGATGACTTCGTCCACCGTCTTGCTTACACGCTTGATCTCAACCACGTTGCTCTCGGGATCGGCAATGCGCTTCACAGCTTCGAGATCGTGCGCGGCGTAGCGGCCCCACTCGAAGGCCTGCTTGTTCTGCTCGACCGACACGCCGTTCAGTTCAATGGCGCGCATCAGCGTCTCGAGCCGCAGTGGCAGCCAGCCACGCTGCCAGGCAAAGCCCATCACGAAGGGGTTCGTGTACAGGCCATCACCGAGCAGCTTGGTGGCCAGCGCGGACGCGTCGACAAAGGCCACATTGGCCGGATCGGCCACGGCCTCGTGGATGTCGCGCGTGGTGTCGGCGCCCGGGAAGCTCCAGTTGCGGTTCTTGATGAACTCGGCCGTGGGGCTCACGGCGCTGTTCATCACGACCTTGGTGTGGTGCTCGCGGATCTTGCCCAGGGTCTCGTTGTAGGCGCTGACGATCTGGTCGCAGCCCAGAATCAGGTCCGCCTCGCCGGTCGCGATGCGCGTCGCAAACAGGTCTTCCTGACGCGGCGCGATCTGCACATGGCTCCACACCGCGCCACCCTTCTGCGCCAGGCCGGCCATGTCCAGCACGCTCAGGCCCTTGCCTTCCAGGTGCGCCGCCATGCCGATCAGCTGGCCGATGGTGACCACGCCGGTGCCGCCCACGCCGGTGATCAGCGTGGAGTGGGTGCCGGTCAGCTCGGGGATCACCGGTTCGGGCAGGGCAGGAATACTCACCTTCCCGGTGCCCTTGCCCTTCTTGAGCTTGCCGCCTTCGACGGTGACGAAGCTCGGGCAGAAGCCCTTCAGGCAGGAGAAGTCCTTGTTGCAGGAGCTCTGGTTGATCTTGCGCTTGGTGCCGTATTCGGTCTCCAGCGGCTCCACGGACAGGCAGTTGGACTTCACGGAACAGTCGCCACAGCCTTCGCAGACCGCCTCGTTGATCACGGTGCGGCGCGCGGGGTCGGGGAAGCTGGGCTTGCCGTCCACGATCTTCTTGCGGCGGCGGCGCTTCTCGCTGGCGCATGTCTGGTCGTAGATCAGGATGGTGCAGCCCGGAGTCTCGCGCAGCTCGCGCTGCACGGCGTCGAGGTCGTCGCGGTGGCGGATGGTGGTGCCCGCCGGCAATTGGATGGCGGCGTTGTACTTCTCCGGCTCGTCGGTGACCACGACGATCTTCTTGGCGCCTTCCGCATGCATCTGGTTGGCGATGTGCGGCACGGAGATCATGCCGTCCACCGGCTGGCCACCGGTCATGGCCACGGCGTCGTTGTAGAGAATCTTGTAGGTGATGTTCACACCCGCGGCGATCGCGGCGCGGATGGCCGTGCTGCCGGAGTGGAAGTAGGTGCCGTCACCGAGGTTCGCGAAGATGTGCTGGGTCTCGGTGAAGGGGGCCTGGCCGATCCAGGGCACGCCTTCGCCGCCCATCTGCGTGAAGGTCTCGGTGCCACGGTCCATCCAGGTGGCCATGTAGTGGCAGCCGATGCCGCCGAGTGCGCGCGAGCCTTCGGGCACCACGGTGCTGGTGTTGTGCGGGCAGCCCGAGCAGAACCAGGGCTTGCGGTCTGCCGTGACGCGCGGCTTGGCCAGTGCGCGTTCCTTGGCCTCGATGATGGCGATGCGCGCCTCGATGCGCGAGCGCACGTCGGCACTGAGTTCGATGCCGAGCGCCGTATTGAGAATGCGGCTGGCAATGGCCTTGGCAATCATCGCCGGGCTGAACTCGTAGTGCGCCGGCAGCAGCCACTGGCCGTGCGGCATGGCCCATTCGCCCTTTTCGTCGAACTTGCCGATCACGCGCGGGCGCTGGCCGTCCGGGAAGTTGTATAGCTCCTCCTTGAGCTGGTACTCGATCATCTGGCGCTTTTCTTCCACCACCAGAATCTCGCGCAGGCCGCGGGCAAATTCCTGCACGCCCTGGCTTTCCAGCGGCCAGACCATGCCGACCTTGTACAGACGCAGGCCGATCTGCGCACAGGTGCGCTCATCGAGCCCCAGGTCTTCCAGCGCCTGACGCGTGTCGAGATAGGCCTTGCCCGTGGAGACGATGCCCAGCTTGGCGTTGGGCGAGTCGTAGACCGTGTAGTTGAGCTTGTTGGCGCGGCAGTAGGCCAGCGCGGCGTAGGCCTTGTAGTCGAGCAGGCGCGCTTCCTGCGCCAGCGGGGTGTCGGGCCAGCGGATGTTCAGGCCGTCGGGCGGCAGGCGGAAATCCGGGATCACGATGTTCACGCGCTCCGGGTCCACCATCACGCGCGCGGTGGCTTCCACCACCTCCGTCACGACCTTGAAGCCCACCCACACACCGGCGTAGCGGCTCATGGCGTAGGCATGCACGCCCAGGTCCAGATACTCCTGCACGGTGGCCGGGAAGAACACCGGGATCATGCAGGCCTTCAGGATGTGGTCGCTCTGATGCGGCAGGGTGCTGCTCTTGGCAGAGTGATCATCGCCCGCCAGCACGATCACGCCGCCGTGCTTGCTGGTGCCGGCCGCGTTGGCATGCTTGAAGACATCGCCGCAGCGGTCCACGCCCGGACCCTTGCCGTACCACATGCCGTAGACGCCGTCGTACTTGGCGCCCTGGTACATGTTGACCTGCTGCGTGCCCCATACGCTGGTGGCGGCCAGGTCTTCGTTCAGGCCGGGCTGGAAGTGGACGTGATGCTTCTTGAGGTACTTGCTGGCTTTCCAGGCCATCTGGTCCACACCGCCCAGGGGGCTGCCGCGGTAGCCGGTCAAAAAGCCGGCGGTGTTCAGGCCGGCCATCTGGTCGCGCAGGCGTTGCAGCATCAGCAGGCGCAACAGGGCCTGCGTGCCGCTCATGTAGGCGGCGCCACGCTCCAGCGTGTAGCGGTCATCCAGGGTGACGTTGGATAGTGCGGCGCGGACTTCGGCCGACAGGGGGGCGTTCATGTGATGGACTCCTGCCAAACATTGTGTATTTGGTCGCCCGGTGCGAACAGCTGCGGTAACGCTGTTGCATTGTGGTCTTGTGGACCGCATTCGGCCAGAGCGCGCCTGCTTTGCGCCGCCCCGGTCAGGCGATGGTCAATTGAGCGGGGTGCAAACCCCGAAAGACCGCGCATTCTGAGGCTTGCAGCGGGGGCTTGCAAGGGTCAGTGGCACCAGTTCAGCTCACACCGGCGGATTGCTTGCGATGCAATCATCAGCAGCTCCGATCGCTCGCGGGGCCGTGCCCCGCACGACAGCCTGCGGACGAAAAAACGGGGAGGCCGAAGCCTCCCCGTCTGGAACACGGCCGTACCGGGCGGTACGGCTTCACGCGAAGCGCGTCAGTTGAACGCGTACCGGGCACCGAAGGTGAAGTACGCACCCTGCGGACTGTGCCATTCCAGGTTTGCCGGGCGCACCAGCGGATCGGCCGGCGGCTTCTTGTTCGTGGCATTGCGAACGCTGAGCGAAAGCGTCAGGTTCTTGATGCCGCGGTACTCGGTGCCGAGATCCAGGGTGGTGAAGTCAGACACCTCGCAGATGCCGAGATACACGGACGAGGGCGCTGCGTTGCTGCAGGTGGCCGCGGCCGTGGCGTCTCCGGCGCTGTAGGGCTTGAAGCGCGACAGGTGATTCACTGCGGCGCGGTGCGTCCATGCGCCGTAGTCCCAGCTGGTGGACAGCGTGGCCCGCGTACGCGGGTAGTCGCGGTAGCCGAGCTGGCTCACGAACGGGCTCGAGGCTGTACCGGCGATGCGGTACTGGTCATAGAAGGTCAGCAGCAGGCTGCTGGACAGCCGACCCATGTCGCCCAGCGAGTTGCGCACTCGCACATCCAGATCCACGCCACGCAGCTTGGTACGGCCGAAGTTGAAGAAGCCGCTGCGGATGACCTGGATCGGGCCGACCGTCTGGCCCGGCGCCGGCTGGCCTCGCACCACCCGACCGGCATAGCGCGGATCGGGGTTGTCTTCGTTGCGCAGGATCTCGTTGAGATCAAGGATATTGATCTCGTTGCGGCGCGTGATCCAGAAGTAGTCCAGCGACATCGAGACATCGCGCGAGGCCTCGAACACCGCACCCAGGTTGTAGGTCTTGGCCTTCTCGGGCTGCACGTTCGGGTTGGCTTCGATCAGCAGGCCAATCGGCTGGAAGCACTCATTCTGCGAGCCATCGATACACAGCTTCGGATCTTCCACCGTGGTGAAGGCCGACACCGAGCTCTTGCTGATTTCGGTCAGCGAGGGCGCGCGGAAGCCTTCGGCATAGCTGCCGCGGAACTTCCACTTCGTGTTCGGCGCCCAGGTGGCGGCCAGCTTGGGTGTGGTCGAGGAGCCGTAGTCGGAGTAGCGGTCCGAGCGCACCGCCACCTGCGCTTCTAGGCCCTTCAGGACCGGCAGGTTCAGTTCGGTGTAGAGGCTGGTCACATTGCGCGAGCCTTGGGCCGAGGCGGCGCCGTAGCCGATGATCTCGCCCTGCACCTTCAGCGGGTCGGGTGTGGCCGTACGTTCTTCGCGGCGGAACTCGGCGCCCAGCGCGATGGCGGCCGTGCCGCCGGGCAGCGCAAACAACTCGCGCGAACCCTTCACGTCAAAAATCGCAAAGCTGGATTTGGCCTCATCCTTGGAGTTCACGCGCAGCTGTGCGGCGGTGACCGATCCGGCGCTCGGGTTCAGGAAGTTGTAGGTGCCGTTCAGCACCGCCTGTGTGAACACTGAGGTGCGGATCTGGTTGGTCGCGATCGCATCCGTGCGGTTTTCGTTGTAGAGCAGGGCGGATTCAAGATCCCAGCCGGCCAGCGAACCCTTGACACCCAGCAGTGCGCGCACCGTGTCGCTCTTCACATCCACGCCGGTGGGGCCGACATCGGAGAAGCGATAGCGGTAGGCGACGAAGTCACCCGTGGGGTTGGAGGGGTTGTTGGGCGGCAGCACTTCAGGGATGTTGACGATGCGGCCCGGGCCTGAAGCGAACCAGGAGCCGAAATCGCCGGCCACCTGCGGCGGGCTGACGTACTTGGTCTTGACCTGGTTGAAGCCCAGCTCGGCAAAGGCCTGGAAGGCGCTGCCGAGCTCGATCGTGCCGCGCGTGAAGACGCTGGCGCGATCGCTCTTGGGCACGATCTCCTGGAATTCCCAGATGTCGTAGCGGCAGAGTTGCTCGCCCGGACGCTGCAGGCCCGGCGGGCAGGGATTGGCGCTGGCGGCGCCGGCATTGGTGAAGATGAAGGACTCACCCAGCGTGGCCGGGTTGTAGACGAAGCCCGGGAACAGATTGAGCTGCGGCGCATAGGACGAGAACGCGCGCTGGCCGGTGCGGTAGCGGGTCGAGTTGAAGAACTGCGGGCGATTCAGGAAGTCCTCGGCGTCGCGGAAGCTCACGCGCTCGCGGGAGTACACATCGATGTTGCCGAACAGGTTGTATCGGTCAGCGGCAATGTCGCCCACACCGAAGGTGGCATTGACGTTCGCCGTGTTGTAGAGGCCCTTGGTGTTGGTCGAGCCGGTGGCGCCCAGCAGTGCACCCTTGAAGTCGCGCCGCAGGATGATGTTGACCACACCCGCGATGGCTTCCGAGCCGTAGATGGCCGAGGCGCCGTCCTTGAGCACCTCAATGCGCTCGACCACGTCCAGCGGGATCGAATCGAGGTTCACCGCGGCACTCTGGCCGAAGTTCGGGTCAGCCAGGCCATAGGGCGCCACGCGGCGGCCATTGAGCAGCACCAGGGTTGCGGCGCTGCCCAGCCCGCGCAGCGACACGGTGGATGCGCCGGAAGAAAAGCTGTTGGCCCCGGTCAGGTCGTTGAGACCGCCGGTGGCGTTTGAGGGCAGCGTGCGCAGCACTTCGGTGATCGACTGCTTGCCGGAGCGGCGGATTTCTTCGGCGGTGATCACCTGGATAGGCGCGGCGGTTTCGGTGTCGGTGCGCTTGATGTTCGAGCCGGTGACCTCGACGCGTTCAATTCGAGTGGGCTGCGTTTCGCCAGGGGTGCCTGGCGCGGTCTGGGCTTGGGCACCGACGAGCGGCGCCCCGAATGCACCAGCGAGCACCATGGCGATACAGGTGTGCTTCATGGGAGGGGTCCTTGGGGGTAATGAACGGGATTGCATCCGTGTTGACCCGGATCGGGTTAACACTGACCGGTTGCAAGCCCATCATGTTTAGCGCGTCGACTTCAGCGAGGCACGAAAAAGCGACACGTCTGTGCCGCAGACGATACGGATTGCGCGGTGTTTAGGCCTACTGAACGGTACAGAAAGCCCTGTAGCCGATGGGTCTTTGACGTGCAACGCGGTTGCTTTGTTTGTGCGGTGGTTGGCACGGAGTTGCGCGTGCGTCGCGCGTCGGCACTGATGCCTGCGGCTACTTCACGAGCGAGTTGATCTCGATGATCGGCACTTGGCACGGGGTTTCGCAAAGCACTGCTTTGCGCCAGGCCGAGGCCGGCGCGCCTGCCAGCGCGTCGGCATTGATGCCTGCGGCTACTTCACGAGCGAGTTGATCTCGATGATCGGCACTTGGCCTGGGGTTTCGCAAAGCACGGCTTTGCGCCGGGCCGAGGCCGGCGCGCCTGCCAGCGCGTCGGCATTGATGCCTGCGGCTACTTCACGAGCGAGTTGATCTCGATGATCGGCATCAATACGGCGAGGACGATCAACAGCACCAGCCCACCCATGCCCACCACCAGCGCGGGTTCCATCAGGGCCGTGAGGGTCAGGGTGCGGCGTTCCAGATCGCGGGCCTGGATGTCGGCGGCGCGCTGCAGCATGACCGGCAGCTCGCCGGTGCGCTCGCCGCTGGCGATCAGGTGGATCAGCACCGGCGGGAACTTGCCGGCAGCGCCCTGTTCACTTTGCGCTGCGAGTGCCTTGGCGAGACCTGCGCCTTCGCGCACGCGCCCGATCGCCTCGGCCACGCGGGCGTTCAGGGCCACGTTGTTGATGGTGCGCTGCGCGGCTTCGAGCGCACGCAACAGCGGCACGCCGCCCGACACCAGGATGGCCAGGGTGCTCGCAAAGCGCTCGGTCTCGAGTGCGCGGATGATCGGGCCAACGATCGGCAGGGTCAGCAGGCGCGCATGCCACTGCGCCTTGACGAGCGGCTGCTGTAGCACGCGTGCAAGCACAAAGCCGCCGGCGGCCAGCACGATGGCCAGGAGCCAGCCCCACTGGCGCAGAAAGCCCGAGACCCAGACCATCACGCGCGTCAGCAGGGGCAGCTCCTGCTTGGTGCTCTGGAACACGCCCACCACCTGCGGCACCACGTAGGTCATCAGTGCGATCACGATGATCAGCGCGATCACCGTGACAATCGCCGGGTAGGTCATGGCGCCCACCACCTTGGCGCGCAGGGCGCCGCGGGTTTCGAGATAGTCCGCCAGCTTTTCCAGCACGCGGCCGAGGTTGCCGGAGTCTTCGCCGGCGGCGATCAGCGCGCGATAGACCGTGTCGAACTCGCGCGGAAAGTCCGCCATGCCGGCGGCGAGGCTCGCACCCGCCATCACGCGCGAACGCACGGCGGCCCAGACCTCGCGCGCCTCGCGTCGCTCGGTCTGTTCGATCAGGGCCGCCAGGCTCGCTTCCATGGGCAGGCGCGCGCCGATCAGGTTGGCCAGCTGGCGCGTGGCCAGGGCCAGGTCATTGGCGCTGAGCTTGCGGCGAAAGCCGGCAGCGGCGGACTTCTGTTCGACCAGCTCGATGGACACCGGCGTGTCGCCGCGCTCGCGAAGCAACTGGCGGGCGTGGCGCTCGCTGTCGGCCTCGATCACGCCGCGCGTCAGGCTGCCGGCGAGGGTGGCGGCTTCGTAGCGAAACGCTGCCATCAAGCCACCTTCTCGATCAGGTTTGACCGAAATTGAGAGTTTCTCAATGCCTCAAGAGCAGAAAATCGCCCGAGATCCGCACTCCAAAAGCGGAAAGTCAATTCTGGCCAAATTGGCAAATCTGTGGCCGAAAAAGATGTATTGATGCTTGACAGTCGCAGTGTCGCCACGGCCTTCTCTCAAGCGTCCCGCGTCACGCGGATGATTTCCTCGGGCGAGGTGGTGCCGTTGCCGATGTAGCGCTCGCCGTCCATGCGCATGGTGCGCATTCCCTTGGCCATGGCGGCGTCGCGGATCGCGGACTCGCCGGCGTTTTCGTGGATCAGCTTCTGGATGTTCTCGTCCACCACCAGCAGTTCGTACACGCCGCTGCGGCCGGTGTAGCCGCTGTTGCCGCATTCGGTGCAGCCCACGGCTCGGAACACGGTGCGGCCGTCCACCACCTCCAGCTTGCGGCAGTGCGGGCAGAGCTTGCGCACCAGACGCTGGCCCAGCACACCGAGCAGGCTCGATGACAGCAGGAAGGGCTCGATGCCCATGTCGGCCAGGCGGGTCACGGCGCTCGGCGCGTCGTTGGTATGCAGGGTGGCCAGCACGAGGTGGCCGGTGAGCGAGGCCTGCACGGCGATCTGCGCGGTTTCGAGGTCCCGGATTTCACCGATCATGATCACGTCCGGGTCCTGCCGGAGGATGGCGCGCAGTGCGGTCGCAAAGGTTAGGTCGATCTTGGCGTTGACTTGCGTCTGGCCCACGCCGCGCAGCTCATATTCGATCGGGTCTTCCACCGTCATGATGTTGGTGGTGGTGGCGTCCATGCGCTTCATGCCGGCATAGAGCGTGGTGGTCTTGCCCGAGCCGGTGGGGCCGGTCACGAGCACGATGCCGTGCGGCTGGCGGATCAGGTTGTCGAACTGCGCCAGCGTGTCGGCCGCCATGCCCAGGGCATTGAGGTCGAGCTTGTCGTTGCTCTTGTCCAGCAGACGCAGCACCGCGCGCTCGCCAAAGCCGGTGGGCAGAGTAGAGACGCGCACGTCGATCGGCCGACCCGCCACGCGCAGGGTGATGCGGCCGTCCTGCGGCAGGCGCTTCTCGGCAATATCCAGCTGCGCCATGATCTTGATGCGCGAGATCAGTGCCGCATGAAGTGCGCGCTTGGGCCGGGCAATGTCGCGCAGGGTGCCGTCGATGCGCAGGCGCACCACCGAGCTGTCCTCGAAGGCCTCGATGTGCACGTCGCTCGCGCCTTCGCGCACGGCCTGCGTGAGCAGGGCATTGATCAGGCGGATGATCGGCGCGTCGTCCGCGCTCTCCAGCAGGTCTTCCACTGCCGGGGTGTCTTCCATCAGACGGGCGATGTCCACGTCATCGGCGACCTGATCGACCACGCTCTGCGCGCTGCCTTCACTGGCTGAATAGGCCTTGGAAATCGCCTCGCGCAGGGTGTCTTCATCTTCCATGCGCAGCTTGACCATGCCCAACACCCGGCGGATCTCGGAGATGCCGGTGAGCGTGGAGGAGCGCGAGGCGCGCACCTCGATGCTGTCACCCACACGCGTCACCAGCAGCTGGTGGGCGCGCGCAAAGGGGTAGGGGATCAGCGGCGTCATGGCAGTTGCGTTTACTGCTTGGCCGGCTCGGCGGCCGGCGTAGCGGGCGCGGGTGTCGGCGCCGGAATGACCGTGGGCGGAATGCGCACCGGCGGCAGATCGGGCATGCGGGGCTGGCCGATCTCGGGCAGCAGGATGTTGGTGTTCGGATTGGCCTCGCGCTGCAGGGCGCGGATCTCCTCGTACCGATCGCCGACCACGGACCGGGCAGCGTTGGCGTCACGGATCACGGTGGGGCGGATGAAGATCAGCAGGTTGGTCTTGTTGCGCGAGCGGCGGTCGTAGCGGAACAGGCTGCCGATGACCGGGATGTCGCCCAGCAGCGGCACCTTGTCCACGCCGCCGTCCGCGGTGTCGCGGATCAGGCCACCGAGGATCAGGATGTCGCGGTCATCCACAAGCACATTGGTTTCCACGGCGCGCTTGCTGGTGGTGGGGCCCGCGGGGCCGGTGGTGCGAACGGCACTGTCTTCCTGGAAGATGGCCATGCGGACGACGCCGCCCTCGCTGATCTGCGGCTTCACGCGCAGCGTCAGGCCGACGTCGCGCCGCTCAATCGTCTGGAAGGGGTTCACCGCCGCACCGCCACCGCCGCCGGTGTTGGTGAATGATCCGGTCACGAAGGGCACGTTCTCGCCAATGACGATGCGCGCTTCCTCGTTGTCCAGGGTCATCACCTGGGGGCGCGAGAGCACGTTGCCGCCCGCGTCGCTTTGCAGCACACGGGCGATGGCGCCCAGTGTCAGCTCGCCATTGATGTTGCGGAAGATGCCCAGGTTGAAGCCCGTGTTCAGGGCTGCGCCAGCGGCTTCAGCGCCCCCGGCGATCAAGCTCGCCAGCCCGGCCCCGCCCCGACCGGAGGATGAGATCACGCCCGCTCGATAGCGGCTGCCATCGCTGCCTGTCAGCCCGGCCCACTGAATACCCAGCTCGGAAATCTTCTCCTCGCTGACTTCAACGATCAGGCCTTCGATCAGCACCTGCGCGCGGCGCTGGTCCAGCCGTTCGATCACGGCGCGGATATCGCGGTACACCGGCGTCGGGGCCCGCACGATCAGCGAGTTGGTCGCCGGGTCTGCCGTGATCGACACGCCGCCGGCCACCTGCACGGTCACGATGCCGCCGCCGCTGTTCTGGCCGAAGTTGGCGCTGGGCTGCGTGGCGCCGCCCGCGGCCGCACCGCCGCCCCCGAGCGGGTTGTTCTGCTGCTGCGGCATGGGCTGGGGCTGGCTGAAGCCGGAACCGCCCCCGCCGCTGGCACCGCCGCTCGGCCCGCCGAGGATCGCGGAAAGCGTCTGCGCCAGGCGCGTCGCTTCTGCGTTCTTCAGGCTGACGAAGTGCAGGTTGCCCGCGCCGGTGCCCGGGGTATCGAGCCGCGCGATCAGCAGCTTGATCTGATTCAGCCGTTGCTGCGAGGGCGCACGCACGATCAGGCCGTTGGTCCGCGGATCGGCCAGCACCGTCACGCGCTGCGCCGGGTCCTGCACGTTGTCAGTCAGACGCTGAATGGTGTTGGCCAGGTCCACCGCCGAGGCATTGGTGACCGGAATGATCTCGGCGTCCACCTGGGGCGCCGCGTCGAGCGTGGCAATGATCTGCGCCAGCCGGGCGACGTTCTCGGCGTAGTCAGTGATCACCAGGCTGTTGTTGCCGGGGAAGGCGTTGATGGTGTTGTTGGGCGAGATCAGCGGCCGCAGGACAGGCAGCATGTTCTGCGCGCTCTCGTTCTGCAGGCGGAAGGTCTGGGTGATGAGCACATCGCCACGCTGGCGCACCGTCGTGCCCTGGCCCACCGTGCCACCGAGCAGCTTGGCGTCGGCTTCGGGCACCACGCGCACCACATTGCCCACCTCCACTGCAGCAAAGCCCAGCATGCGCAGGGAGGCGTACAAGGCCTTGAGCACCTCGGCACGTTCCAGGGGCTTTTCACTCACGAGATTGAGCGTGCCCTTGACGCGCGGATCGAGCAGAAACTGCTTGCCGGTGTAGGCGCCGATCGTGCGCACCGTGGCTTCGAGGTCGGCGTTGGCAAAGGAGAGTGTGACGCGGTCGCCGCGCAGCGCTTCCTGGGCAAGCACCTGGGCCGGCAGACTGGCGGCGCCGACTGCGATGCACATCGCGACGGCCAGCGCCAAACCGGTGGGAGCGCGCAGCGGCGCGGTACCGGAGCTGCGTTTGAGTTGAGGAAACTTCATGTTTCGCGTCCTGTTCGTGCGTCGCGCAGGCAGGCTCAGGAGCCCAGGCTCAGCACGTACTCGTTGTTCTGGCGGCGGCCCAGCAGGTTGAGCACTGCCGCCAGCCGTTCACGTTCACTCTCGCTGGCCGTGGACACCAGTCGGAATTGCGGCCGCGCTCCGGCGGCAAACTGTCCCTGGCCGTTGATCTGCAGGCGGCCGTTGCGGGTATTCAGTTGAAGTTGCGCCGACTGGGCCGAGCCTTGGCCGGTCAACCGAACTTCGAGCGCATAGTCGCCCAGAGGTTCAGCGCCGGACAGGCGTGTAGTTGCTCCGGTCCAGAGCGCCTGGATCTGGCCATTGACCGTCATCGCGCGGCCCTCGCGTACACCCCGCAATTCGTCCCAGCGAACGTCCAGCCAGCCACCAGGTTGCATGGAATTCAGCGGCGCACCGGCAGCCACCAGTTCGCGCGCATCCATTGCCGTGGCACCAGGTGCGAGTGTGAAGCCGTTCATGCTCGCCGCCAAGGGGCTCCAGGGCCGGTCGCCAAAGCGCACGCGGCCCTGCACGCGGGCGGTCAGCAGTGGCGCGGCACCAATATCCCAGCTCAGGCGCTCGGGCAGCACCAGCGGCGCCTGCCCCACACCGGCAGCCGGCGCGATCTCGATCCAGCCGCTGCCCGACCAGATCGTGCCGTTCACGCCCACCAGAGATACCGCGCCTCGCGAGGCGTCCTTCACAAAGGGGGTCACCCAGCGCGCGGGCAGCCAGACGAGCAGCGCCAGCAGCGCCGCAAGCAGCGCGCAGAGCAGAGCGGAGGCGCGCTGGCTCATTGCGCCAACACCACCCGGCCGCTGACCACCCCTGCAGCCTGCCGGTTGAGCTCAGCCTGACGCACCGTCAGTCCATGGTTGCGCCGCGCCTGAGCGATGAACTGGGTCAAGCCGTTGAAGCTGATCTTGTCGAATTCGACCGTGAAGGGGCCGGTACCGCTTGCGGCCACCTTGACCCCCAGGCCCTCGGCCAGCTGGCGCAAGCCATCGGCGTTGGCCACGCTCACCTGCCCCCGCCCTGCAGAGGCTGCGGCCAGGCGCTCCACTTCGGCTTTTTGCTGGTGCAGGCGCGGCAGATCGCGCTGGATGCGCTGGATGTCGCGCAGCATCGGCACCACCCACAGGCCGACGATGAGCGCCAGCACCACAAACACCGCACCGCCACTGACCAGCGTTCGCTCCCGCCCGGTCATCGCGGCCCAGCGTTGCGACAAGCCACCAAAGCGCTGCATGGCGAGGGTACTGCTCATCGTGCGCCCCCTGCTGTGACCAGCGCGGTCGTCTCGCCCGTCCACTGCGCGTTCAGGCCCACGCCCTTCAAGCTGCTCTCGATCTGGGTCTTGGCCGAGGCGTCCAGCCCTTTCGCGGCGAAGCGCAGGGTCAGCCGCTCATTGCCATAGTCGGCGCCCTGCAGCAGATCGCGCGGCCAGCTGGCCGCGGCGCGGTCGCTGGCCTCCAGCAAGCGTTCGAACGTGGACGCACCCGATCCGCCAGTCAGCGCAGCGCGCAGCTGTTCCACCGGGCTGCCGGTCATCGGCGTCCCGGGCAACGCCTTCACGAACTGGGCGCGCATGCTGTCTTGCAGCCGCGTGGCTTCACCGTTCAAGGCTTGCCACCACAGCGACAGCCCGGCAAGCGCAGCCAGCGCGCAGGCGGCGGCCAGATAGCTTGGCGCGCGCCAGGCCTTCCAAAGCTGCTTGCCCGCCTGTCCGTTGGAAAACAGGATGCTGGGTACCTGCAGCGGCGGCAGGCTGCCACCCGTGGTCCAGCCGTCCAGTGGCGCCAGGCCATAGGCGGTGCCAGTCGCCGTAGCGCCCAATGCCAGAACGGTCGCCGCATCCTCGGGGGGCAGGCTCAGCGTGGCTTCGGTAGAGAACAGGAAGATCTCGCCATCCACACCCCAGAGAGCCGGCATTTGTGTGGGTGGGAGTGCTGCGGCCAGCGGGCCGATGGGCGCCTGTGCTGCGCCGAGCTGCCCGAGCAGCGTGCGCAGACTCGTGATCAGGGCTCGGTCGACCAGTGCGATGCGCAGTAGATCGCCGATGCGCTCGCCCAGCGCAACCTGCAGGCTGCCGCTCTCGCCCAGCAGTTGTTCGTCCAGGGCCAGCGCCGCTGCGCGCAGGCTCCGTTCGCGGTTCATGGGCGGCACCTTGACCTGCGCGAGCCGCGCATCCGCCGGGTGCAACAGCACGACCGGCCGGCGCGACTCATTCAGCGCCGCGGCCAAGGTCATCCGCTGTGTCTGGCCAGCAGCAAGCCGCCACACACCGGTGTCGCTTGCGAACCCGCCAGAGGCGAGTGTGGCCGCCGACGGCAGCAGGATCAGGTCGGACATGCGCCCGATTCTATGCCCGGCTTATTGCTAGCTGAGCATCACTCTTCACACTTTGCCTCAGATTTGTGTGTGTTTGCTACAGCTAGAGTTCGCGCGCCCACACCACTTTGGCCAGACGCGAGCCATCTGGTTGTCTTTCAATCAACGCCTGGCGGGTCATGTCGACGCGGCCCAGCTCGATGCGGCCCGTGGCGATGAAGTACTGGCTGCGGACATCAATCACCTGCTGCAGTTCGCCGATCGGGATATTCGACAGGCTTGAAAAGTTGACGACGAAATTGGACATATCAGTAAAGCGACTGATGCGCTCACGCCGGGCGACGACGGCCTCAGCGATCTTGGCTAGCTCCTCACTGGCTGACGCGATAGCGGGAGCAGAGGCCGTGTTGACGTTGATCCGAGTTCTTTCTTTGCCCCGCAGCCCACCGGGCCGCGGCACGACGACCACGTAGGGCTCCAGTCCGATCAAGTCGGCCTCGCTCAGTTCGTTCTTGCCCACGAGATCCATCACGTTCTTGATGCGCGGAGGGGGCGGGGCCATTTCAGGCCGACCCGGCTGGCGGCCCTCTGGCTGGCGGCTCTGGCCTTGCTGTGGCTCCGGCGGCGGCAGAGGGGTCACGAGAAGCATCGCCTCGGCAATCTGTTCAGCCTTGCTGGCGTCCAGACGCGCCGTGCGCATAAGGCGCTGCAGACCTTCGATTGCTTCGGCGTCTGGCGCACCGCCCTTGACCAGGTCGGCGAGATTGAAGCGCCCTTGCGCGTCCTCAATGCGCCCTGAGACAAAGGCTTCGAGCTTGCCGCTGGCATCCGTGATGCGCGTGCGCGCCAGGGGCGTGGCCCAGACTTCCTGCAGGCTGTCGGTGTTGGGGTTGGAGTCCTCACGCAGCAACATCAGCGCCCAATCGGTGGCCGCCACAACCAGCCAGCGCGCCTGAACTGCTGCCCGCTGTGTTTCGACAGCCTGAGCTTGGGCAGCCTGCGCCGCAAACCACTGAATGGTCAACACCGTGATGAGTGCGGCCACCAAGAGCGCGGAGACGATCGCCACGCCGCGCTGTGCTGAGCGGCGAATGCTCATGCCGGCGAGGGCTGCGCGAGGCGCGCGACGGGCTGCTCGCGAATCGGCAGATTCGCCAGGCCCGCGAACACGCCCAGTGCAATGGTGATGATCCATACGATGTCGTAGCTGCCGGTGCGGTCGAACAGCAGCCCACCGAGCCAGACGCCCAGGAAGCTGCCCACCTGGTGCGAGAAGAACACGAACCCGCCCAGCATGCCCAGATACTGTACGCCGAAGATCGTGGCGATCACACCGTTGGTCACCGGCACGGTGCTCAGCCATAGCAGCCCCATTGCAGCCGCAAACAGATAGACGCTCCAGGGTGTGAGCGGTGCTAGCAGGAACAGGATGATCACTGCCGCCCGGGCGAAGTAAATGAAAGAAAGGATGTACTTCTTTGGCATCCGAGCGCCCAGCAGTCCGGCGGTATAGGTACCGAAGATGTTGAAGAGGCCCACCAGCGCAAGTGCAGCCACCGCAACGTCAGGCGACATGCCCTTGTCCTTCAGGTAGGCCGGTAAGTGCACGCCGATGAACACCACCTGGAAGCCGCAGACGAAGTAACCCGCCATCAACCACTGAAAGCTTCGATTGCCGAATGCCTCACGAATGGCCTGCATGATCGACTGACCGGCGGCACCCACGGCCAGCGCCTTCGGTTCGCGAAGCCCCGCACCGAGCGGCGCCATGAGAAACGCCACCGCCGCGAGGATCAAGAGCGCATGCTGCCAGCCGAAATTGGCAATCAGCGTCTGTTCCACCGGAATCATGATGAACTGGCCGAAGCTGCCCGCAGCCGCAGCGATACCCAAGGCCTGCGAACGCTTTTCAGGCGCGGCGGTGCGGCCAATCACGCCATAAACGATCGAATAGGTTGTGCCTGAGAGTGCGCAGCCGATCATCAGCCCTGCGCCCAGAGAAAAGCCCCAGCCGGTCCCGGCCAGCGCCATGACGATCAGCCCTCCGGCGTACAGCACTACGCCCACCAGCAATACGCGTACTGCGCCATGGCGGTCCGCCAGCATGCCGGCAAAAGGCTGGGTGGCGCCCCAGAGCAGGTTCTGCAGCGCCAGCGCGAATGCAAAGGTCTCCCGTGTCCAGCCATGTGCCCCGGTCATCGGCAACTGAAATAGGCCGAAACCGTGGCGAATCCCCATTGCGAGCGTGAGCAGCAAGCCGCCGCATACCAGAACCGTGGGAAGTGACAATCGTTGTTGCATGGCAAACTCCTGACGCCTGATTGTGCGTTGAGTTCGCAACAATGCGTCGTGTCCGGCAACCGGCCGGCAGACCTGCCAGTACAGCGCACCTACCCAATGCCCAGCTCCGAAACACTGTTTGCCTTTGGCTCCGAGACGCTTGGCGTCGCCGGAATAGGCGCCGCAGTGGCCGTGGCGGTGATCGCATCGACGCAGGCTGCCATCAAGAAAACACGCCAGACGCTGATGCACTCCGGTGCGCCATGGATGCAGGCCGCCGGTCTGACTTTCGGGGTGCAGCTGGGCAATTGGCCGACATGGCTTGGCATTGCGTGCTTGCTCGTGAGTGCCGGCCTGCATGTGTTCCTGGTCCGCGGCGCGCCCGCCGGGCCGCAGCTGCGCTGGCTGAACGGCACCGCGGCCGCGTGCTGCGCAGCGGCTTCCGCATCGCTGCTCGTCCCCGGGCTGAGCCTGCTCTTCGTCGCCTTGGTGGTGGTCGCCAGCTTGCTGTGTGGCATTGCGTTGCTCTGGGCCTCCCACCACGCAGACACACTGGATGTCGCGCGGATTGACCCGCTGACACTTGTGGCGAACCGACGCCTGCTTGACGAGTTGGCTGAGCGTGCTCTGGCGGCGGCACGGCGCACGCAGTCTCCCCTGACGCTTTTGCTGCTCGACTTTGACGACTTCCGGCGCGTGAATGAAACCGCCGGGCATGACGCCGCTGACGCCATGCTGGCGATCTCCGCGCGCCGCATGTGCGACGCCCTGCGTGGTCATGACGTTGTCGGCCGGATCGATGGTGACCGCTTCGCCCTCTTGCTCACGCACGGTGGGGGCCTTGAACAGACCGATCAGGTCATCGAGCGGATCCGAAAGGCGGTTGAACTGCCGGTCATGCATGAGGGCACGGCGATGTTTCCGCGCGTGAGCATCGGCTCGGCCCAATATCCAGCTGACGGTGAACACCTCCCGGATCTGATACTCGGCGCCGATGGACGCCTGGGCAAGGACAAATCCCGCCGGCGGGCCATGCCTGATCCCATGCATGCGGTTGTCGGTTGATGAGTGACCGGCCAGCCGAGCGCGCGTCATCCGCGCGCGATGAGCCGCTGTGGCGCAGCCTGATTCACGCCGCGGCTTGCGTGCAGGGCGTGCGTGCCGGCCGGACCCTGGACGACGGCCTTGCGAAGGCCCGGGTACAGGCGGGCAACCCCGGCGCGGTTCATGATCTCGCGGCCCATGCGCTGCGCCATCTGGCATTGGGTGAGCACCTGCTCGCGCAAGGCGCGGCGCGCTTACCTGCCGAGCCACTCAACAGCCTGCTGGCCCTGGTGTTGACGCTCCTGGCAGCGGCGCCGGAAAAGTATTCGGAGCATGCCTTGGTGAGTCAGGCGGTGGAAGCGGTCGCAGCCCTGCCCGGCGGCATACGCCTCAAGGGATTTGCAAACGCGGTGCTGCGCGGATTTCTGCGCGAGCGGACGAATGCAATTTCGCGCGCGATGCGCGATCCGGTCTGCGAGTTGGGTCATCCGCGCTGGTGGCTTGATCGCACGATTGCGCAGCACCCACAACAGTGGCGCCAGGTCATCGAGGCCAACAACCAGCCCGGCCCTATGACCCTGCGGGTGAACCTGAGGCTGACAAGCCGTGACGCGCTGGCCGAGCGCTGGGCCAGCGCCGGTCTCGAGAGCCGACCGATTGGCGCGTCCGGCCTGATCCTCGCGCGCGCTCGCCCCGTCTCTGGCGTGCCCGGGTTTGACGAGGGCCTGTGCTCGGTGCAGGACGAAGCGGCCCAGCGCGCGGCCTACCTGCTCGACGCGCAGCCGGGCATGCGCGTACTGGATGCCTGTGCAGCGCCCGGCGGCAAGACCGGCCACATCCTTGAGCGGGCAGACTGCGATCTGATCGTGCTCGACAGTGACCCCGGTCGACTTGCGCTGGTCCGCCAGAATCTGGTTCGCCTCGGTCTCAGCGCCGAACTGAAGACCGCGGATGCCGCAAAACTGGCGCAGTGGTGGGATGGGCGCCCATTCCAGCGGATTCTGCTGGATGCGCCGTGCTCAGCCAGCGGCATCGTGCGGCGACAGCCGGATATCCGCTGGTTACGGCGGCCAGCGGACATCGCGCGGCTGGCGGGCGAGCAGCGCAACTTGCTCAATCAACTCTGGGCCACGCTCGCACCGGGCGGCCGGCTTGTGTACGCGACTTGTTCGGTCTGGAAAGAGGAGGGGCGAGAGCAAATCGACGCTTTCCTGCAACGAACACCGGGCGCCAGCCTGATTGGCGAGCCGCTGCAGTTGCTACCTTTATCAGGCGACGCGGACAATCATGATGGGTTTTTCTACGCCATCCTCCAGAAGTAGTTGCCTTGAGCGCAATAGACGCGTCTCCCCTGACGCGGCAACCTCCTGTTTTCCAGATGCTGCTGAGCGCCTTGGCGGTCGGTCTGCTGGCGCTCGTCCTGGCGCTTTGGCCGGCGCACGCGGCGCGGGCCGAAGGCATCGAGAGCGGGGCGCTGAGCCTTACGACGCGGGAAGACGGCTATTTCCTTTCAGCTGACTACCGCATTGAGCTGCCTCAGCGCCTGGAGGAAGCCCTGCTCGCGGTTCCGCTGTTCTTTGTCTTTGACTTTGACCTTGAGCAGCGCCGTTGGTACTGGCTGGACAAGACCGTCGCCAGTGGAACCGTGACGTATCGCCTGAGCTTCAACGCGCTGACTCGACAGTATCGGGTCGCAATCAATGCCGACGGGCAGCGCAGCGCCTCGGCGACCCTGAACTTCGCCAGCTTGGAAGAGGCGCTTCGGCTGATCTCGCGCGTCCGGCGCGAAGCTGTCCTGCCGGTCAATGCACTTGAGCGCGGGGAGCGGTATCGGCTCACCGCGCGTCTGCGGCTGGATTTGACCCAGCTGCCCAAGCCCTTCCAACTGAACGCGCTCACGCAGCGCGAATGGCTGCTCGACTCCGAACCGCGCCGCATTAGCATCGAGCCTCGATGAGTCGAGTTTGGCGTTACGGCCTGATTGCGGCCCTGGGCCTTGCGGGCGTTGCCCTGTTCCTGCTTGCGGCGGGGACGAGCAACACGGCGCTCTTTGCGCGCCACTACAACGCCCTCTTGCTAGCCAACTTTGTGGTGGCTGGCGTGGTGCTGGCGGCTGTTCTGGCCTTGGCCTGGCGTCTGGCACGACGCCTGTATCAGCGCCGCTTCGGTGCGCGGCTGACCATGCGCTTTGCCTTGGCGTTTTCCGCCATGGGCATGCTGCCCGGTGTCGTCATCTTCCTCGTGTCGACAACATTCCTGCATCGTTCGATCGAGAGCTGGTTCAACGTCCGGGTAGATGCTGCACTGGAGTCGGGGCTGACGCTCACGCGCACTGCGCTCGACAGCCTTCTGGATGACACATCGCGGCGCACGCGGGCCCTTGCATCGGAGCTGGCCGGTTTGCCCGATGGCTCGCTGTCGGCACAGATCGACATGGCGCGCAGCAGCTTCGGCCAGGCAGATATCGTTGTGTTCACGGCGGACGGGCGCGTGCTGGCGTCCAGCGGGTCAAGCGGATTCTCCCTGCGCGCCGAACTTCCGCCGCAGGCGCAGCTGCGCAACGTCCGGCAAGGTCGGCCGGTCGCCCAGCTGGAATCAGAGCTGGAGGCGCGCGAGGGCCGTGATGCGCGCGCAGAGGCGATTGATCCGAACCGCGATCCTCGGCTGCGCATGCGGGTCGTTGTGCAGCTGGCTGATCCGCGCACGCTGGAGATCAATCCTCGCATCCGCTACCTGCAGGTCCTGCAGCCGGTCCCGGTTCAGCTGGCACGCAATGCCGAGGCGGTCCGCGCCGGGTTCCAGGACTATAGGGAACTCGCGCTTTCCCGCGAGGGGCTGCGTGACATGTACACGCTCACGATGACACTTGTGCTCTTGCTGGCGGTGCTGGCGTCGATTGCCGGTGCCTTCCTGCTCGCCAGCCGCATGAGCGCACCCTTGCTCGCCCTTGCCGAAGGTACCCGGGCAGTGGCCAGCGGGGACTTCCGGCCGCTCCCGCTGCGCCGTGCGGGCGACGAGCTGTCGCTGCTCATGGAGTCTTTCAACCGGATGACCGAACAGCTTTCCGAGGCTCGTGCCACAACGGACGCCTCGCGCCGCTTGCTGGAGGCAAACAACCTGTTTCTCGAGAATGTGCTGGCCAACCTCAGCGCGGGCGTGCTGGTTCTGGATGCTCAAGGGCGGTTGTCCACATACAACCAGAGCGCCGTACGCATTCTCGGCGCATCCCTGGCGGATCATCGCGGTCACGCTGTCCAGCACGCCTTGCCCCCGGGGTTTGCGCAGCTTCTTGAGCGGGAGAGCAGTCGCGGTGAGTCGATCTGGCAGGCCGAGCTGGAAATGTCGCGCACGCCGATCGGAGCCATGGATGAGGCCGCTGCGGTCAACCTGCTGGTGCGCAGCGCGCCGCTCGCCGGTGCGCTCGGCGCCGATCCTGCGCAGGCCGACAGTACGAGTGCCGGGCGGGTCGTGGTGTTCGACGACATCACCGAGCTCATCGTCGCCCAGCGCAGTACCGCTTGGGCTGAGGTTGCGCGACGTCTTGCCCACGAAATCAAGAACCCGCTCACGCCGATCCAGCTATCGGCCGAGCGTCTGCAGCACAAGCTCGCGGACAAGCTGGACATCGCCAGTGCCGACGTGCTGATCAAGAGCTGCGCGACGATCATCAACCAGGTCACTGCGCTCAAGCGGCTGGTCAATGAGTTCAGGGACTACGCGCGCATGCCAGCCGCCGAGCTTGCGCCGCTCGACCTCAATGCACTGGTAGATGAGGTGATGCGTCTCTACGAGCATGAGACTGGCCCCCAGGGGCGGATTGCCGTGACGCTCGATGATCGGCTGCCGCTGATTGAAGGCGACGCACCGCAGCTGCGCCAGGTGATTCACAACTTGATCAAGAACGCGCTTGAGGCCTGCGACCGTGCGCCCGAGGGTTTGGATGGTCCACCGCGCCGGCACATTTGGGTGTCGACTACCCTGCTTACCGACGCCGAGTCGCCGAGTCGAAAGCGTGTAAAGTTCTCTATCAGAGACTCGGGTCCGGGGTTCCCGGCAAAAATCCTTGCTCGAGCCTTCGAGCCCTATGTCACCAGCAAGGCAGGGGGCACGGGGCTCGGACTGGCGATCGTCAAGCGGATCGCCGACGAGCATGGCGCACGAGTCTCGGTGCGCAACCGCGACAGCGGTGGCGCGGAAGTGGAGATCACGTTCACCAAACTGATCTCCAGGGAGTACGCCTCACAGGCGGCGCAGACAGCAGGATCGACATAGCGCATGGCACGGATATTGGTCGTGGACGACGAGGTGGGTATTCGGGAGCTGCTCTCGGAAATCCTGAACGACGAAGGCCACGAGGTCGTGAGCGCAGAAAATGCGCAGAGCGCTCGTTCGGCCCGCGCCACCCAGCACTTCGACGCAATCCTGCTCGACATCTGGATGCCCGATACCGACGGCGTGACGCTGCTCAAGGAGTGGGCCGGCCAGAATGCTCTGGCAGCGACACCCGTCATCATGATGAGCGGCCACGGCACGATTGACACGGCCGTCGAGGCGACGCGCATCGGTGCCATCGACTTCCTCGAGAAGCCCATCACCCTGACCAAGCTGCTCAAGGCAGTGTCTGTGGCGCTGAACCGCGGCAAGGCGCCTGCAGTTTCAGCACGGCCCGCAAGCATGGTGCAGGCGGCGCCTGTGGTGGTTGCATCGGTGCCGGGCATGATGCCTAGCGTGCTGCAGGCCGTCACCACGGAGCCTGCCGCCGCGCCGAGCCCACCGGGGCTTGATCTGCCGCTGGATGCACCGCTGCGCGAGGCACGCGACGCGTTTGAACGGGTCTACTTCGAGCACCATCTGGCGCGCGAAGGCTGGAGCATGACGCGCGTGGCCGAGCGCACTGGTCTGGAGCGCACACACCTCTACCGCAAGCTCAAGCAGCTCGGGATCGAGCTCGCCCGCAAGAAAGCCGAAGCCAACAGCGCCTGACAACTGGCCGGGCATGCCTCGGCTTGTCTATGCTGCGGCGGCATACAAGCAACAAGCAGCGGAGCGCTGAATGCGAGTCCTGATCGTGGGGGCGGGCCGGGTGGGGGAGTCGGTCGCAGAGAGCCTCGTTTCCGAGGCGAACGACATCACCGTCATTGATCCTGATGCTGGACGCATCGCGGTCCTGCAGGATCGACTGGATCTGCGAGGAGTTGTCGGCCTGGGGACATCCATCCAGACCCTGCGTGAGGCCGGCGCTGACGATGCCGAGCTGCTTGTCGCCTGCGCGACTTCGGACGAGACCAACCTTGTCGTCAGCCGAATCGGTCGTGACGTCTTCAACATACCGACACGAATCGTCCGTGTCCGCTCTTCGGAGTTTCAAGAGCACGAGGCGCTGACGCGCGATGGCTTTGCAGCCGACGTGGTCATCTGCCCCGAGCAGAGCGTGACCAACACCATCCTGAAACTGGTCGAGTTTCCCGAAGCGCTCCAGGTGCTTGAGTTTGCCGAAGGGCGTGTGTCCCTGGTGGCGGTGCGGGCCGTGGAGGGCGGCGCGTTGGTCCGGCAGCGCATCCGGGAGTTGCGCGACCATCTGCCGGGCATCGATGTGCGGGTGGTGACGATCTACCGCGCCCAGCGGGCCATGATCCCCGATGGCGAAACCATCATCGAACCCGGAGATGAAGTCTTCGTGCTTGCGCAGACCAAGCACTTGCGCAGACTCATCCGGGAGTTGCGCACCATCGACAAGCCCGTGAGGCGCATCATGATCGCCGGTGGCGGCAACATCGGGACACGACTGGCGCAGGCGCTGCAGTCGGACTACAACCTGCGCATCATCGACCGCAATCCGAGGACCACCCAGCGCCTGGCCACGCAGCTCAGCTCGTCGGCTCTGGTGCTCGAAGGCGATGCCACAGACGAAGATCTGCTGACCGACGAGAGCGTCCAGGAGATGGACCTCTTCATGGCGGTCACCAACGATGACGAGAACAACATCATGGCCGCGCTGCTCGCCAAGCGGCTCGGCGCTCGGCGGGTGATCGCCCTGATCAACCGCAAGGCCTACGCCGACATGATGCAGGGCAGCCGGATCGACATCGCGATTGCGCCCTCGCAGGCGACGATCGGTGATCTGCTGACCCATATCCGCCGCGGCGACGTGGCGCGCGTTCACAGCCTGCGTCGTGGCGCCGCCGAAGCCCTGGAGGCGATCGCGCACGGCGACCGCAACTCGAGCAAGGTGGTCGGGCGGCGCATCGACCAGATCGACCTGTTTGCTGCAGAGCGTGGCGTGACAGTGGGCGCCCTTGTACGTGGTGAGGGCGAGGACGCCGAGGTCATCATTGCCCATCACGACACCGTGATCGAGGCAGAAGATCACGTCATCGTCTTCGTGAACAACAAGCGCCTTGTGCCGAAGGTCGAGAAGTTGTTCCAGGTGTCGGCCGGCTTTTTCTGAGCCCAGCGCATGCAGCGTCAGCTCCTGCCCATCATCAATATCCTGGGCTTTGTCATCATGCTGTTCGGCGCGACCATGCTCGTGCCGCTCGGGGTCTCGCATGTCGTTGGTGATGCCGCGCGCAGCGCCTATGACGAATCCATCTTCATCACACTCATCGCTGGCCTCACCCTGTTTGTGGCCACACGCCGGTTTCGGCGCGAGTTGATGCCCCGTGACGGATTCCTTCTGGTCTCCCTCGTCTGGACTACTCTGCCCGCCTTCGCCACGCTTCCGCTCCTCTTCTACTTCAAGCAAACAGGCGCGCCGATCTCGTTCACCGATGCCTACTTCGAGGCGATGAGCGGCATGACGACGACGGGAGCCACCGTGCTCACCGGTCTGGAGCATCTGCCGCCGTCCATCAATGTCTGGCGGCATCTGCTGGTGTGGATCGGCGGCATGGGCATCATCGTGATGGCGGTGGCCATCCTGCCGCTGCTCGGTGTGGGCGGGATGCAGGTCTATAAGGCCGAAACACCCGGCCCCATGAAGGACGCCAAGCTCACACCGCGCATCACAGAGACCGCCAAGGGACTGTACGCGGTCTACCTCGGCATCAGTCTTGCGTGTTTTCTGAGCTACCGGGCCGCCGGCATGAACACCCTGGATGCCTTCTGCCACATGGCCAGCACCATGGGTCTGGGCGGCTTCTCGACCTATGACGCCAGCTTCGGACAGTTCAATTCACCCCAGATCGAGCTGGTCGCGATCGTCTTCATGACTTTAGCGGGCTTCAATTTCGCGATGCACTTTCTCGCCTGGCGCCGTCGCTCGCTGCGCGCCTATGTCGATTGTCCGGAGGCGCGCTGGTATCTGCTGGTGATGTACGCCGGCGTGGCCGTCGTGGCGGTATTTCTGTGGGTCAAGGGCGTGTACCCGGAACTCCTCACGGCGCTGCGCCACGCTGCATTCAATGTGGTGTCGATCGCCACCACCACGGGCTTTGCCAGCGTGGACTACGAGAAGTGGCCCGCATTTGCGCCGATCCTGATGCTCTTTCTCTGCGCGATTGCCACTTCCGCAGGCTCGACGGGCGGGGGCATCAAGATGATGCGCGCCGTGATCATGTTCAAGCTGTCCAAGCGCGAGCTGGTGCGTATCCTGCACCCGCGCATTGTGAACCCTGTGAAGCTGGGCGGCAGCATCGTCGATTCCCGCGTGATCCTTGCCACGCTCGCGTTCATGCTCATCTACGGCGGGACGATGATCCTGCTGACCCTGATCCAGCTGGCGTCCGGGCTGGATCCGATCACGGCATTCACGTCCATCGTTGCCTGTCTGAACAACACCGGCCCCGGTCTGGGGCAGGTCGGCCCGGCGAGCAACTACCAGGGTCTGAGCGATCTGCAGACCTGGGTGTGCACAGCGGCGATGTTGCTGGGTCGTTTGGAGCTTTTTTCGGTGATCGTGCTGTTCACTCCGGCGTTCTGGCGCCGATAAACCCCTTAGAGGCGGAACTCGGTGCGCACTTGATGTGTGCGCACCGGCCCACATCTGGGTGCCAGATCGGAGTGACTCTCATGCGAACCATCTTCAATAGCGACAACTATTGCGTTGTGCTCTTCCCCGAGACACCTCAGGGCCCGGCCTACGAGATCATGGACAAGCAGGGCCGCCGCGAAGTTTTCGTGGACGGCGATCTGGCCCAGGCCTTCAAGCACAAGGTGTCGGCCTTAATGGCCGAGCAGCCTGGCGAGGACGAGATCGATCAGTTCCTCGCGCAGTTCGACGGCATCATGCAGACCAAGCTGGCGTTTCACTGACCCGCTGTCGAACCACAGAAAAAAGGGCCTTTGCGGCCCCTTTTGCTTTGCTGTCCTTGCAACTAGCTGCCAGCGTGTGGGGACCACCGGCTGTAGCGCGGCAGGCTCGCCGACAGGAACGCCATCTGGTCAGCGAGGATGTTGCGGTTCGAGAGAATGAAGCCCTCGTTGCGGCAGACCCGGTAGGGGACGTAGAGCAGGCTCATGCCGGCTTCTTCGGGCGTGCGGTTGCCCTTGCGATGATTGCAACCGCGGCATGCGGTGACTACGTTCATCCAGGAATGTCGACCGCCGCGCGACACGGGCTGGATGTGCTCCACCGTCAACTGCCGCTCTTCAAAGCGGCTGCCGCAGTAGGCGCACATGAAGCGATCCCTCAGGAACAGGCGCTCACGCGTCAGCCCGACATGCGCGTAATCGTGTGAAACGCGATGCCGCCCGCGCACCATGACGATTGACGAGAACACCAGCTCGGAGATGCGCTGGCTCGCACGATTAAAGCCGCCGGACAGCGAGAACAGGTTCTCGCCGAGTTCGGTGATCACCTTGTCGGCAGCGTAGTAGCGCGCTGCGCGGGGCATGCCTGCCCAGCGCACCGGTTGTCCGACCGAATCCACGATCAGGATGTGCGACATGCGGTTGATTGTGTCACGGTCAACCGGCCACGGGAAGCCCAGGGCCCATGCCGGAGCAACATGTCACACTCGCACGTCGCACACGCCTGTCCCAGGCACGTCGTACGCTGCGTGATGCGCCGTGCGGGTGTTGCGCTACTTGCTGGGCGCGGTGCTTGCGGGTGTTGAAGCGTCCTGGCGCGGCGCCGCAGCCGTCACCACGCGCGTCGGGTAGTTGAGCCACATGACCTGCACGCCGCGATCGCGCGCGGTCCGCTCGATCTGCGCCACCTTCTGATTGTCGACTTCCACACTTTGCGCAGCGGGCAGGCCAGCGCAGCCACAGAGCACTACCAGTGCCGTGGCCGCCAGTGCTGCGCGCGCCGCACGGTGCGTGAATGTGAATGGATAGGCGTTGTTCATGACGGCTCTCCTGCCAAAGGGCCAGATTGCAGCTTAGGTCAGCCGGTGCGGCATGCAAGCCCCTTGCATGCCCCTGCGCATGCGGCCAATACACTGCGCTCATGTCTGCGCCCCACGCCCTGCTCGCCTTGCTGGTGGTCTTCGTCTGGGGGACGAACTTTGTGGTCATCAAGCTCGGGCTGGCGGACTTTCCGCCCATGTTGCTGGCCACCCTGCGTTTTGCTGCATCTGCGCTGCCATGGCTGTTCTTCATCAAGCGTCCGGCCGTGCCCTGGGCGCTGATGTCGGGCATCGGCACGCTGGCGGGCTTGCAGTTCGGACTGCTGTTCGCGGCAATGCGCGCCGACATCACACCAGGGCTCGCCTCGCTTCTCATCCAGACCCAGGTGTTCATGACCATCGGGTTGTCCATGGTTATGTTGCGCGAGCGTCTGCACCGCCTGCAGTGGGTCGGGCTGGCGTTCGGCGTGGCGGCGCTGGGTCTGCTGCTTTCTCGTTCTGGCGGCGCCGCTGATTTGACCTTGCTGGGCGTTGCGCTGGTTCTGGCGGCCGCGCTGGCCTGGTCCGTGGCCAATGTGCTGGCGCGCCGATTGGGCAAGGTGGACATGCTGGCCTTCATGGTGTGGTCCAGCCTGTTCGCGGTGCCGCCTTTGCTGGGCTTGAGCCTCTGGCTCGACGGCTGGACGGCGATCGCTTCGGCGCTCGCGCATGCCAGCCTGGTGGGCTGGCTGGCGGTCGGGTGGCAGGCGCTGGGCAACACACTGTTCGGCTTTGGCGTCTGGAACTGGCTGCTCACGCAGTACCCCGCAGCGCAGGTTACGCCCATGGCGCTGCTGGTGCCGGTGTTTGGCTTGTCGGCATCCGCGCTGGCACTTGGCGAGCCGCTTCAGAGCTGGAAATTGCTCGCCGCACTGCTCATCATGGCGGGGCTGGCGCTCAATGTCTGGGCGGGCCGCTTGCGCAGCCGCGCCCTCCAGACCGCATGACAACCGTGACCTCGTCGGCCCGCGTTCTCTTTTGCGTAGGCGGCGTACCCGTGGGCAGCCTGGCCGCACCGCTGGCCGCGCGCCTGTGCGAGCGGGTGCCCGCCTGGGCGCAGCCCGGCGCTGTGAACGCCCCAGCAGACGACCAAGCGCTGGCCGAACTGGCTGTGCGGCTGCGCACCTGGGGCGTGACCGGCCGCTGGCGTGACGAACTTCTGCCGGTGCTGGACCCTGCTGACGAACCCGGCGCGCGTCGCCTGGCGCGGATCGAGCGAGCCTGCATGCGGCCGCTTGGTCTGCTCACGCAGGCCGTGCACCTGAACGGTTGGGCGCCGGACGGGCGGGTGTGGTTGCAGCAGCGCGCCCTGGACAAGGCGACCGACCCCGGCCTCTGGGACACCCTGGCCGGCGGGTTGGTGAGCGCGCGCGAACCGGACCTGCCCACCGCGCTGGCGCGTGAGGTGCACGAGGAAGCCGGCCTGCATCTGGTTGATCTGCACGACCTGCACGCCACCGGTCACCTGCGACAGTCCCGGCCGATCGACCCGACGCCATTGGGCGAAGGCTGGCTGATCGAAGACCTGCTCGCCTGGGATGCCGTGATTCCCGAGCATCAGCAGCCCGTGAATCTGGACGGCGAGGTGGCGCAATTTTCCTGCCTGCCCTGGGCGGCGGTACTGGATCTTCAAAGTGCGGGGCAACTGACGGTGGAAGCGGCCTGGGTCCTGCGCGCAAGCGCTTTGCGCCGCGGCCTGCCCTGGCCCTGAGCGACCGCTCGTCGCGTGCCGCGGCGGGGGTTGCTGCCGTGCTGGCGCAATCGGTGTTCAGGGTTTACCCTAGACGATAGCCCAGTCACCCAGCCGCCTGCGAAACAACCGTGTCGCGCGGCCGGCGTGAACGCCGGATGCCATGCCCTCCTCCCGCTGTTTGCCTGCGCTGTCTGATCTGGCGCTGCGCCCCGCCTTCTGGGTCGGCTGTGCTGCCCTGTTGCTGCATGCCGTGGTCTGGGGCGCGTCTGCTGACGCGGCCCCGGTGCGCGACGCCACGGCGGCCGCGGGCGCACGCGTCGGCAATGCGCCTGCCGTCGTGGCCGCTTCGACCCTGAGCCCGAGCGCGTCGCCGGCCCAGGCCGCAGCCAAGCGCATCCGCAACGTGGCCACCGACAGCACCGATGGCGCGCCGCGCACGCTGGAACTGCGCCCCGGCTGGCGCCAGGCCTTTGCCAGCCGCGGTCTCGCCGGCGTGATGGTGCTGACGCGGGTGGGGCGGCGCACAGTGCTGGTCAGTGATGTCGAGCGCGCCCAGCGCCGCCTGGTGCCCGCCTCGACCTTCAAGATCGCCAATGCGCTCATCGCCCTGGAGACCGGTGCGATCAAGGATGAATTCGAGCCGGTGCAGCCAGAGGGCACGCTTGAAGGCCCCATGGTGCGCACCCACACCCTGGTGTCGGCCCTGCGCAGTTCATCCGTACCCACCTTCCAGACCCTGGCCAAGCGCGTCGGCCCGCAGCAGATGCAGGGTTGGCTCAAGCGCCTGTCCTTCGGCAACGCCGACATCGGCAACGACCTCACAGCGTTCTGGCTCGACGGCTCGTTGCAGGTCTCGGCGCTGGAGGAACTGAGCTTTCTGGATCGCCTCTATCGCTTGAACCTGCCCATGAGCGAGCGCAGCCAGCGCATCGTGCGCGACGCCCTCACCGTGGAGGCCAATGCGTGCTGGCGCATCCGCGCCAAGACCGGCTGGGCGCCGCGCGAACTGCCTGCGGGTGTGGCGTGGTGGGTCGGCACTGTCGAGACCGACAAGGGCGCCTGGGTGTTCGCGATGAACATCGACATCGCGGGCCAGCGCAACCCCAAGGTGTTCGAGCAGCTCAATGCCCGGCGTGAGATCGTCATGGACCTTCTGCGCGAAGAAGGCGTGATTCCCGCGCGCTGCGACCCGGCGTCCTGAGCGCGGATGGGCTGAAGCGCCGCGCCGGTGAATATTTAATTCGTATTCGGACGCGATTTTCAGGTTCGTGGAGTGTCACATACCGCGCTTCCATCAAGCGGAAAGTGGCATTCTGGTCAAAGTAAAAAGTCGCATTTCGGTCATTCATTATGGATGCCGTCGTGCCGCCCGCACTCGCACACCACCCCGCAGACGCTGCGTCCACGCAGATCCCAGTTGCCAGCCCAGCGCAAAGCCCGGCGCCAGCGCCAGCAACCACACCCCGGCATGGACCAGGAGCCAGAAGACGAACTCCGTGGCGCCGTGCGAGGTATCGAACAGATGGGCGCCTGGCACCTTCCAGCGCACCAGCGCCACAAAGGCGCTGAAGAAGAGCGCGTAGAACAGCGCAAAGGCCGCAGGCGGATGCGCCAGTCGCGCCGTCAGTGCACCGCCCCGGCTGCGGACCTGCAGCGCCCCGACGCAGGCGCTCATGAATGCGCCCGCCGGCACGGAGATCAGCATCCCCGCAAACATCGCCATCACCACGGCGGCCATGAAGAGTCCCATCGTGCGCTCCTGGATGAAGTGCTTGAACCTGTCTGGCCGGTGTGCGGCTCACTCTGCGCCCTGAGCCTGAACGTCCACGGCGGCGGTGCCGGGCGCGGCTGGCGCAGCGGGCGTGCGCTTCTCCGGCCGGCTGGCCTTGGCCTGGGCAAAGAGCGCAAACCAGTCCACCTTGCGCGTGGCCACCATCACGGCTGCCAGCAGGGCAAACAGCATCAGGCTGCCGGAGAGCAGGGCGTTCTCCTCCGCGTTCAGCAAGCCATAGAGCGCGCCATACAGTGCAGTCAGGCCCAGGGAGAGCGGCAGGCTGCGCCGCCAACCCTGCAGCACATGCGCTGCGTAGTACCCAATCAGCCCGATGCAGGCTGCCGCAGAGGCCAGATACGCCCAGGCAAAGCCAACCCGCTCCGCCAGTGAAAGCAGCAGCAGAAAGAACAGCACCAGCGCCAGACCCACCAGCCCGTACTGCACCGGGTGCAGGCGCAACTGCTTGAAGAGCTCAAACAGCGCAAAGCCCGCCAGCGTGAGCGTGATGAACAGCATCGCGTACTTGGTGGCGCGGTCCGAGAGCGAGTAGATGTTCACCGGGTCGATCATGCGCACGCCGAAGGCCTGCGTGTGCACACGCGCGGCGTCGCCTTTCTCCGCACTGAGCGCCGACCGCCAGACCGCCTGCGCCTCCGAGGCCAGCGCAGGCAGCTGCCAGTGCGCCTCAAAGCCGTCGGTGCGCACCTGCGGCTGCGTGGGCAGCACATTGCCGCCAAAGGAGGGGTGCGGCCAGTTCGCATTCAGCCGCACTGTGTTCAGCGTGCCGATCGGAAGGAAGTTCACGGCCTCGGTGCCCGTGAGCACCAGCTTCACCGTGAAGGGCACGACCGTGCCGGGTGGCCAGCGCAGCGGCAAACCTTCCGGTGCAGCCGCCTGCACGGCGGGCAGGCCGCCTGGGCGCAGGGTGGAGGGTGCCACCGCAACAGGCTCGCCATCGATCGTCAGCGTGAGGCTGCGCAGCCCGCGCGCCTCGCTGAAGGCCAGCACCGGCATGGCCGTGCCCGTGAACCTGGCGCTGCTGTCGCGCCGCGCGCGCAGAATCACATCGGTGGCGGGCACCTTGAAGCTGCCCGTGAGCGTGGCCTCCAGGTCATACACGTTGGACTTGAATAGCCCGTAGCCGCGCTGCGTGACGTTCAGACGGCCCACCACATCCAGTGCCTCCGGCATCAGCGCATAGTGTCCGGCGACGATGCGCTCCACCTTGCGAAAGCGCCCCTCTTCAGCCTTGCCCACCGGCTCGTCTTCGATCCAGCGTTCTTCAAACGGCAACTGCAGCACCGGCCCCACCACCAGCTGCTCACCCGCCTGACTGTTGCCCAGCGCCTGACGTGCGGCCTCGCGATAGCGCAGCCGGTCGTCCACCACGCCGCCCGCCATCAGGCTCGCCACCCACAACACCCATAACAGAGCGAGAAAACTCAGCGCCTTGAAGACAAACGGTTTCATTCAGCATGCACTCCCTGGTTGATGGGGTGCATGCTGCACGGCGCGGGTCAGCGTGCCGTGCAGACTGCGTGAGCCTTTGGTGAGGATTGTGTGGCGGTGGCTTAGAAGCGGACGCGCGCCAGCGTGCCGCCACCCGGCGCGTTGATGACCTCGGCGTGCGCGCCATGCCGCGCCGCGACCTGCGCGACGATGGCGAGGCCCAGACCCGTGCCGCGCTGACCGTCGGCGCGGGGCAGGGAATAGAAGCGTTCGAAGACGCGGGGCAGGGCGTAGTCCGGGATGCCGGGGCCGTGGTCGCGCACCACCAGCAGGGGGCGGCTGGCGGCTTGCTCGACGCGCACCTCAATGGCCGCCACGGCCTGCGCGGCGCCCCGAAGTGATTGCACCGACGCGTCGATGGCGTTGGTGAGCAGGTTGGACAAGGCCAGTTCCAGCAGCGCGGCGTCACCCTGTACGGTGATCGGCTCGGCTGAAGGGATGAGTGCGATGTCGACGCCGCTGGCCTGTGCCGCAGCGCGATGGCTGGCCACGGTGCGTTCGGCCAAGGCGTTGAGTTCCACCGGTGCGGCGTGATCCAGTTGAGCGCTGCCCTCGAGCCTTGCGAGGGCCAGCACGCGGTCCACCAGCGCAGTGAGGCGTTCGCTCTGCTCCTCGACGAGCTGCGCAAAGCGCTGGCGGTCGGCTTCGGGCAGATCGGCGGCCTGCAGCACTTCGCTGGACGCGCGCACTGAAGCCAGCGGGCTCTTGAGCTCGTGCGTGAGCGCCTGCACGTACTGCTCCACATACTGCCGGCCTTCGATCTCCTGGCGCATGCTTTGCATGGCGTTGCCGAGTGCATCCAGCTCGCGCACGGCCAGCTTGGGCGGGGTCGTCGCCACGCCGCGCTGCGCCTGCTGGGCAAAATCCACCAGCTTGCCCACGGCGCGCGTGAGCCACCAGCTCATCAGCACACCCACCAGCGCCGCCGCGGCCAGCAGCCACAGCCCGTGCTTGAGAATCGTGCGCTCGGCGCGCTCGATGATCGGCGCCACCGTCGCCACGGGTTTGACGACGGTGAGCACACCGATGATCGCGCCCTGCGCATCACGCAGCGGCGCGGCCACGTGGAACACGGCGCTGTTGTCGTCGCCCTCGATCACGCGGGTGGAGCGTGCGCCATATGCGCCGCGCAGGGTGCGGTTGACATCGCGCCAGCGCGAGTAGTCCTGCCCGAGCGCGCGGCCGGTGGAGTCGAACACCACCTTGCCCTGCGCGTCGGTGACGTAGATGTCGAAGTCCAGACTTTCCTTGTCGTAGTGCCAGATCTTGGCGCTGACGTCGCGCTGCCGGTAGGCCGCCACCGCCTGCGAGAACGGCCCACTGGCAAGGCTGCCCGCAGCCACTTCGCGCTGCGCGAGTTCCGCCAGCAGATTGGCGGTGTCGACCATCACTTCCTCGATGGTCTCGCGCACCGAGGGCTTCACCTCGGCGACGAACACGCGCAGCACGAAGAACGCCGCCACGCCCACGACGATGAAGTAGCCCAGCAGGATGCGAAGGGACAGACGCACAGGCTGCCTCAGGGCTCGACGCTGTAACCCAGCCCGCGATGCGTGCGGATCGGATCGCTGGCCCGATGCACGGCCGCAAGCTTGGCGCGCAGGCCCTTGATGTGGGTGTCGATGGCGCGCTCGCCGCTGCCTACGTTCAGGCCGCGCGCGGCATCGATCAGCTGCTCGCGTGTGAACACGCGGCCGGGTTGGGCGAGGAGTGCGAGCAGCAGGCGGTACTCCGTCACGGTCAGCGCAAGCGTCTGGCCATGGAATCGGATCTGTGCGCGGGTCTCGTCGACAACGAATGCGCCGTGCGATGGCGCAGCGGCAGCCGGGGTTGCGGACAGGGGTGGAACAGCCGCCTGCGCGGTCATGGAGGCGCGCCGCAGCAGGCTGCGGATGCGTGCCACCACCTCGCGCGGCGAGAAGGGCTTGGTCACATAGTCGTCCGCGCCGATCTCCAGGCCCATCACGCGGTCGATCTCGTCAGCTTGCGCGGTGAGAAAGAGCACGGGCACGGTGGAGAAGCTGCGCAACTGGCGGCAGACCTCAAAGCCCGTGAGATCCGGCAGGCCCACGTCCAGAATCACCGCGGCGGGCGGCGTGGCTTGGGCGGTGCCACCGGCTTGCATGGCCTGAAGCGCCGCGCGGCCCAGGCTGACGTGCAGCACCTCGAAGCCTTCGCGCTGCAGCGTGAACATCAGCGGCTGGGCGATGGCGAGGTCGTCTTCAACAAGCAGCAGGGTGCTCACGGTGCCGGGGTGGATGACGATGCGGGAAGGATGTTACGTCTAGATATCAAAATCGGCCATCAATTTGCGACGCCGAAAACATGCCATGAGCCGCATTCATTATGCGGAAAGTGCCAAATACCGGCATACAAATATGTTAAATTCGGTCATTTAGTTGAGCTCCCGCAGTGGATGCATCCGTGCCGGCCAGCAGGGCTCGAAGAAGCGTTCGACCATCGCGTCGGTCACGGCCTCGATGATCGGCGGGGTCCAGGCGGGGCGGTTGTCCTTGTCGATCACCAGCGCCCGTACTCCTTCGACCACCTCGCCATGCTCGAAGGTGCGGCGCACGAGGTTGCGCTCCATGCGCAGAGCGTCGGCCAGGCTCATGTGTTTCGCGCGGCGCATGGCACTCAGGCTCACCTGCATGAGCAGCGGGCTGCGCTTGAGCATCGTGGCGCGGGTCTTCTGCGCGAACTCGATGAATTCGGGCCGGGTTTCGGTATCCAGCGCTTCCATGATCTCGGCAATCGAGCTCGAGGCAAAGACTTCGTCGATGTAGGGCCGCAGCGTCATGAACTGCCCCGGCGTCGGGCGCAGCGTGAATTCGCGGGCGCAGTATTGGCGCGCCTTTTGGGCCATGTCTGCCCGGGAAGCCGCATGCAGACTGCGGATCGCCTTCAGAAAGCGCGGCCGCTCGGCCAGGGGCACAAACACGTCGGCCATGCCGCAGTGCAGGGTGTCGGCCGCGCCGATCACCTCGCCGGTCACGCCCAGGTAGGTGCCCAGCTCACCCGGCGCGCGGGCGAGGAACCAGGTGCCGCCCACATCCGGGAACAGGCCGATGTTGACCTCCGGCATCGCGATCTTGCTGTTCTCGCTGACCACGCGCAGCCAGCCGGTTTCGGCAATGCCCATGCCGCCGCCCATGGTCACGCCCACCATCATGGCCACGTAGGGCTTGGGGTAGTGGGCGATGAGGTGGTTGAGCGCGTATTCCTCGGTGAAGAAGTCCTCCAGCAGCGGGCTGGTGCCGCGCGGCGTGCTGTGCGCCGCTTCGTGGAAGAACCGGATGTCGCCACCGGCGCACAGGCCCTTGTCGCTGCTGGTGTCCAGCACCACCACCTGCACGGCGGGGTCATTCGCCCAGGCGTCCAGCGTGTCGCGCAGGGTGCGGATCATCGGCAGCGAGAGCGCATTGAGTGCGCCCGGCCGGTTCAGGGTGATGAAGCCGACGGCGTGTTCGATACGGGTGAGGATGTGCGGATCGTGGGCGGTCATGACGGAATGGATTCAGGTACTGCTGCTGCGCCAGATGGCCAGGGCGGCGCGCGCGGGTTCAGACAGCTGCTCGGCCGGCAGGCTGGCGGCGTGGTGCCAGATCAGTAGCGCGTAGGGTTTGGAGAGGGCGGCGACTTCCGGGGCGAGCGACATGGCTTCGCCCTGTGCCGGGCGGCGGGTACGCCACCAGTTGATGGCGGTTTCGAGTTCTTGCAGGCTGACGGTGTCCATGGCGCGCAGTTCGAACGGCCCAGGCCGCACAGCATTCATTGTGGCTCAGCGCGCGCAGGCGCAGGCGCGGGCACAGGCGGCGAGGTACTGCATTCGCGCGGCCTGGTCCTGCGCGGCGGCCAGCGGGCGGGCGGCGCTGCGCGCCAGAAAGCCCTGCGCGGCGAAGCCGGCGGCCACGTCCGTCAAGATGTTGCCGGTCGTATCCGGCTGGCCGATCAGCGCGCCGTGCCATTCGCAGTCCAGCTCGGTGCACAGGGCCTGCCAATGGGTGGGCAGCGCACGCACCGCCGCGGCCAGCTCGGTGGTCGCAGCGTCGTCGGCGTCCGGTGAGGGCAGCGTCGCCACGAGCGCAAAGCGCTTGCCACGCATCCAGTCCCGGTAGTCCAGCAATGTGAGCGCCTGCCAACCTCGCAAGTGAGCCAGCACGCGCGTGTGCTGCTGCAGCGCGTCGGCCTGTGCGGGGATTAGCAGCACCACATCGGTGGCCAGGAGCAGGGCCTCAATCAGCGCCTTGGCTGCGCCGACCGGCACGGGCGCGACCTGCTCGGGCAGGGGCTCCAGCGTCAACCAGGTCTGCGTCCAATCCGCCGGCAGCCCGCCCGCAGCGAGCAGCGCCAGCATCTGCGCCGGGTTGCCCGCGGGGCCGGGCGCGCAGGCAGGTTGAAGAAGGAGGATGTGACGCACGTGAGGCTCGGCGGATGCAAGTGTGGCCGGCCGGCCGCGATGCGCGTTGCCGAACCGACAATTGACACGATTTTGGAGGATCACCCGGCTTCAAGCCGCGCACTGCCTGCCGACATAATCAGTGACCCGCGAAATTGCGTCCAAAGCACGTGTTCGCGGGCCGCAGCGCCACGGCGCCTGCGCCACCCTGAATTCTCGCGCCTTCCGGCGCCGCCCGACCCGCACTGTCGACCCGGGCATCCACAGAGGCTTGTGCCATGCAAGGTTCATCCCGCCGCGTTTGTTTCGCTCTGGCCGCCGGCCTGTCGGCGCTGCTGCTCGTCGCCTGCGGCGGCGGGGGCAGCAGCAGCCCGCCCGCGCCGCAGGTGCAGCAGCCCACCCCGGCCGTGGCAAGCATTGCGCCCACCACGCTGGTGGCCGGCAATGACGTCACGCTGACCGGGACCAATCTCGATCAAGTCCGCAGCGCCACACTGAACGGCGTGGCCCTGAGCCTGCGCAGCCAGAACGCTACGACCGCGGTGCTCACAGTGCCGGCCACGGCGAGCTCCGGCTTCATCACGATCACCGACAGCAACGGCAGCGCCCGTCCGATCTCGCAGCAGCTCAATGTGCTGGTGCGCATCGCGGTCAGCGGCTTCACGCCGGCGCGCGCGCTGGCCGGCGGCAGCGTGAACATCAACGGCAGCGGTTTTGCCCGCGTGCGCGAGGTGCGCTTCACCGGCGCCGCGGCGGCCGCCACCATCACGGCCCGCAGCGACACGCAGCTCACGGTCACCGTCCCGGCCGATGCCGCCTCCGGCCTGATCACCCTGGTGGGCGAAACCGCCAATGATCCCAACCCCACCGGCAGCACCTTCGAGCTCGTGCCGCCCGTGGTCGTGAATGCCAGCGCGGTCTACGCACCGGCGGCTGGCGCCACCTTCAATATCAGTGGCACGGGTCTGGGCGAAGTGACGGGTGCCACCATCGCCGGCTTGCCCGCCACGCTCACCAACGCCAGCGGCACCTCCATCACCCTGCAAGCGCCGGCGGGTGCGCCCTGCGGCGCCATCGTGCTGGTGGCGCGCCTGCAGCCCACCGTGCCAGGGGGCACCCTGGCCACCGCCAACCAGTGTGAAGCCAACGTGCGCCTGGCCGAGATCGACGTGGCCCAGGTCTATTCCCAGTCGCCTGGCGATCAATATCAGCGCCTGGTGCCCGGCAAGGAAACCTGGGTGCGCGCCTTCGTCGTTTCCACTGCGGCCAACCGTGCTGCGCCCGCCGTGCGCGTCGTCGGCCAGCGAGTCGTCAGCCCGAATGACATCACCACCTTGGGCACCGTCAATCTGACCGGCCCGGCCACGCTGCCGCAGGTGGCCGATGGCGCCGCCGTGCCCGCCAGCGTGCAGTACGACCTCACCCAGACCTTTGCCGCCGAATTGCCGGCAGCGTGGATCGCGCCCAACCTGCGCCTGCGCATCGAGGTCGACCCGGATCGCCGCAACAACGCCTTTAACACCGCCGACGCGACGCCCGTGGTCGGCACGGCCACGCGCCTGACCGTGATGCTGGTGCCCGTCATCACCGGGGGCAACACCAGCGCCGCCAACCCACCCTCGCTGCCCACCGCGGCACAGGTCATCGACGAAGTAGCCCGCTCCCTGCCGATCGCCCGCGACCAGATCGAGGTGCGCACCCGCTCGGCCTACACCTCCACCACCACAACGGATGGCCTGGACACCAGCGGTGAATGGTCCAGCGTCTTGAATGAGGTTCGTACGCTCCGAAACCAAGAGAACCCCACATTCCTCTACTACGGCGTGACGCGCCGCTCCGGCGGATCAATCGCGGGTATCGGCTACGTCGGAAGCCCCACGTCCAGTTCTCCGTCGCTGGTATCGCTTGGTTGGTCTCCCGACCAGAGTCCCGGCGGCTGGGCCCGCACGATGATCCACGAGTTCGGCCACAACTTCTCGCGCAGCCACGCACCCTGCGGCGGCGTGACCGGAGCCGACCCCAACTACCCCTACAGCGGCGGCCAGCTCGGCCCCACGGGCCTGTTCAACTCGAACAGCAATCAGGTCGTCGCACCGGGCACGGGCGCAGACATCATGGGCTACTGCAATGGCACCTGGTTCAGCGACTACAACTTCTCCGCTGTTCAAAACTTCCTGGAGCAGCACCGCGCCCGCGGCACCATGACCAAGCCGTCCGGCCCGGCCACCGAGCTGGCCGTGTTTGACGGCGTGATCAGCGCCAGCGGCCTGCAGCTGAAGCCTGCGCAGTTCCTGATCGGCCCGGCCGTGGCCAGCGCAGGCGACCACCGCGTTGTGCTGCGCACTGCAGACGGCCGCACCCTGGAGCAGCCGGTCGAACTGGTGCAGGTGGACCACGCCGACGAATGGCACTTCACCGTGACCCTGCCCAACCCCGGTGCTGTGGTGGCGGCCGATCTCATCACGCCGCGCGGCCAGCGCTTCAGTACCCAGACCCAGCGCGTGCTGGCCAAGTCGCAGGCGCCCGGCGCTGCACTCGCCGTGGAGCCCAGCGCCAGCCTGGCACCCGCCGCTGCAACAGCCAGCCTGCAGACCCTGCGCTGGAGCGCCGACTCCCACGCCTGGGCCACCGTCACCCATGTGGCGGACAACGGCCAGCGCACCGTGCTGGCCGTGCGCGCCCAAGGCGGCAGCCTGAAGTTCGACCCCCGCGACCTGCCCGCCGGCGGCCGCTTCGAAGTGGGCGTGTCCGACGGCGCCAGCGGCAAGGTGATCGTGCTGCCGCGCTGAAGCCACGCCACCCCAGGCCGCGCGGCGCCAGCGCAGCCAACGCAAAGGCCGTCCCGGAGCGATCCGGACGGCCTTTTCATTGGTCCGGGCGTTGCGGTCAAGGCGTGAGGGCGAAGGCTCTGAGCGGGCTTCCGCTTGTCTGGTGCGGATTTCCAGCCGATTTGCCCTGAAAAGCCGCATGAATACTGGGTCTGCGTTTTGCGCGCTTTAGCCCCAAGGCCAGGCCAGCCGGTTTGGCCGGGCCGGCGCTGGCCAGACTGCTGACAAGGTGCTGCGGACCGGCGCTGGCAGAATGCGCAGCCTTGTCACCTCCAGGCGACGCGCTGAACCCATCGCGCGCCGCCCTTCAAAAAAGGCGTGCCATGAGCACCCGCAATCTTCAGCTCTTCTTCATCTGTGTGGCCATCTGGGGGACGACCTGGCTGGCCATCAAGTTCCAGTTGGGCATCGTGCCGCCGGAAGTCAGCGTGGCCTGGCGCTTCGGGCTGGCAGCCGCGCTGCTGGCGGGCTTTTGCGTCTGGCGCGGCGACACCCTGCGCTTTTCCTTCGCGCAGCACCGCACCCTCTTTCTGCTGGGCGTGCTGATGTTCGGCATCAGCTACGTGTTCGTCTACATCGCCGAGCAGTACGTCGTGAGCGCGCTGGTAGCCGTGGGCTATTCGGCCTCGCCGCTCTTGAACATGCTCATCAGCCGGGTGGCGCATGGCACGCCGATGTCGCGCCGTGTGGCGGTGGGCGGGCTGCTGGGGGTGCTGGGCATCGTGCTGATCTTCTGGCCGGAGTTCACCGCCAGCCTGACTGCGCAGCACCTGAGCCGCGAGTTCATCCTCGGCGTGAGCTTTACCGCCGCAGCCGTGGTCATCGCGGCCATCGCCAACGTGTACGCCACCCGCGCCAACGAGCAGGGCATCAACGTCTGGCAGAAGATGGCCTGGGGCATGGGCTACGGCGCGGTGTGCTGCCTCGTCTGGGCGCTCGCTGCCAGCAAGCCGCTCACATTCGACTGGCGCCTGCCCTACGTGGCCAGCCTGCTCTACCTGGCCGTGTTCGGCAGCATCCTGGCCTTTGCCGGCTACCTCACGCTGATGAATCATGTGGGGGCGGCGCGCGCCGGCTATATCGGCGTGATGGTGCCGATCGTGGCGCTCATCATCAGCAGCATCTTCGAGAACTACGACTGGACCCTGCTGGCCGTGGCGGGCATCGCCCTGGCCACGGCGGGCAATGTGCTGGTACTGCGCGCACCGGCCCGGCCGGACGCCACGCCCAGGCGGGCCGAGCAGACATGAAAAAGGCCGATCGGCTGCCCGATCGGCCTTGCGGCATTCAAGCCCCAGCGTTCAGGGCGTATTCATGCAGCGACAGTCGCGCAGTTCGCGCGAGCGGCCGCTTTCCACGTGGGTGATGCTGCACTGATTCCCGGCGCGTGACAGGCGCAGGGTTTCTGTGACGGGTGCGCCACGAATGGCGCCGTCCAGCAGCCGGCCCTGCGCATCGCGCGGCGCCACCTTGTTGAGCACCACCTCGCTTGCGGTGCTGAAGTCCGTGCTGGTGAGGCTGACCTTGCGCTTGAGCGCGTCCTGCGCGAAGGTCGTCACCTCAGCCATGCACGCACCCTCCAGCGGACCGACCAGACGCGCCGGGCTGGCCGGCGTGCTGGCGCAGCCTGCCGCCAGCAGCAGGCCCACGACGGCAGGCACGGCGCGCAGGTGCATCACTTGTGGAAGGCGCTGGCGCGCACCGGGTGGCGCACGATGAAGCCGTCCTCAAGGCCTGCTCCGGGCTTCATCTGCTTGCCCAGAGCCACCGAAGCGGCGGGGCAGGCACCCGTGGTCGCACGCGTCAGTGCCACCGACAGCATGCCTTCAGTCGGGTCGCCCAGGGGCTTGTTGAAGTCGTCTACGGCTGCGCAGCCGGGTACGCCCGTGGGGCCGGTGCCACCGGGGATGAAGCCGTCGGCGTAGTCACCGAAGCCCTTGGCATTGATGCCCTTGAACTCGATCGGGAAGTAGCTCACGCCGCAGTTGTCCTTGGCCGTGAAGCCGTAGGGCTTGCCGCAGGTGGTACTGCCGATCAGGATGACTTCGACATCGATGCCGCGCAGGGCGTTGATGATCAGCTCGGATGCCGAGCAGGTATCCCCCTTGGTGATCACGTACACGCGGCCGAGGTTGACCGTGGGCAGCGGCGCATTGGCCGTGGTGCCCGAGCCTGTGAAGCCGCTCGTCGTGTTGAAGAACGGGGTGGCGGCACGGGCGTTGTCGGCGGTGCGCTTGTCGTTGAACTGGCTCTTCTCGAAGATGCGACCGTTGGTGCGCGCATTGCCGGCGATCATGTAGCCCAGCTGCGAGGAGATGTACACGTAGCCGCCGCCGTTGTAGCGCAGGTCAAGCACGAGATCAGTGATGCCCTGGGTGGCGAAGTTCTGGAACGCGGTCACCAGCTGGCCTTCGCCGTTCTGCGCAAGGAAGGTCGTGTACTGCAGGTAGCCGATCCGCTGAGTGCCGCGGGTGATGATGCTCGACGTCAGTACGGGCGACTGCTGGATCGACGCTGCGGTCAGCGTCGCAGTCTTGTCCGTGGAGCCCGTACCACCGGTGGGACGGAACACGAAGTTGTAGGTCTGGTTGAGCTGCGGGAACAGCGCCTGGTTGATGACCGTCACGTTGTTGCCGTTGATCACGTCATTGCCATTCACGCTGACCAGCGTGTCACCGCGTGCGAGCCCCGCTGCCGCTGCGGGGGAGCCCGGTTCCACGAATGCAATGCGGATGCTGCGCGGAGGAGCGCCCTGGATGACCGCCCATTCGATCCCGTAGCCCCCGGGGTTGCCCGAGGACAGGGCGTTCCACTCAGCCGTCGGGAAGGTGAAGCTGAACTCGTCCTGCTGCTTGCCCGATGCGGTGCGCGTGGGGCTCTTGAGCGCGCGGAAGTAATTGTCCAGGGACTGGTAGGTGGCCGCGGCGGAGCTGGTGTTGGAGAAGTTCGCCGCGGTTGCGTCGACGTTGGGCACCTCCGAGTACCAGAGATAGGCCTCGTTGTAGTAGCTGCGAATGAACTGCTTCTCGGTGTCCAGAGTGCCCGCGCGGTAGCCGGCGAGCAGGTTGCCGGCCATGTCGCGCGCATTGGCGTTCGTCGGGGCGCACTGCTGCGCACTGGCCGAGGACGGCGGAATCGTCGTCGAGGGCGGCGGGGCTGGCGGCGCAGGGGGTGGCGATGAGCCACCGCCTCCGCCACCGCAGGCAGTCAGTACGGCAAGAGACAGGGCCAGCACGGCGCCAAAGCTGGCGCTGCGCACGGTGCGAGGGCGATTCGGTTGCTGCAAGACAGACTCCAGAAGAGTGGGCGAAACGGCCAAGGGCTCGATTCGGTCCAGAGAAGGAGCCGCAAGGGTACAAAGCCTCGAAATCGCTCGGCAATTGGCGATGTAACCAATCGGTAACGCTCGGTATCCCGTGAATCGGTTGCGGGATGGCACGTAGGCCGAGGGGCGGCCCAAGCACCGATGTGCTGTTGTTGAGTTAAGTGCAACATCCCCGCCCGACGCTCGACCAGCCAAGGCCCGCGGGTCGAGTGCTGGTTCCAGCGCAGGTGTTTGACGCTTTCTCTGCTGCGGTGCCATAATCTACGGTTCCCGGAAAAAGGTCGTGGCGGGCTCATGCCTGTTGCCATCCGGATCCGAGTCGCTCTTTGGCAATTCCGCGTTTGCGCGCTGTCCGTTGAGTCGATCTCGCATCCTCCGGGCACATGTTTTCAACCTGGGCTCCCCAAGGGCCCGCAATCGCAACCGGAACGCGAATGCCAACCATCAACCAGCTCATTCGGAAGCCCCGAGTCTCTGAGACGATCAAGTCCAAGAGCCCGGCGCTGAAGAACAGCCCGCAAAAGCGCGGTGTCTGCACCAAGGTCTACACGACCACCCCCAAGAAGCCCAACTCCGCCCTGCGCAAGGTCGCCAAGGTTCGCCTGGTGAACGGCTACGAAATCATTTCGTACATCGGCGGCGAAGGTCACAACCTGCAAGAACACAGCGTCGTGCTGATCCGCGGCGGCCGTGTGAAGGACTTGCCGGGTGTGCGCTACCACATCGTCCGTGGTTCGCTGGACCTCCAGGGCGTGAAGGATCGCAAGCAGGCCCGTTCGAAGTACGGTGCCAAGATGCCCAAGGCTGGCGCAGCTGCTGCCGCCAAGAAGAAGTAATTTTTCAACCCGCGCAACCACAGGCTCTGGTTGCGAGTAAGTGGCCGCTCACATGAGTTGCCGCGAGCGTCGTGAGGGGTTCGTCCCCCGGCTCAACTGAAATGAAAAGGAAGACCCATGCCACGTCGTCGTGAAGTTCCCAAGCGCGAGATCCTGCCTGATCCGAAGTTCGGGAACGTCGAACTCGCTAAGTTCATGAACGTTGTGATGCTCTCCGGCAAGAAGGCTGTTGCCGAAAGCATCGTCTACGGTGCACTGGACCAGATCCAGTCCAAGGGCAAGGACCCGCTGGAGGTCTTTGGCACCGCGATCAACAACGTCAAGCCGGTCGTCGAAGTGAAATCCCGCCGTGTGGGCGGTGCGAACTACCAGGTTCCGGTGGAAGTTCGCCCGGTGCGCCGTCTGGCGCTGTCCATGCGCTGGATTCGCGAAGCGGCCAAGAAGCGTGGCGAGAAGTCGATGGCCCTGCGTCTGGCGGGCGAGCTCCTGGAAGCGGCCGAAGGCCGTGGCGGTGCCATGAAGAAGCGTGACGAAGTTCACCGCATGGCCGAAGCCAACAAGGCGTTCAGCCACTTCCGCTTCTGATCGCGACAGCGATCGGCGCAAGCTCCTCCTCGCGCTCCCAAACAAAGCGTCCGTAACCGGGAAGACATGCTGCACGGTGATCCTGTGCAGCCTTCCCCTCGCAAGAAAGTTTGAGTCATGGCTCGCAAGACCCCCATTGAGCGGTACCGCAACATCGGTATCTCCGCCCACATCGACGCCGGCAAAACGACGACGACCGAGCGCATCCTGTTCTACACGGGTGTGAACCACAAGATCGGCGAAGTGCATGACGGCGCTGCCACCATGGACTGGATGGAGCAGGAGCAGGAGCGTGGCATCACCATCACCTCCGCAGCGACCACCTGTTTCTGGAAGGGCATGGACATGTCCTATCCGGAGCACCGCTTCAACATCATCGACACCCCGGGGCACGTGGACTTCACCATCGAGGTGGAACGTTCCATGCGCGTGCTGGACGGCGCCTGCATGGTGTATTGCGCCGTGGGTGGCGTGCAGCCCCAGTCTGAAACCGTGTGGCGTCAGGCGAACAAGTACAAGGTGCCCCGTCTTGCCTTCGTGAACAAGATGGACCGCACGGGCGCGAACTTCTTCAAGGTCTATGACCAGATGAAGCTGCGCCTGAAGGCCAACCCTGTGCCCATCGTGATCCCTATCGGTGCCGAAGACAGCTTCACCGGCGTGGTCGACCTGCTCAAGATGAAGGCGATCATTTGGGACGAAGCCTCCCAGGGCATGAAGTTCGAATACAAGGACATCCCGGCCGATCTCGTCGCAACCGCCCAGGAATGGCGCGAGAAGATGGTCGAGGCCGCCGCCGAGGCCAGCGAAGATCTCATGAACAAGTACCTGGAAGAGGGCGACCTCTCCGAGGCCGAGATCAAGCTGGGTCTGCGCACGCGTACCATCGCCACCGAAATCCAGCCGATGCTGTGCGGCACCGCCTTCAAGAACAAGGGCGTGCAGCGCATGCTCGACGCTGTGATCGACTACCTGCCCTCGCCGGTGGACATCCCGCCCGTGGCCGGTACCGACGAGAACGAGCACGAAGCCCACCGCAAGGCGGACGACGGCGAGAAGTTCTCTGCGCTGGCATTCAAGCTGATGACCGACCCGTTCGTCGGCCAGCTGACCTTCGTGCGCGTGTATTCGGGTGTGCTCTCCAAGGGCGACACCGTCTACAACCCGGTCAAGGGCAAGAAGGAGCGCATCGGCCGCATCGTGCAGATGCACGCGAACAACCGCGAGGAAATCGAAGAGATCCGCGCCGGTGACATCGCTGCCTGCGTGGGCCTGAAGGAAGTGACCACGGGCGAAACCCTGTGCGACCCGGCTTCGGTCATCACCCTGGAACGCATGGTGTTCCCCGAGCCCGTGATTGCACAGGCCGTCGAACCCAAGTCCAAGGCTGACCAGGAAAAGATGGGCATTGCCCTGCAGCGTCTGGCCTCGGAGGATCCTTCGTTCCGTGTTCGCACGGATGAGGAATCCGGCCAGACCATCATCGCCGGCATGGGTGAGCTGCACCTGGAAATCATCGTCGACCGCATGAAGCGGGAGTTCGGCGTGGAAGCCAACGTGGGCAAGCCGCAGGTGGCCTATCGCGAGACCATCAAGAAGGCCGCGATGGACGTCGAAGGCAAGTTTGTCAAGCAGTCCGGCGGTCGTGGTCAGTACGGTCACGTGGTAATCAACCTCGAGCCGCTCGAGCCGGGTGGCAAGGGCTACGAGTTCGTCGACGCGATCAAGGGCGGCGTGGTGCCCCGTGAGTACATCCCCGCCGTGGACAAGGGCATTCAGGAAACCCTGCCTGCAGGCATCCTGGCCGGCTTCCCGGTGGTGGACGTGAAGGTCACGCTGCACTTCGGTAGCTACCACGACGTGGACTCGAATGAAAACGCGTTCCGCATGGCCGCCTCGATGGCCTTCAAGGACGCCATGCGCAAGGCCAGCCCTGTGCTGCTCGAGCCCATGATGGCCGTGGAAGTGGAAACGCCCGAAGACTACGCCGGCACCGTGATGGGCGACCTCTCGTCCCGTCGGGGCATGGTGCAGGGCATGGACGACATGGTCGGCGGCGGCAAGGCCATCAAGGCTGAAGTGCCCCTGTCGGAAATGTTCGGCTACTCGACCACGCTGCGCTCGATGACGCAGGGTCGCGCCACCTACACGATGGAATTCAAGCACTACGCCGAAGCGCCCAAGAACGTCGCTGAAGCAGTGATTTCGGCCAAGACCAAGTAATTGCAAGTCCGGCCCGGCACGTTGCGCCGGGTCATCCTCAAGTTCAAGATCAAGACTGATTCTCGGAGAGATTCAAAATGGCAAAAGGCAAGTTTGAGCGCACCAAGCCGCACGTCAACGTGGGCACGATCGGTCACGTGGACCACGGCAAGACCACGCTGACGGCTGCGATCACCACCGTGCTGTCCACCAAGTTCGGTGGCGAAGCCAAGGCCTACGACCAGATCGACGCGGCGCCCGAAGAGAAGGCGCGCGGCATCACCATTAACACCGCCCACGTCGAGTACGAGACCCAGAACCGCCACTACGCCCACGTGGATTGCCCGGGTCACGCCGACTACGTCAAGAACATGATCACCGGTGCCGCCCAGATGGACGGCGCCATCCTCGTGTGCTCGGCTGCTGACGGCCCCATGCCCCAGACCCGCGAGCACATCCTGCTGGCCCGTCAGGTCGGTGTGCCCTACATCATCGTCTTCCTGAACAAGTGCGACATGGTCGACGACGCCGAGCTGCTTGAGCTCGTCGAGATGGAAGTGCGCGAGCTGCTCAGCAAGTACGACTTCCCCGGTGACGACACCCCCATCATCCGCGGTGCGGCCAAGCTGGCCCTCGAAGGTGACAAGGGCGAGCTGGGCGAAGGCGCCATCATGAAGCTGGCCGACGCCCTGGACAGCTACATCCCCACGCCCGAGCGCGCTGTGGACGGTACCTTCCTGATGCCCGTCGAAGACGTCTTCTCTATCTCCGGTCGCGGCACCGTGGTGACTGGTCGCGTCGAGCGCGGCGTCATCAAGGTCGGCGAAGAAATCGAGATCGTTGGTCTGAAGGACACCCAGAAGACCATCTGCACCGGCGTGGAAATGTTCCGCAAGCTGCTTGACCAGGGTCAGGCCGGTGACAACGTCGGCATCCTGCTGCGCGGCACCAAGCGTGAAGACGTCGAGCGCGGCCAGGTGCTGTGCAAGCCGGGCTCCATCAAGCCGCACACCCACTTCACCGCCGAGGTGTACGTGCTGAGCAAGGAAGAAGGCGGCCGTCACACGCCGTTCTTCAACAACTACCGTCCGCAGTTCTACTTCCGCACCACCGACGTCACCGGCGCCATCGAGCTGCCCGAGGGCAAGGAAATGGTGATGCCTGGCGACAACGTGACGATCACCGTCAAGCTGATCGCCCCGATCGCCATGGAAGAAGGCCTGCGCTTTGCCATCCGCGAAGGCGGCCGCACCGTGGGCGCCGGCGTCGTGGCAAAGATCATCGAGTAATTCGATCCGTCCCGGCGCCCACGGGCGCCACCCAAGTTTGAGAAGCTAGATCGAGCGCTGATGCGGGTTTCCAGGCCAAACTGCCTGAAAACCCGCACCAGACAAGCGGAAAGCCTTCTCAACCCTGTTTTCCGCGGCCCTGCCGCACCGTTCTTTGGAGAAACCCATGCAAAACCAGAAGATCCGCATCCGCCTGAAGGCCTTCGATTACAAGCTGATCGACCAGTCGGCTGCCGAGATCGTCGATACCGCCAAGCGCACCGGCGCAGTAGTCCGTGGCCCTGTGCCCCTGCCGACCCGAATCGAGCGTTTCGATATCCTGCGTTCTCCGCACGTCAACAAGACCTCGCGCGACCAGCTTGAGATCCGCACCCACCAGCGCCTGATGGACATCGTGGATCCGACGGACAAGACCGTCGATGCCCTGATGAAGCTCGATCTGCCCGCGGGCGTGGATGTAGAGATCAAGCTCCAGTAAGGCTTGCCAAGATAAAAGCGCCCGTGACATAATTGCGGGCTTCCCTGTTTTCAGGGAAATGCAGTCTTGATCCAATCAAGCACTGCACCCGCCGGGTTGCCATTGTGGCGGCCCAGGCCTATCAGCCCCGGTCAATCGAAATCGGGAAAGGAACACAAATGGGTACCACCCTCGGTCTGTTGGGCCGCAAGGTTGGCATGACCCGCATCTTCACCGACGACGGCGCATCCGTGCCCGTCACGGTGCTGGAAGTGGGCAACAACCGCGTCACCCAAGTCAAGACGGTCGACAACGACGGCTACAGCGCCGTCCAGGTTGCCTACGGCGAGCGTCGTGCGAGCCGCGTCAGCAAGGCGCTGGCCGGTCACCTCGCCAAGGCTGGCGTGCAAGCTGGCTCCATCATCCGCGAATTCCGTGTCGATGCTGCCAAGGCTGCAGAAATGCCGGCCGGTACAGTCATCGGCCTCGACAGTCTGTTCAAGGCTGGCGAAAAGGTTGATGTGACGGGCACCACGATCGGTAAAGGCTTCGCCGGCACCATCAAGCGCCACAACTTCAACTCCGGTCGCGCCACCCACGGCAACTCCCGCAGCCACAACGTGCCCGGTTCCACCGGCATGGCGCAGGATCCGGGTCGCGTGTTCCCGGGCAAGCGCATGTCGGGACACATGGGCGATGTGCAATGCACCGTCCAGAATCTCGAAGTGGCTCGCGTTGACGCCGAGCGTGGTCTGCTGCTCGTCAAGGGTGCAGTCCCCGGTGCGCGCAACGGCCACATCATCGTCAAGCCGGCCGTCAAAGCCTAAGGGAGCCTGCAGCGATGGAACTCAAGCTTTATGACGCGCAAGGCCAGGCTGCCGGCAACGTTGCCGCATCCGACGTGGTCTTTGCCCGTGACTTCAACGAACCGCTGATCCACCAGATCGTGGTCGCCTTCCAGGCCAACGCGCGCAGCGGCAACCGTGCCCAGCTCACGCGTGCCGAGGTGAAGCACTCCACCAAGAAGCCCTGGCGCCAGAAGGGTACCGGTCGCGCTCGCGCTGGTATGACCTCCTCGCCGCTGTGGCGTGGTGGTGGTCGGATCTTCCCGAACAAGCCCGACGAAAACTTCGCCCACAAGGTCAACAAGAAGATGTTCCGTGCCGGCATGTGCTCGATCCTGAGCCAGCTCGCCCGTGAAGGTCGCATTGTGGTGGTGGACGAGCTGACGCTAGAGGCGCCGAAGACCAAGCTGCTTGCGCAGCGGATCAAAAGTATGGGCCTAGAGTCCGTGCTGATGGTGACCGACGGCTTCGACGAAAACCTGTACCTGGCCTCGCGCAACCTGCCCAACGTGGCCGTGGTTGAGCCCAAGCAGGCCGACCCGGTGGCCCTGGTGCACTTCGACAAGGTGCTCATGACCAAGGCAGCCGTGGCCAAGTTCGAGGAGATGTTCGCATGACGTCGCCCGCATTCAACAACGAGCGCCTGATGAAGGTGCTGCTCGCTCCGGTGATCTCGGAGAAGAGCACCCAGGTGGCCGAGAAGCACGAACAGGTGGCTTTCCACGTGCAGCAGGACGCCACCAAGCAGGAGGTCAAGGCCGCGGTCGAGCTGCTCTTTAAGGTGCAGGTCGAGTCGGTCAACATCCTGAACATCGGCGGCAAGACCAAGCGCTTCGGTCGCTTCATCGGTCGTCGCAACAACATCCGCAAGGCCTACGTGTGCTTGAAGCCCGGTCAGCAGATCGACTTCCAGCAGGAGGTCAAGTAAATGCTGGTCAAAGTCAAACCCACATCGCCTGGCCGCCGCAGCCTAGTCAAGGTCGTCAACCCCGACCTGCACAAGGGCGCACCGCACGCTCCGCTGCTCGAGCCTCAGAAGCGCTCGTCCGGCCGGAACAACAACGGCCACATCACCACCCGGCACATGGGCGGTGGTCACAAGTCGCACTACCGGATCATTGACTTCAAGCGCAACAAGGACGGCATCCCGGCCAAGGTTGAGCGGCTTGAATATGACCCGAACCGCACGGCCTTCATCGCACTGCTGTGCTACGCAGACGGTGAGCGTCGCTACATCATCGCCCCCAAGGGTGTTGCAGTTGGCGCCACGCTGATGAGCGGCTCCGAGGCCCCGATCCGTGCGGGCAACTGCATGCCGATCCGCAACATTCCGGTCGGGTCGGTGATCCACTGTGTCGAGATGCTGCCTGGCAAGGGTGCTCAGCTGGCGCGCTCGGCTGGCACATCGGCGACTCTGCTGGCTCGCGAAGGTTCCTACGCTCAGGTGCGCCTGCGCTCCGGTGAGGTGCGTCGCGTGCACATTGAGTGCCGTGCAACGCTCGGCGAGGTCGGCAACGAAGAAAACAACCTGCGTCAGATCGGCAAGGCTGGCGCGACGCGTTGGCGCGGCATCCGTCCGACCGTTCGCGGTGTGGCCATGAACCCGATCGATCACCCGCACGGTGGTGGCGAGGGTCGTACTGGTGAAGCCCAGGCCCCGGTGACCCCCTGGGGTCAGAAGACCAAGGGCTTCAAGACCCGCCGCAACAAGCGCACGACTTCGATGATCGTGCAGCGTCGCAAGAAGTAAGAGGACATCGCTATGGCACGTTCCGTAAAGAAGGGCCCGTTCTGCGACGCACACCTCATCAAGAAGGTGGACGCTGCGGTGGCCAATAAGGACAAGAAGCCGATCAAGACTTGGTCACGCCGCTCCACGGTGTTGCCCGAGTTCATCGGCCTCACGATCGCCGTGCACAACGGCCGCCAGCATGTGCCGGTCTATGTGACTGAGCAGATGGTGGGTCACAAGCTCGGCGAATTTGCAGCCACGCGCACCTTCAAGGGGCACGCGGCTGACAAAAAGGCCAAGAAGTAAGGACACGCAAACATGGAAACGACTGCAAAACTGCATGGCGTGCGGGTTTCGGCCCAGAAGGCACGTCTGGTCGCTGACCTGGTGCGTGGCAAGCCGGTCGGTGCGGCGCTGAACATCCTGACCTTCACGCCCAAGAAGGCGGCCTTCATTGTGAAGAAGGTTGTGGAGTCCGCGATCGCAAACGCCGAGCACAACGACGGCGCAGACATCGACGAGCTGAAGGTCAAGACGATCTACGTCGACAAGGGTGCTTCGCTCAAGCGCTTCCGTGCCCGCGCCAAGGGTCGCGGCGCCAGCATCGAAAAGCAAACCTGTCACATCACCGTGACCGTCGGCAACTAAGGAACCGCAATGGGACAGAAGATTCATCCGACCGGTTTTCGCCTTGCCGTTTCGCGCAACTGGGCGTCGCGCTGGTACGCCGGCAACGCCAACTTCGCCAGCATGCTTGCTGACGATGTCAAGGTTCGCGAGTACCTCAAGAAGAAGCTGAAGAACGCCGCTGTTGGTCGCGTTCTCATCGAGCGTCCTGCCAAGAACGCCAAGATCACCGTCTACTCGGCTCGTCCTGGCGTGGTTATCGGCAAGAAGGGCGAGGACATCGAAACCCTGAAAGCCGATCTGCAGAAGTTGATGGGCGTGCCTGTGCACGTCAACATCGAGGAAATCCGCAAGCCGGAAGTTGATGCACAGCTGATCGCCGACAGCATCACGCAGCAGCTCGAGAAACGCATCATGTTCCGTCGCGCCATGAAGCGTGCGATGCAGAACGCCATGCGTCTGGGAGCCCAGGGCATCAAGATCATGAGCTCGGGCCGCCTGAATGGCGCCGAAATCGCTCGCACCGAGTGGTATCGCGAAGGTCGGGTGCCCCTGCACACCCTGCGCGCCGACATCGAGTACGGCACCTCCGAGGCCTTGACCACCTACGGCATCATTGGTGTCAAGGTGTGGGTCTACAAGGGTGATACGCTCGGTCGTGGTGACGCGCCCGTCGCTGCCACGCCCGAAGCTGAGAAGGAAGATCGTCGCCCCGCACGTCGCCCGGCGACCCGTCGCCCGCGCGCTGATGGTGCACCTGGCGAAGGTGCCGCCGATCCGGCCAAGCCTGCCGTCAAGCGTGTCCGCAAGGCCGCTGTGGGTGCGGCTCCGGCTGAGAAGAAAGCAGGAGAATAAGCATGCTGCAACCAGCACGCAGGAAGTACCGCAAAGAGCAGAAGGGCCGCAACACCGGCGTTGCCACTCGTGGCGCTACCGTGGCCTTTGGCGAGTACGGACTCAAGGCGATCGGCCGCGGCCGTCTGACCGCGCGTCAGATCGAAGCGGCTCGTCGCGCGATGACCCGTCACATCAAGCGTGGCGGCCGCATCTGGATCCGCATTTTCCCGGACAAGCCGATTTCGCAGAAACCCGCTGAAGTCCGTATGGGTAACGGTAAGGGCAACCCGGAGTACTACGTGGCTGAGATTCAGCCGGGTAAGGTGCTCTACGAAATGGATGGCGTTGGCGAAGAGATGGCGCGCGAGGCATTCCGCCTGGCCGCTGCCAAGCTGCCGCTTCAGTGCGTTTTCGTGACGCGTCAGATTGGGGCCTGAGATGAAAGCCGCTGAACTGAGAACCAAGGATGACGGCGCATTGAAGCAGGAACTCGAGTCCCTGCTGAAGGCCCAATTTGGTCTGCGCATGCAGAAGGCCACGCAGCAGCTGGGCAACTCCAGCCAGCTGCAAAAGGTGCGCCGCGACATCGCACGCGTGAAGACCGTGATGCGAGAGAAGGCTGCCAAATGAGCGAAACCAAAGTCAAGCGCACGCTGGTCGGCAAGGTCGTCAGCGACAAGATGGACAAGACCGTGACCGTGCTCATCGAGCGCAAGGTTAAGCACCCCGTTATCGGCAAGGTGATGGTCCGGTCCAAGAAGGTTCACGCCCACGACGAAACGAACCAGTACAAGGCGGGAGACACTGTCGAGGTGGCTGAGAGCCGTCCGCTGTCCCGCACGAAGAGCTGGGTAGTGACACGTCTTGTCGAGGCAGCTCGTACGCTCTGATCTGCGCTAGAGGGCCTTCTCGGCCCCTTGCGCGCATCATTGATTCGGTACATAATATAGGGCTTCGCGTAGCACTCGCTGTGCGGAGATCTGGGCGCAAAGCGCCATCAACCCGCACCACGGGACCAAGACTGTCTGGCTCAACAGAGTCAGGCAAGTTGGGAAGACGACACCATGATTCAAACTGAAAGTCGGCTGGAAGTCGCCGACAACACTGGCGCTCGCGAAGTCCTTTGCATCAAGGTGCTTGGCGGCAGCAAGCGGCGCTATGCGTCGGTTGGCGACATTATCAAAGTCACCGTCAAGGATGCGACGCCTCGCGGTCGCGTCAAGAAGGGTGAGATCTACAACGCTGTCGTGGTGCGCACTGCCAAGGGTGTGCGTCGACCCGATGGTTCCCTGATCAAGTTCGATGGCAACGCAGCCGTCCTCTTGAATGCCAAGCTCGAGCCGATCGGCACGCGCATCTTCGGCCCGGTCACGCGCGAATTGCGTACCGAGCGCTTTATGAAGATCGTGTCGCTCGCGCCCGAGGTTCTCTAAGGAGCTGCGCGATGAACAAACTGCGCAAAGGTGACGAGGTCATCGTTCTGACCGGCCGCGACAAGGGCAAGCGTGGTGTGGTGCTTTCTCGCACCGACGCCGATCATCTTGTTGTAGAGGGTGTCAACGTCGTCAAGAAGGCGACCAAACCGAACCCGATGGCGGGTACCACGGGTGGCCTGCTCGACAAGACCATGCCGATCCACCAGAGCAATGTCGCAATCTTCAATCCTGCCACCGGCAAGGCCGATCGTGTCGGCATCAAGCTCGACGGTGACAAGAAGATTCGCGTGTTCAAGTCCAGCGGCGAAGCCCTGAAGGCCTAAGCGGAGTGACCATGGCACGTTTTCAACAGCACTATCGCGACAAGGTTGTCCCCGCGCTCATGCAGCAGTTTGGCTACAAGAGCGTCATGGAAGTCCCGCGTATCACCAAGATCACCCTGAACATGGGCTTGGCTGAGGCCGTGGCCGACAAGAAGGTGATCGACTCGGCAACCGCCGACCTCACCAAGATTGCCGGTCAGAAGCCCGTGGTGACCAAAGCTCGAAAGGCAATCGCAGGCTTCAAGCTGCGCGCCGGCATGCCGATTGGTTGCATGGTCACTCTGCGTGGCGCCCGGATGTTCGAGTTTCTCGACCGCTTCGTTACGGTTGCGCTCCCGCGTGTGCGCGACTTCCGCGGTGTTTCCGGTCGCGCGTTCGATGGTCGTGGCAACTACAACATCGGGATGAAAGAGCAGATCATCTTCCCCGAAATCGAATACGACAAGGTAGATGCGTTGCGCGGTCTGAATATCAGCATCACCACAACGGCCAAGACGGATGAAGAAGCCAAGGCTCTGCTCGCTTCTTTCCGATTCCCGTTCAAGAACTAAGGAGCTGCGAGTGGCAAAGCTTGCACTGATCAACCGCGAAGCCAAGCGCACCAAGCTTGTGGCGAAGTTCGCTTCCAAGCGCGAATCACTCAAGGCCGTGATCGACGATCAATCCAAGAGCGATGAAGAGCGTTACGCAGCCCGCCTGGAGCTGCAGCAGCTGCCTCGCAACGCCAATCCCACGCGCCAGCGCAAACGCTGCGCCATCACGGGTCGCCCCCGTGGCGTGTTCCGCAAGTTTGGCCTGTCTCGCGGCCAGATTCGCGACATCGCCATGCGCGGTGAAATCCCCGGCGTCACCAAGGCCAGCTGGTAAGGAAGGGTTCCGACATGAGCATGAGTGATCCCATCGCCGACATGCTGACGCGTATCCGTAACGCGCAGCAGGTTGAGCGGACAAATGTGACGATGCCGTCTTCCAAGCTGAAGGTGGCGATCGCCAAAGTGCTGGCCGATGAAGGCTACATCGACGGCTACAGCGTCAAGCAAGAGGACGGCAAGTCCACCCTCGAGATCGGCCTGAAGTACTACGCCGGGCGCGCGGTAATCGAGCGAATCGAGCGCGTATCCAAGCCGGGTCTGCGCATCTACCGCGGCCGCGACAGCCTTCCGCAAGTCATGAACGGTCTGGGCATCGCGATCGTGTCGACGCCCAAGGGCGTGATGACCGACCGCAAGGCCCGCGCTTCAGGTGTGGGTGGCGAAGTCATCTGCCTCGTGGCCTAACAGGAGATATCGAAGTGTCTCGTGTTGCTCGTATTCCAGTCGCCCTCCCCAAGGGAGCTGAGGCGACCCTCGCAAACGGTGTCCTGACGGTCAAAGGCCCCTTGGGTACCCTGACTCAGGCCGTACATCCCGGTGTTGCAATCGAAATCAAGGACGGCAACGTCTCTTTCGCTGCTGCCGATGAAACCCGTGAAGCCAAGGCCATGTCCGGAACGCTTCGCGCTCTGACTAGCAATATGGTGACCGGCGTGACCAAGGGCTTCGAGCGCAAGCTCACTCTGGTTGGCGTGGGCTTCCGTGCCGCAGCCAAGGGTGACTCCCTGGATTTGCAGCTCGGTTTCTCTCACCCGGTCGTTCACAAGATGCCTGCAGGCGTGAAGGTGGAAACGCCTTCCCAGACCGAAATCCTGATCAAGGGTGCGGATCGCCAGCGTGTCGGCCAGGTAGCCGCGGAAGTCCGCGCGTACCGTCCGCCTGAGCCCTACAAGGGCAAGGGCGTTCGCTACGCGGACGAAGTGGTTGTCCTCAAAGAAACCAAGAAGAAGTAAGGGGAACCGCACATGGACAAGAAGCAAGCTCGTCTGCGTCGCGCCCGTTCGACCCGCCTGCGTATTGCGCAGCTGCGTGTCAAGCGCCTCACGGTGCATCGTTCCAACCTCCATATCTACGCGACCATCTGGTCCGAAGATGGCAGGCTGGCGTTGGTATCTGCATCCACGCTCGAGGCTGAGAGCCGTTCCGCGCTCGGCGGCAAGGGTAAGGGTGGAAATGTGGCCGCTGCGCAAATGGTTGGCAAGAAGGTTGCCGAGCGCGCCAAGGCCGCCGGCATCGAGGCTGTTGCCTTTGACCGCGCCGGATTCCGTTTCCATGGCCGCGTCAAGGCGCTGGCCGATGCGGCCCGTGAAGCCGGTCTCAAGTTCTAAGGACTGACAGATGGCAAAGATGCAAGTGAAGGCCGCCGGCGAAGAGCGCGATGATGGCCTGAAGGAAAAGATGATCGCGGTGAACCGCGTCACCAAGGTGGTGAAGGGCGGCCGCATCATGGGCTTCGCTGCGCTGACCGTGGTGGGCGACGGTGACGGTCGCATCGGTATGGGTAAGGGCAAGTCTCGTGAAGTGCCTGTTGCCGTTCAGAAGGCGATGGAAGAAGCGCGCCGCAAGATGGTCAAGATCCCGCTGAAGAACGGCACCCTGCACCACGCGGTCACCGGCAAGCACGGCGCTTCCGAGGTGACGATGTCCCCCGCGCCCGAAGGTACCGGCGTGATCGCGGGTGGTCCAATGCGCGCCATCTTCGACGTGATGGGCGTTCGCAATGTGGTCGCCAAAAGCCACGGCTCGACCAATCCCTACAACATGGTGCGCGCAGCCTTGAATGGTCTGCAGGCATGCACCACTCCGTCCGAAGTCGCTGCCAAGCGCGGCAAATCGGTCGAAGAGATCCTCAGCTGAGGAGTTGAGTCATGGCAAACAAGACTGTGAAGGTAACGCTGGTGCGTTCTCCGATTGGCTGCAAGGCCGATCACCGCCAGACCGTCATCGGTTTGGGTCTAAAGAAGATCCGCCAATCCCGTGAACTTGAGGACACGCCCGCTGTACGCGGCATGATCAACAAGGTTGCGTATCTCGTGAAGGTTGAGGGCTGATTCCATGAAGCTCAATACGCTCAGCCCTGCCGAGGGCTCCAAGAAGGAACGCCGTCGCGTTGGTCGTGGTATCGGCTCTGGTCTTGGCAAGACTGCGGGCCGCGGTCACAAAGGCCAGAAGTCTCGCGCCGGCGGTTTCCACAAAGTTGGTTTTGAAGGCGGTCAGATGCCGCTGCAGCGCCGTCTTCCGAAGCGCGGCTTCACCTCGTTGGACAAGCAGTTCGACGCCGAAGTGCGACTGTCGGATCTCGACAAGCTGCCCGTCGCCGAGGTCGATCTGTCCGTTCTCAAGCAGGCGGGCGTGGTGTCTCAACTGGCGCGCATGGCAAAGGTCATCGCAACAGGTTCGATCAGCAAGAAGGTCACGCTCAAGGGGCTGCTCGCCACCAAGGGCGCCCGGGCTGCGATTGAGGCTGCTGGCGGTTCGCTGGCCTGATTACTGAAACTCAAACTGCGCACCAGGAGCTGATTCCGCGTGGCAACCTCGAGTAGCACAACGCTCGCCAAGACCGGCCGCTTCGGAGATCTCCGCAAGCGGCTGCTGTTCCTCTTGGGTGCGCTGGTCGTCTATCGCATCGGGACACACATCCCGGTGCCTGGCATCGATCCGGACACCCTGCGCTCGCTCTTTGATCAACAAAAGGGCGGCATTCTTGGTTTGTTCAATCTGTTCTCGGGCGGCGCACTCTCGCGGTTCTCCGTTTTCGCGCTGGGGCTGATGCCCTACATCTCGGCGTCGATCATCATTCAGTTGATGTCCGCGATTTCTCCGACGCTTGAGCAGTTGAAGAAAGAGGGCGAAGCCGGTCGGCGCAAGCTCACGCAGTACACGAGATATCTGACGCTCGCGCTGGGCTTGTTTCAGGCGATCGGAATTTCGCTGGCGCTGGAAGCTCAGGCAGGCTTGGTTATTGACCCAGGCTTCATGTTCCGTCTGACCTGTGTTGTGTCGCTGCTCACAGGAACGATGTTCCTGATGTGGCTGGGTGAACAGATCACAGAGCGTGGTCTCGGCAACGGGATCTCGATTCTGATCACCGCCGGTATCGTTGCGGGGCTACCTGGTGCGCTGGCGCAGTTCTTCGAGCTCATCAACAAGGGCTCGCTGAATATCTTTGTCGCGCTGTTCATCATTGCCCTCGTGGTCGTGGTGACGGCTCTGGTCGTTTTTGTCGAGAAGGGCCAGCGCCGCATACTGGTCAACTACGCAAAGCGTCAGGTGGGGAACAAGGTCTACGGTGGCCAGTCATCACACTTGCCGCTGAAGCTCAACATGTCCGGCGTGATTCCGCCCATCTTTGCGTCGTCGATCATTCTCTTTCCGGCCACCCTGACGAGCTGGTTTGTGTCCGGGGGCGAAACCGGCCGGTTCCTCAAGGATCTCGCTGCGTCCTTGTCCCCGGGGCAGCCGCTATACATATCGTTGTATGCGGCAATGATTGTGTTCTTCTGCTTCTTCTACACCGCGCTGGTTTTCAATAGCCGAGAGACTGCGGACAATCTGAAGAAGAGCGGTGCGTTCGTTCCTGGCATTCGGCCGGGGGACCAGACGGCTCGATACATCGACAAGATTCTTATGCGCCTGACGTTGGTTGGCGCGGTCTATATCACCGCCGTGTGCTTGATTCCTGAGTTCTTGCACATGCGGTTTTCGGTTCCCTTCTACTTCGGTGGCACGTCGCTACTGATCATTGTGGTCGTCACCATGGATTTCATGGCCGCTGTTCAGGCGTACATCATGAGCCATCAGTACGAGTCGCTGCTGAAGAAAGCGAACTTCAAGGGAATGAATCTGCCGGTGCGCTGAGTATCGGTGGGCCAAGATCGGTACCAGGAATTTGAGGAGATCGTTGAAGATCTCCTGGATGCCCCTCTAGGACGGAGTTCCACAGGACACCGACTGGACGAGGCAAGCAGGGGGCAAGGTAGGGGCTTAAGCGCTCCCCCCGAGTCCGGAAGCAAGGTCAGAGTGAGGCTCACGCCCGATGACCTGTGCGAAGCGCGGAGAGTAATCCGCGCCAATTGGGTCATTGAAGGTTTCGGAGAAACGTCATGAAAGTGCTCGCTTCTGTAAAGCGGATCTGCCGTAAGTGCAAGATCATCAAGCGCAATGGTGTGGTTCGTGTGATCTGCTCGGATCCGCGTCACAAGCAGCGCCAAGGTTAATTTAGGGGTTCCAAATGGCTCGTATTGCCGGTATCAACATCCCGAACCATCAACATACCGAGATCGGCCTCACGGCGATTTACGGTATCGGTCGTCCTCGCGCGCGAAAGATTTGCGAAGCTGCGGGTGTGCCGTTCAGCAAGAAGGTGAAAGACCTGACCGACGCTGATCTGGAACGCCTGCGTGATGAAGTGGGCAAGTTCACGACTGAAGGTGACCTGCGCCGCGAAGTGCAGCTGTCCATCAAGCGTTTGATCGACATGGGCTCTTATCGTGGCATGCGCCACCGCAAGGGACTCCCCGTTCGTGGTCAGCGTACGCGTACCAATGCCCGCACTCGCAAGGGTCCGCGCAAGGCTGGCGTTGCACTGAAGAAGTAAGCATGACGGAGCGCTTCGGCGCTCCCAACGCGCATCTGATCAAGGTTTAAACATGGCCAAGTCTCCCTCGCAAAGCAACGCCCAGCGCGCTCGCAAGAAGGTCCGCAAGCAAGTGACCGACGGCATTGCGCACGTGCACGCGTCGTTCAACAACACCATCATCACGATTACCGATCGCCAGGGCAATGCGCTCTCATGGGGTACGGCGGGTGGTGCGGGCTTCAAGGGCTCTCGCAAGTCCACGCCGTTCGCAGCGCAAGTCGCTGCCGAGACGGCCGGCCGCGCTGCGCTTGAGTATGGTCTGAAGACCGTAGAAGTGCGCATCACTGGCCCCGGCCCCGGCCGCGAATCCTCTGTACGCGCGCTCAACGCAGTGGGTATTCGCGTGACATCCATTCAGGACATCACGCCGATCCCCCACAACGGTTGCCGCCCTCCGAAGCGCCGTCGTATCTGACGCGCTCGTCCTGATGTTGAATGAGCGGGCCTTCGAGTCCGCTCTTCCCCTTGGTCCGGCAGGGGCCGATTCAGCATGGTGCTGAGTCGAAGTAAACAAGCCGGACTCGTCACGCAGCAGGCGTGTACGAATACCTGAAAAGGAAGTTCTCCATGGCACGCTATCTCGGCCCCAAGCTGAAGCTCTCCCGTCGCGAGGGCACTGACCTCTATCTCAAGAGCGCGCGTCGCGCTGTTGATTCCAAGTGCAAGCTTGATTCGAAGCCCGGTCAACACGGTCGCACCTCCGGTGCTCGCACCTCGGACTACGGCACACAGCTGCGCGAAAAGCAGAAGGTCAAGCGCATGTATGGCGTTCTCGAACGCCAGTTCCGCCGCTATTTCGAAGAGGCTGATCGCCGCAAGGGCAATACAGGTGAGAACCTGATCGCCCTGTTGGAGTGCCGTCTGGACAACGTCGTGTACCGCATGGGTTTTGGTTCGACTCGCGCCGAGGCTCGTCAACTTGTCAGCCACAAGGCCATTCTTGTCAACGGCCAGCCCGTGAACATTCCGTCATACAGCGTGAAGGCTGGCGACGTGGTCGCCATCCGCGACAAGTCCAAGAAGCAGACCCGTGTGATCGATAGTCTCCAGCTCCTGGCACAGTCCGGCTTTCCGGGCTGGGTGTCTGTGGATGCCACCAAGATGGAAGGCGTCTTCAAGCAGGTCCCGGATCGTGCGGATGTCGCCCAGGACATCAACGAAAGCATGATCGTCGAGTTGTACTCGCGCTGATTCAGACCCGGTTTTCTCGCTCGCCCTGCACTCGCGGCTTCCGAAGCCCCGAGTGCCTTGGCGGGCAATGACTTTTTCAAGAATGCATTCGCAAGTGCATTGAAAGGAAAATCGCATGGCCAATACCCCGATTCTCAAGCCGCGCAGCATCGAAGTGGAATCCGTCGGGCCTTTCTCAGCGAAGGTCACGATGGAGCCGTTCGAGCGCGGCTATGGCCACACCCTGGGCAACGCGCTGCGCCGAGTGCTGCTGTCCTCCATGGTCGGTTATGCGCCGACCGAAGTCTCGATCGCCGGCGTCGTTCACGAGTACTCGACGCTGGATGGCGTGCAGGAAGACGTCGTAGACATCCTGCTCAACCTCAAGGGTGTGGTGTTCAAGCTCCACAACCGCGACGAAGCCACCGTCACGCTGCGCAAGTCTGGTGAAGGCCCCGTGCTGGCCTCCGATATCGAACTGTCGCATGACGTCGAGATCGTGAACCCCGAGCATCTGATCGCCCATCTGGCCGGCGGCAAGCTGGAAATGCAGATCAAGGTGGAGAAGGGCCGCGGCTTCGTGCCTGGCAACGTCCGCGCGTTTGCAGACGACCACAGCAAGACCATCGGACGCATCGTGATGGATGCATCCTTCTCGCCGGTTCGGCGTGTGAGCTATGCCGTCGAGAGCGCACGCGTCGAACAGCGCACCGATCTGGACAAGCTGGTGCTGACCATCGATACCAACGGCGCCATCTCCCCGGAAGAGGCGGTGCGCCAGTCGTCGCGTATCCTGGTCGAGCAGCTTGCCGTGTTCGCCGCACTGGAAGGCCAGACCGAAGCGATCCTTGCGGAAGCTGCACCCATCGTGCGTGGCGCCACGAGCAGCTCGCCGTCCGTGGATCCGATCCTCATGCGTCCGGTGGACGATCTTGAGCTGACGGTTCGTTCCGCGAACTGCCTGAAGGCCGAAAACATCTACTACATTGGCGATCTGATTCAGCGCACCGAGAACGAGCTGCTCAAGACGCCGAACCTGGGACGCAAGTCTCTCAATGAAATCAAGGAAGTGCTTGCTGCCCGTGGTCTGACCCTGGGCATGAAGCTCGAGAACTGGCCGCCCGCCGGCCTCGACCGCAACTAAGTACTCCCGACAGAACCGCGGTGCGGAGGAGACACCTCACCGCCGCGGCTGAACCAAGGCACAGACCCGAGGCAGCCGCAAAGCACGACCCACTGCTCCGCGCCCCGCATGGGCGATAGAAGAAGCAGCCCATCAAGACTCAACGAAAGGATTCATCATGCGTCACGGCCACGGCCTGCGGAAACTGAACCGCACCTCCTCGCATCGCCTCGCGATGCTCCGAAATCTGTCCAACGCCCTCATCAAGCACGAAGTCATCAAGACGACGCTGCCGAAGGCCAAGGAACTGCGTCGCGTCGTCGAACCGCTGATCACGACCGCAAAGACTGACACGCTGGCCAACAAGCGCCTTGCCTTCAACCGCCTGCGCGACCGCGACAACGTGCTGAAGCTGTTTGCCGATCTCGGCCCGCGCTTCAAGAACCGTCCGGGTGGCTACGTTCGCATTCTGAAGTATGGCTTTCGCAAGGGCGACAACGCGCCCATGGCGCTGGTTGAGCTGGTGGATCGTCCGGAGACCACCGAGCCGATGCCCAGCGACGCCCCCGCACCGAAAGGCGAGTGAACCTCTCGACAGATAGACACTTGTCGATCACCAGTAAAAGGGCCGCACTGCGGCCCTTTTACTTTGCAACTGCCGGAACGTGCTCGCACCCGAGCGCTCAGCGGCCGGAGTGCTGAGCAGTTGGTTGCTCGCGTTGCTCAAGCACCGCTCGCAGCTCTTCAAGTTGGACGGGCTTGGTCATGAACCCATTCATACCTGCCGCCAGGCAGCGATCACGATCCTCCGGCAGGATGTTTGCGGTCAGCGCATAGATTGGCAGAGCGTCTCGCCCTGTAGCCGCCTCCCAACGGCGAATCTGCTGGGTCGCCTCGACACCGCCCATTTCGGGCATGTGCATGTCCATGAAGGCCAGCTCGAAGTGCTGATCGCAGCGCAACTTCACTGCGTCCGTGCCTGAGTCGACCAGCGTCGGTACGGCGCCGAGCTGCTTGAGCTGCTGCTCGATGATGAGTGCATTGATTGGGTTGTCTTCCGCGACCAGAACCCGCAGCGTCCTGCCATTACGCATCACCAGGGCTTGCCGCACGGCTTGCAACGGCGCCGCCGCCGCGGGCGCCGGATCGTCCGAATCACGCCGTTTGAGGCTGAGCTCAACCAGATCAGCGGGGTCGAGCGGTCGGATCAGCGTCGCCCACTGGTGCTCGCGTGCCTGCATGAGGAGTTCGTGCCCAAACTCGTCGGCATCCACCAGAACCACTCGCACGCAGGAGGGACTCAACGCGTTGTTCAAGGCCCGCAGCACGGCACCGACAGTCATGCCAGTTGTGCCCCGCGGCGAATCGATCACGAACATGTCCGTCTCAGCGCGCCCCCGTTGCTCGAGCAATGCCAGCGCCTCCTGAGCACCACTGCACGATCGCACCGCCAAACCGATCTGCGTGAGTTTCTTCGCGACGGGGCTATACCAACCATCGCTATGCAGCGACAGCACAATCGCGTTCCCGCGCAGCCTGTTTAGCCTTGGGTTCGGCGCAGGGCTGTGCTGGGCGACCAGTGGCAGCCAGACGCTGAACGTGCTACCCGAGAGCGGTGAGCTCTCCACCTCAATCCGCCCGCCCATTGCGCGGCAGATCAGCTCACAGATCGCCAAACCCAAGCCTGTGCCCCCGTAGCGGCGGGAAACCGTGTCATCCGCCTGCTCGAAAGGCGAGAAGATGCGCTGCAGTTTGTCGGCCGGAATCCCCACGCCCGTATCGCGCACGCTGAGCACAAGCTGACTGGGGCAGCCGGCTGCCGGCTCCAGTGACACGGCGACCTCGCCCTCGTCAGTGAACTTGAACGCATTCGACAGCAGGTTGGTCAGCACCTGCCGATATCGCTGACCGTCTCCCAGCACAAGCGGCGGGACATCACCCACCCAGACGCTGAAGCGCAGCTGCTTGGAGCCCGCCTGCGCAGCGAGCGTGCGGCACGTTTCGTAGGTCACACCCGCAATATCGAATCCCTCGCTTGCCAGCGTGAGCTTGCCCGACTCCAGCTTGGACAGATCCAGGATGTCGTTGATGACCGCGAGCAACGCGGTGGCAGAACGCCGAGCAAGGCCAAGGAACCGGGCCTGGTCCTCGGTGACCGGGTCGCGCAGCACGAAGTCGAGCAGGCCCACGATCCCGCTGGTCGGCGTGCGCAGCTCGTGGCTCATGTTCGCCACAAACCGGCTGCGCGCCTGGCTGGCGGCCTCGGCATCCTCCTTGGCCTTGATCAGCGCGGCGGAGGCGGCGCGTTGCTCGGTGATATCCGTCTGCACGGACACGAACTGCGTGACTCGCCCCGAGTCGTCGCGGATCGGATGCACATCGATCGCAGCCCAGTACGGCGCGCCCTGTTTGGTGTAGTTCAGAACCTCGACGGCAAACCCCTGGCCGGACCGCAGGCTGGCGCGCATGACAGCGACGGTTGCGGCATCGGTCCCTTCGCCCTGCAGCACGGCGCCGGGCGTGCGCCCTTGCATCTCTTCGAGGCTGAAGCCGGTCTGTTCCACAAACGCTGGATTGACCCAGGTCACGAGCCCGCGTGCATCGCTGATCACGATCGAATTCTTGGTGTGCGTGGCGACCAGCGCCAGCTGCTGCGCACGCAGCTCCGCCGCCTTCAGCAGAGTCACGTCCTGGCGCACGCTGACGGTCCCCTGGTTGCGCATGCGGAACTCGGAACGCTGCACCCAGCGACCGTCCTGCATCTGCTGCAGGATTGGCTGCCCGTCGGCGCGCCGGAACTGCGCTAGACGCTCCTCGAAGAAGCGGTCTTCGTTCTCTGCGATCACATCTGCACCGCGGCCTGCCGGGCTCTGCAGGGCTAGACGCAGCACGTCCTCGAAGCTGCGTGTGCGCAGCTGTGCAGGCGTAACGCCTACGCCCAGGCCCGCCGCGTATCGACCGTTGCACAGCACGAGCTGCTCGCGGCTGTCGTAGATCGCCAGGGCAATCTCCGCGGTCGACATGGCATCTTCTAGCGACTGTTGCGCGTTGACGGCGGCTTGTTGCGCTTTGGCCAACGCATTCGTGAAACGTCGGCGCTCAGTCACATCGGTCAGGACGTGCACCAGCCGCTTCGGCTCGTCGTCAGGGCCGGGAATGAGCTGCACCTCGTAGCGCACCCAGAAGGGCGTGCCGTCCGCGCGCTGCAGCAGCAGCTCGGCCTGCGCAGGCTCGGCCGCCTCGATGCGCTCGACGATCCACTGAAGACTCTCCGTGGAACCGTCTGCACCCACCAGCAGCTGGTGCAGGCGCTTGCCCAGAAGATCGGCGCCCGCATAGCCGCTCATCTGCTCCAGGCTCGGATTCACCCAGGTAACCCGCCCCTTTGCATCGCTGATGGCCATGCCGTTGCTGGTGACCTGCGCAACTGCGGCGAGCAGCCGGGCCTGCGCCTCTGCACGGCGCAGGTGGGTCACGTCGCTGCTGATGGTGATGGTGCCGCCATCCTCGGTGCGATAGTCGGCACGTTGCAGCCACTCGCCAGCGTCGGTCTGGATGAGCTTGGGCTGACCGTCTGCCCGGCGGAAGTCGGCGAGGCGGCGCGCTGCCCAGGTGGACAGCTCCCGCGGCATGCTGGCTGTGCCCGGCTCGGCACGCTCCACCACGTCCGTGACGATCTCCTCGATCGTCATACCCTCCAGTGTGTGGCCGGGGTAGGCAGGTACGAAGTCGCGGCGGTAGGCGGCGTTGCACAGGGCGAGGCGCTCATGCGCGTCAAAGATCGCCACCGAGATGTCCACGTGATCCAGCGCGGCGCGCAGGGTCTTGTCCAGCGCCTCGGCCTGGGCCCGCGTCTGCGCGAGCTCCTCGGACATCTGGCGTCGGTGCGTGACATCGCGCAGATTGCCGATCAGTCGCGTCACTGCCCCGGCTGCACTGCGCTGCGCCACACCCCGGCAGCGCAGCCAATGCCATCGTCCGGTCGGGTCCTGCTGCCGGTACTCGAAGTCCCAGCGGTCCAGATGCCCACCAAGCGCCTGGTCAATGGTGCTGCGGCAGGTGGCCAGATCATCGGCATGCAGCTCGCGGAACCAGCGATCCAGCGCCACTTCGGTTGGCCTGTAGGTGGCCATGCCGGATTCGCGCCCAAGGGGCACAGGTGGGTGCGAGAGGTGGATGGTGCGCGTTGCCGCGTCCACAACGAAGACCGACAGACCCGCGATGCCGATGATCTGCGTCAGATCATCGATGCTCAGCAATTCGGCGGGTTGATCGGAGGGAGGGTTCGGCATGAGCGGGCGAGTCGACCGGCAGGGCGATCGATTATGGGCTGCAAAGCCCCGCGCTCATAGCGCTTCCCCGCGGACCGGATGCCGCGTCGTTGACAAATTGAAGCATCCCGCTCTGCGACAATCCGCTCTGGCCGCCCGACGCGGCCAGCCGAGGAACCCGCCTCGGCCCTCAGGCGTCACAGTGAGCCCATGAACCGCTTCGCACCCGCTTCCCGCCCCGGTCTGACCGCCACGTTGCTGCGCATGATCGCTGCGCTGTTCTTCGCTGCCCTTGCCGCACTTACTGCCCTGACGCCGGCCGCAGCCAAAGACGACTTCCTCGAGCCCGAGAAGGCCTTCCAGTTCAGCGCGAAGGCGGTGGATGACCGCACCATCGAGGTGGCTTTCGACATCGCGGACGGCTACTACATGTACCGCGAGAAGTTCGCCTTCGCGGCAGAGCCTGCCAGCGTGCGCTTCGGGCCGGCGCAGATTCCGCCAGGCAAGATCAAGTTCGACGAAACCTTTCAGAAGGATGTTGAAAGCCATCGTGGCCGGCTGCGCATCCTGCTGCCGGTGGAGTCTGCAGACGGTGCCTTCACGCTGAAGGTGACGAGCCAGGGCTGCGCGGATGCCGGCCTGTGCTATCCGCCCATGGAGAGCACGGCCAAGCTCAGCATGACGGTTGCGGGTGCGCCGGGCGCCGCTGCGGTGGCCACGCCTGCCCTTGCAACGACAAACACAAGCGCGCCCGGCAACGCCGCGCCGCAGGGCGCCGTCGCTGCGGCTGAATCCCGCATCGAATCCGTGCTGGCGCAGCGCAACCTCTGGCTCGGGCTGCTGCTGTTCTTCGGCCTGGGCGTTGCACTGACCTTCACGCCCTGCGTGCTGCCGATGATCCCGATCCTGTCCTCGATCATCACGGGGCAGGGTGCGTCGCTCACCAAGGCGCGCGGCTTTGCACTGGCTGCTGCCTATGTGGCGGGCATGGCCATCATCTACACGGGCATGGGCGTGGCGGCAGGCCTTGCGGGCGAGGGTCTGGCGGCTTTCCTGCAGAAGCCGGCGGTGCTGTTCTCCTTTGCCGGGCTGCTGGTGCTGCTGAGCCTGTCGATGTTCGGCTTCTACGAACTGCAGCTGCCCGCCTTCCTGCGCGACCGGCTGGATGCCATGAGCAGCAAGCAGCGCGGCGGCCAGTTTGTGGGTGTGTTCATCATGGGCGCGCTGTCTGCGGTGATCGTCGGCCCCTGCGTGACGGCGCCGCTGGCCTCCACCCTGGTGTTCATCGCGCAGAGCAAGGACGCAGTCTTTGGCGGCGCCATGCTCTTTGCCATGGCCCTGGGCATGGGTGTGCCGCTGCTGCTGATCGGCCTGGGCGCGGGTGCGCTGCTGCCGCGCGCCGGCGGCTGGATGGAGGGCGTGAAGCGCTTCTTCGGTGTGCTGATCCTGGCCACGGCGCTCTGGATGATCAATCCGGTGATTCCGAGCTGGCTGGAGATGCTCGGCTGGGCCACGCTGCTGATCGTGAGTGCGGTGTACCTGCGGGTATTCGACCCGCTGCCCGAGGCGGCGTCTGGCTGGCGGCGCTTGTTCAAGGGCGTGGGCGTCGTGCTGCTGGCTGCCGGTGCGCTGCAGCTGATCGGCCTGGCCAGTGGCGGGCGTGAGGTGCTGCAACCGCTGGCACATTTGCGCGGCGCCGCCGCTGCACCGCCGGCGACTTCAGGCGCACCCACGGCACCGCAGGCTGCGGCCGGCCGTTCGATCAAGGACGAATTCGCCCGCGTGAAGACGACTGACGAGCTGGACGCTGCCATCGCAATGGCTTCTGCGCTGGGCAAGCCCGTGCTGCTGGACTTCTGGGCGGAGTGGTGCGTGTCCTGCAAGGAGATGGAGAAATTCACCTTCACGGACCCGGCGGTGGCCGCCAAGATGCGCGAGTTCACCTTGCTGCAGGTGGACGTGACCGCCAACAACGCCGATGACCGCGCCCTGCTCAAGCGCTTCGGCCTGTTCGGCCCGCCGGGCATCATCTTCTTCGCCAAGGACGGCCAGGAGATTCAGGGCAGCCGGGTCATCGGCTTCCAGAATGCAGAGCGATTCCTGGGTTCGCTGCAGCGCGCTAGTTAATTCATTTATTTTCGGCCATATTCATTTGACGTTTCATGATGGCTTAGAATGGCTAGTGGCAAGCGGAAAGTCACATTTGATCTGAAAGATAACGTCAATTTCGGCTAGATTTCATTGAATTGCCGTTTGCCAGTCGTCCGCCCCTGTCAAAATGTCCAAGACAAGACTTTGACGATTTGATGGTGCAGCGCTAGTCTGAGCGCATACGCGCATCGTCTGGCCCGCCGTCTGGCTGCAGCCGGTGACCCACAAGCGCGAAGCGGCCCGCCGCCTGGCGTGCGGGCGAACTCCTCCCTCAAGCCGCGGTGGGCCCATGCGCGCTCTGTCCATCTCCAAGCTGCGTGCCGCAGCGACTCTCGGTGCCGGCGGGCTCTTCAGCCCGGACTGGGCGCACGCTTCGGCGGGGCTTGGCACCTCGCCCGCCACCGCGCTGCTGCCCGACGGTGCGGCCTGGCTGCTTGCGGGCATGGCCGTGCTGGTCCTGTTCTATTGCCTCATGCGCGCGCCTTGGAAGGAGATTTCCGGTACCTCGGCAAGCCATGCCTGGCTGGTCGCCGCCATCGTGCTCGCGCTGGCCTGGCAGCTGCGCGTGCCCCTGCCCGGTGGCGCAGCCATCCACTTTCTTGGCGTGACGCTGATTGCGCTCATGTTCGGCCCACACCTCGGCACGCTGACCCTGGGCTTGGCTGCGGTGTTCAGTCTGTATCTGGGCGCGGGCAGTTTGGAGCGCTTTGGCCTGACCGTGCTGCTGGGCGCCGCCGGGCCCTGCTGGGCCATGCACAGTCTGCTGCGCGCCACGCAGCGCTATTTGCCGCAGCACCTCTTCGTGTATTTGCTGGTGATCGGTCTGTTTGGCAGTGCCCTGGTGCTCGGGCTGACGGCTGCGCTGCAGCTGGGTGTGTATGCCGCCTTGCAGGGCGGGCATAACGGTGAGGTGCTCATGCAGCAGGCTCTGCCCTACGCGCTGCTGCTTGCCTGGGGCGAGGCGCTTACGGTGGGCATGCTGGTCACGCTGTTTGTCATCTACAAGCCGCAGTGGATGCTGAGCTTCGATGACCGCATCTACTTGCAGCGCGCCGTCGCCCGAGGCGACGAAACCCGCTAGAAGCTGACGTCGATCACGTTGATCAGCGCCTCGACGAAGTCGCCCAGCCCGTCGATCTCGCGCGAGCGCTCGGCCCGGCTTGCACCGCTTCGCCATTGCCGCGGCCCATGGTGCCAGCGCTCGCCCAGGTCTTTCAGGTCCCGCCAGCGGCTGTCCAGAGACGGCATCTGTGCAAAGTCGCTGGCGCGGCGCCGTTCGCGCGTGGCCTTCATGCGTTCGGGCAGTGCCGCCAGCGCACCGGTCAGGTGCGTGGTGGCCAAGGTGCCGTTGCAATGGCCGCAGCGCATGTGCAGGCCGGGCGCGAGTGCGGCACCGCACTGGCCGCAATTGCCGGCCACGCGCCGCCCCTGCTGGCGCTGGGCAAGCTCGCGGCCCTGGCCCGGGCTCATGCGCAAGAGCAGATCGGCCAGCGCATCCACATCAAGGAGATACAGCGGGGTATTGCAGTAGCCGCACTGCGCGTGATCGCTTGCCTGCCCAGCGATGCTGCCGGGCACGTCCGCGCCGCAGTTGATGCACTCCAGTCCACCGTCATCGGATTGCGCAAGCCGATTCACATCGCGCACCAGCACAGGGCGCAGCACGCCCTTTTCGGCCAGATACAGCGCAAAGGTCTGCGCCTTGCCGTGACCGCCGGGGCAGTTGTATTGCAGGCTGCGGCCCGCCAGCGTGAGGTTGTGCACCAGCTTCATGCTGCGCGCGCAGGTCGGGCAGTCCAGATGCGGGCGCACGCCGTTGGCCGGGAGGGCGTGCGAGGCAGCGATTCGCTCCAGCAGGCGCAGCAGCCCTGCAGCGCTGAGCCGTTGAGACTCGTCATGGTCAAACCACACCAGGTGGCAGGGCAGGCAGAGGTCGATGTCGATCGGTACCTCGTAGTGCCCGGCCAGGCGCAACGATTGCATGCCCTGCTTGCAGCTCGGGCAGGGGCGGCGCAGCGCCTGGGCCAGCGGCGCGCCCGCGTCGAGGTCGTGCGCACTCATCGCCGGCTGCGGTCGATGTAGCGCTTGGCCGAGAAGAAGGCCAGCAGCACGACGGTTACTGCAGCCATCGCGCCGAGCATGATCCAGAAGCCGTCCGGATGCTTGGCACCCGGAATGTGTTCGAAGTTCATGCCGTACAGGCCGGCCATGAGATTGAGCGGAGCGATGATGACGGTGACCACGGTGAGGATCTGCACGATGCGGTTGGTTCTCTGAGCTTGCGCCGAGAAATTCAACTGCACCGCAGACTCCACCGTCTGCTCCAGCCGACGGGCATGGTTCAGCACGCGATGAATGTGCTCCATCACGTCATTGATGCGCACCAGCACGCTCTCGCGCTCTGCACAGGCCGGTGAATCGAGCACGCTGTCGCGGTACTCCTGCAGCGCGTCGTACTGCTCCTCGGACAAGGCTTCGAGCTTGCGCAGTTCGATGCGCGCATCCAGCAGGGCGCGCCAGTTCGAGAACGCCCGCCCCGGGGCGAGCAACTCGCGCTGCCAGTGATCCAGTCGCTCGGTGAGCGGCTGGCGTAGGGCCAGGTAGCTGTCCACCAGCGTGTTGATGAGGCGCAGCATGAGTTCATCGGGCCGCGCAGGCAGGCGGTTGCCGGTGGCCGCACCGTTGCCGGTCATGTCCTTCTTGCCGACGATCGCAAACAAGCGCTGCTTGAACTGGTCGATGGTGCGCGATTCGCTGCTGCGCACCGTCACCAGTGCGTGATCGAACAGGAAGAACGTGATCGGCCGCGTCTGCAGCGCGCCCAGCGTGAGCCCCCTGCCGGTCTGATCCCCCAGTGGCCCGGTGTCCGCAAAGCTGCCCTCGGCGCGCGGCACAGCGAGCTTGCGAAACACGATCATGTCGTAGCTGCTCGTGTCGTCGAAGTAGCTCGGATGCTGCAGGTTCAGCGCATCGATCGCGTGCTCCTCGAAGATCCACTCGCCGACCGCGGCGTGCACATCGGCCCGCCAGGCCTCCGGGTCCTCGGCGACTTCGTCGTGCGAGAAGTCGAGCCAGAGAAAGCCCGGTGCCGGCGGTACTTCGCCGTCGCGGCGCAGGCTGCCTTGCTGAAAGACCAGGCGCTCCATGCCTGCCCGGACCTCAGGCGTCTTGAGCGCGAAGCAGGCGCGCCGCGTCACGCGCGAAGTAGGTCAGGATGCCGTCTGCCCCCGCGCGCTTGAAGGCCAGCAGGCTCTCCATCATCACGGCGTCGTGGTCAAGCCAGCCATTTGCAGCCGCGGCCTTTAGCATCGCGTACTCCCCGCTGACCTGATAGGCGTAGGTGGGAAAGCGGAATTCATCCTTTACGCGGCGCACGATGTCGAGGTAGGGCATGCCGGGCTTGACCATCACCATGTCCGCGCCTTCGGCAATGTCCATGGCCACTTCGCGCAGGGCCTCGTCCGTGTTGGCCGGGTCCATCTGATAAGTCTTCTTGTTGCTCTTGCCCAGATTGCCGGCACTGCCCACCGCATCGCGGAACGGGCCGTAGAAGCTGCTCGCGTATTTGGCGGAGTAGGCCATGATGCGGGTATGGATGTGATTGCCGCCCTCCAGCGCAGCGCGCACGGCGCCGATGCGTCCGTCCTGCATGTCTGATGGCGCAACGATGTCCACGCCGGCCTCGGCCTGCAGCGCGGCCTGCTGCGCCAGAATCTTGACCGTTTCATCATTAAGCACATAGCCGGTGTCGTCGATCACGCCATCCTGACCGTGGCTGGTGTATGGGTCGAGCGCTACGTCGGTCAGCACGCCCAACTCGGGAAAGCGCTTCTTGAGCTCGCGCACGGCGCGCGGCACCAGGCCATCCGCATTCAGCGTTTCGCTGCCATGCAGATCTTTCAGCGCGGAATCGATCACAGGAAAGATCGCCAGCACCGGAATGCCGAGCCTCAGCGTGTCTTCCGCGATCGGCAGCAGGGTATCCACGCTGTAGCGCGACACCCCAGGCATGGAAGCAACGGCTTCCGTCACGCCCGTGCCCTCGCGGATGAACACGGGGTAGATCAGGTCGTCCGTTGTGAGGCGATGCTCACGCATCATCCGGCGTGAAAAATCATCGCGACGCATGCGGCGCGGGCGGTGTGCGGGAAAGTCGGCGGGTGTCATCGGTTGGGTCCGTGTTCGAGGCTGCGTGATCAGATGCGCAGCATTCAGCAGGCAGAAAGGTGCAAGCAGAGCACAGGCTGGCGGCTTCGCGCCGCGCGGCGGTGTTGCGTTACACCTCGAAACAAACCCTGCCCTCAGCGCCAAAGTGTAGGTCTGGCGCGGCTCTCCGGGCCGTGCAGGGTCTGCGCAGCTGGACACCGCCTCAACATTTCGCCACATGCGGAACACGGCCCTTGAACTTTTGCCGCAGTGCGCCATCTATCGCTTCAGACGATGCGTCGTCTCCCGCTTCTCCTCCCTGAGCGGGTGCCAGCTGAATCCCCCCTGATGTTCAGCTGGTGTTTGAATGCCTCGCGCGCCAGACGCTGCGAGGCATTTTTTTTGATGCAATCCGCCCGTGCAATGCGTCAGTCGCTGCTAAAGCCCAGCCGCTGCTCCACCCAGTGCCGCGCAGGCACCACATTGAGCCGGCTCAGCGAGGAAAACGGCATCACCGTCACGGTATCGGTTTCGTCCACCACGCCACCGCGCCAGGTCTGGCGCAGTTGCGCAATGGCTTGGGCCACTTTCGCCGCTTCAAGGCGACCCTGATTGGCCGTGAGTTTGTCCGACTTCGTCAGCAAAACGAGCACCGGCAGACTGACCGGCGCCAGGCCGAGCAACTGCACATCGAGCTCTGTGAGCGGGTGGCGCACATCCATCAGCATCACCAGCCCCGCCAGCGGCTGGCGCGCTGCGATGTAGCCAGCGAAGTCTTCACCCCAGTGGCTGCGCTCTGCTTGCCCGCCCACCTTGGCAAAGCCATAGCCCGGCAGGTCCACGAGGTAGCCGGCCGCTGCGGTGTCGGCCGTGCCGCGACCGCCTTCCGGGATGGCGAAATAGTTGAAGTGCTGAGTGCGACCCGGCGTCTTCGAGACGAAGGCCAGCGCCTTTTGCTGCGCCAGCGTATTGATCGCGCTGGACTTGCCGGCGTTTGAGCGCCCGACGAAAGCCACTTCGGGCAAGCCCTCCAGCGGCAGCGCATTCAGGCGCGGATAGGTGCAGGCGAAGCGCGCCGTGGTCAGCGGGCTCGACGGTTCTGCGGCGGGTTTTGGCCGGGTCGTGTCGGCGGCGGTGCGCTTCTTTTGAGCAGGGCGGGAAAAATGCGGCACGGGGTCGCAGAAATGGATCGGAGCGGCACCATGCCTGTGCTCGGGAGACCCCTATTGTAGAATCTATCGGCTGTAAGTTGCTAGGCGTGCATCTACCAATCATCGAGCACGCCTGTCAGTCCGTGGTGAGCTGGCGCGTCATGCAGGGGCATGGCCACCCTCGGCGGCACTGTCCAAGGCTCCCACCCATCTCTTGCGATCAAAACAATGAACAAGTTGCTTGTTTCCGTGCTGATGCTTGCTGCCTGTGCCGGTTCGGCGTTCGCCCAGCAGAAGGTCGACATCAATCGCGGCGCCCAGATCGCCCAGACCTGCGCAGCCTGTCACGGTGCCGATGGCAATGCCACCAGCCCGATGAATCCCAAGCTCGCCGCCCAGCACGCGGATTACCTCTACAAGCAGCTGCAGAATTTCAGGCTCAAGCCCGGCGCCAAGGAACCCGAGCGCAACAACGCCGTGATGCTCGGCTTTGCGACTGCGCTGTCGGATCAGGACATGCGCGATGTGTCCGCCTATTTCGAGGCGCAGAAGCTCAAGCCGGCTTCCGGCAAAAACGAGAAGGAACTGCGCGCACTGGGTGAGCGTATCTATCGCGGTGGTATTGCGGCCAAGCAGGTTCCCGCCTGTGCGGCCTGCCACGGCCCGGCCGGCGCCGGTCTGCCTGCAAACTTCCCGCGTCTGGGCGGCCAATGGGCCGAATACACCGAGGCGCAGATGATTGCCTTCCGTCAGGGCACCCGCAAGAACTCCGCCATGATGTCTTCGATTGCCGCACGCATGTCCGATCTGGAGATCAAGGCGGTGTCGGACTACATCGCGGCGTTGCGCTGAGTGCAGAGGAACCTTTCGCGTGCGGTCTGTCAAAGCGCCCGCACGACTAAAGGCCCCCAGCGGCACCGATACACATGAGGGCGGGTTATCCCGCCCTTTTTGCTGAGCGAACAAAAACCCCGTGAGCATCTCGACTACCGGTATTCAGCTCGATCGCGGCCCTGGGTGGGTGCGAGAAGCCGTCGAACTCATCAGTTCGATGCGCTTCGCCATCAGTCTGCTCACGCTGATCTCGATCGCCTCGGTGATCGGCACTGTGGTCAAGCAGAACGAACCGGCCGTGAACTATGTGAACCAGTTCGGGCCGTTCTGGGCCGAGGTATTCACAAAGATGGGCATCACGTCCATCTACAACGCGCCCTGGTTCATCGTGATCATGGCCTTTCTGGTGACGTCCACCACGCTCTGCATCCTGCGCAATGCGCCGCGCATGCTCGGTGACATGCGTGACTTCAAGGAGCGTGTTGCCGAGAAGAGCTTTGCAGCGTTCTCGCACAAGGGCGACACCACGCTGGCGCTCGATCGCGCGCAGGCCAACGGCGAGTTCCAGAAATTGCTGGTTGCCGAGGGCTACACCGCCAAGGCGACCTCCAGCGCGGACGGTGCAAGCACGCGCTATGCGGCGCGCAAGGGCACGAGCAACCGGCTGGGCTACATCCTGGCGCATGCGTCGATCGTGCTCATCTGCGTCGGCGGCCTGCTGGACTCTGCCGTGCCGATGCATGTGCAGGCTTGGCTGGGCGGCAAGGAACCGCTGCGCGAGAACATGTTCCTCAAGGACGTGCCGCCGACCGGGCGCTTTGAGGACGACACTGTCTCCTACCGCGGCAACATCCTGATTCCCGAAGGCAAGCGCGCCTCGCATTCGATCCTGTCCTATAGGGACGGCACGCTGGTGCAGCAGCTGCCCTTTGAGCTCGAGCTGAACCGCTTCATTGTTGAGTACCACGCAACGGGCCAGCCGAAGATGTTTGCCAGCGAGGTCATCGTGCGCGATCCGGATGGCTCCAGCTTCCCTTTCCGCATCGAAGTCAACAAGCCGCTGATCCACAAGGGCGTGGCGGTCTACCAGAGCAGTTTCGATGATGGTGGCAGCAGGTTGAAGCTCAAGGGCTTTCCGCTGATCGGTGGGCGCGACTACAACTTCCCGCTCGAAGGTGAGGTGGGCACCTCCACCAGCCTGACGAATGCGAGCGAGAGCCAAGCCTACACCGTGGAGTTCTCGGGTTTCCGCGCCATCAACGTAGAAAACATGGCACGTGCCAATGGTATGCCGGAGAACAGCGAACTCGTCGAAAGGCGCTTTCGCGAGACAGTGGCAGCGGCCGCGGGCAGCGCTGCCGCCAAGGAAGCCCACAACTTCCGGAACGTGGGGCCGAGCTTCTCCTACAAGCTGCGCGATCAGGCCGGGCAGGCGCGTGAGTACAACATGTACATGGTGCCCGTGGAGTTGGAGGGGCAGCGCGTGTTTCTTGCAGGCATGCGCGAGAATCCGAACGACCAGTTCCGTTACATCCGCTTCCCTGCCGACGAGAACATGGAGCTGACCGGCTACATGCGACTGCGTGCAGCGCTGAACGACTCGACCCTGCGTGCCCAGGCGGCTGACAAGTTCGCCACCCAGGCGCTGCCCACCGACGGTGACGCTACGCAGCGAGTGCAGCTCAGGGACAGCGCGCTGCGCGGGTTGGAGCTGTATGCAGGTAACGGGCTCTATGGCGCCCAGGCACAGGGCGGCTACGCGGCTATTGCCCGTTTCCTCGAGCAGAACGTGCCCGAGGCCGAGCGCGAGCGCGCCGCCGATGTAATCATGAAGGTGCTGGCGGGCACGGTGCAGCTCATCAACGACATGGCCCGCGAACGCGCGGGCTTGCCGCCTCTGCAGCAGACGGCTGAAAACGCCCTGTTCCTGCAGTCCGCCATGAATGCCTACTCGGATACGGTGTTCTTCGGCGCGCCGATCCTGCTGCAGCTCTCCGAATTCACGCAAGTACAGGCCAGCGTGTTCCAGACCACCCGTGCACCAGGCAAGTACCTTGTCTATCTGGGCTCGCTGCTGCTGGTGCTGGGTGTGTTCGCGATGTTCTATGTACGCGAGCGGCGGCTGTGGGCGGTGATCGAGCCTGATCCCCAGCAGCCAGGCACTAGCCGCATCCGCTTCGCAGTGCAGGCGAGAAAGCGTACGCTTGACTTTGATGCTGAATTCGACCGTCTGAAGGCCGCCGTGGCGCGCCTGGGCGGTACGTGAGCAAGGGGTAGACCATGAACACGACCACCGTGGCGTCGCAGGCCACCCAGACGCCGCAGGCGACAGGGCAATCCGTCATCATCAGCCCACGCAGCGGCATCGCGGCTTACTTCAGCCGCAGCGCATTCGATTGGGGCTTTGCAGCGCTCATCTTCGCGCTCATGGGTTATACCCTATGGCGCTACGACGCCAAGATGGACTCCTACGAGACCTGGATCCTGATCGGTACAGCCCCGGGCCTGATCGCGCTCGGCTGGGCCTGGCGGCCGCTGGCCTACTACTTCATCGGCAGTGGCGCTCTTGCGCTGTTGGCCATTGCCATCTATGGCGGTGACCTCAAACAGGCCGAGCAGGCGTTTCTGCTGAAGTACTTCCTGTCCAGCCAGTCTGCCATCCTGTGGATGTGCCTGCTCTACATGCTGGCCTGTGTGTGCTACTGGATCGGGCTCTTTGCACACAAGGAAACGCCGCAGTGGATGGGTACGGTGTTCACCTGGGCGGCGTCCGTCATGGGCACCATCGGCATGCTCGTGCGCTGGCGCGAAGGCCACCTGATCGGGCCGGACATCGGCCACATTCCGGTCAGCAATCTGTACGAAGTCTTCGTGCTGTTTGCGGTCATGACCTCGATCTTCTACCTCTACTACGAAGCCAAGCACAAGACGCGCGCCATGGGCGCGTTCGTGTCGCTCGTGGTCGTGGCGGCCGTAGCCTTCCTGCTCTGGTACACCTTTGACCGTCAGGCGCACGAAATCCAGCCCTTGGTGCCTGCACTGCAAAGCTGGTGGATGAAGCTGCATGTGCCTGCCAACTTCGTGGGCTACGGCACCTTCTCGATTGCAGCGATGGTCGGTTTTGCCTATCTGCTCAAGGACGCGGCAGCCACCAACAACAAGTTCACGCTGGGCTTCCTCTTCGTGATGGGCGTGGCCCTGTGCATCGAGCCGCTGGTGTTCCGCACGCAGGGTCTGCCCACCTACTGGGCGCTGTACTTCGGCATCTCGGCCCTGTTCGCAGGTTCGGTGGTGATCTTCCGCAAGCGCATCGCCGCGGTGCTGCCAAGTTTCGAGGTGATGGACGACGTCATGTACAAGGCGATCGCCATCGGCTTCGCCTTCTTCACCATCGCCACGATCCTGGGCGCGCTCTGGGCAGCCGAAGCCTGGGGTGCCTACTGGCAGTGGGACCCGAAGGAGACCTGGGCGCTGATCGTCTGGCTGAACTACGCGGCTTGGCTGCACCTTCGCTTCATCAAGGGCCTGCGCGGCACCTTCGCGGCCTACTGGGCGGTGATCGGTCTGCTGATCACGGGGTTCGCCTTCCTCGGCGTGAACATGTTCCTGTCGGGCCTGCATTCCTACGGGGCGCTTTGAGCCGCCAGAAGGTCTTTTCGCTTGTCCCGGGCGGCTCTTCAGCCGCTTTGGCCTGAAAAGCCGCACCCAGCCTTGATCTCGGTTTCCGGGTCCTCTGCAGACTGGCCGCAGGACATCACCGTTCTGCTCGTGCTTTTCAACAGCGCCGCCTGCGTGCCGGCGCTGGCTGAGTGCCTTGCGGATGCGCCGCAGGTGATTGCGGTGGACAACGCCAGCGCGGACGATTGCGCTGCACATCTCAAGGCGGCGCTGCCGCAGGCGCAGGTGGTTCGGCTGGAGCAAAACGTCGGCTTCGGTGCCGGTAACAACGCGGGCCTCGCGCGATTGAGCACGCCCTACGCGCTCCTGCTTAACCCGGACTGCTCGATTACCGCGGCCGATGTGCAGCGCCTGCGCGCTTGGCTGCTGGCGGAAGCGCAGCTCGCCATCGCCGCGCCGCTGATCCTGAATCCGGACAGTAACGGCGGCTGGCGGCCTGAGGCCGGGCATCACATGAATGAATTTGCCTGGAAGCCGCGTACCGCGCTGGCTGAAGGGCCGCTGTGCACAGACTTCGCCACCGCCGCCTGCTGGCTCGCGCGCACCGACGCCCTGCGTGCCGTGCATGGTTTTGATGAGCGCTTCTTTCTTTACTACGAGGACAACGACCTCTGCCTGCGGCTGCGCAAGGCGGGGTGGTCAATTCTGGTCGAACCGGCTGCGCAGGCCTTCCACCTGAATGGTGCGTCCAGCCGGGATGCCGCTGCGGCTGCACAGCCTGCGGCACCGCAAACGCCCAGCCCGCTGCGGGCCTTTCATACCGGACGATCCCGAGTGCTGCTCTACGCACTGCATGCCGGCCCAGCCGCAGCACTGAGCCTGCAGCGCAGCGAGGTCTGGCGCCGCCGCATCAACGGCTGGCTGTACCGCCTGACCGGGCGCGGCGCCAAGGCGGCGCAGTCACTCGCGCGCGCACGCGGTGCGGCACAAGCTGCAGTGAAGCTTGCACCCTGGCGCGGCGGCTAACCTTCGCGCAAGACGCAGCCCGCCGAGGCTGCGAGACCGGGCGCAAAGCCGCCGCATCCGCTGACCGCTCCTCCCAGATCCGATGACCGACTCCGCGCCTGCCGTCTCCATCATCCTGTTTGCCTACAACCAGGCGGCGTTTGCGCGCGAGGCCGCGCAGAGCTGCGTGAACCAGGACTGCGAGCCAATCGAGATCATCCTGTCCGATGACAGCTCCAGCGACGATACCTTCGCCATCCTGCAGGAGGTCGCGGCGAGCTATCGCGGGCCGCATCGCGTCCGTGCCCAGCGCACGCCGCGAAACCTGGGCATCGGCGGGCACGTCAACATGCTCATCCAGGCCAGCTCGGGGGCGCTGATCGTGCCGGCCGCAGGCGACGACTTCTCCGAGCCCGATCGCATCGCCACCTTGCTGGCGGCCTGGCGCGCGGCCGACTGCCGCCCGGACCTGATCGCCACCCACATACGCGAGATGAGCTACACCGGCGAGCCGCTGGAGCTTCGCCGCGTGGACGCCCTGCAGGACTGGCGCTCAGCCGAGCAATGGGCCGCGCGGCGCCCCTACATCGTCGGTGCAGGCCACGCCTTCACGCGGCGCCTGTTTGACCGCTTCGGGCTGTACCAGGACGGCGTGTTCTGCGAAGACCAGATCAACACCTTCCGCGCCATCGTCAGTGGCGGCGCGCTTACGCTGGACTGTGCGCCTGTCCGTTGGCGCGTGGGTGGCAGCTCCACACACATCGAGCGCAGCGAGGCCGAAATACGCGAGCAACGCGCCCGCCGGCACCGCGCCTGGATGGTGGCCGAGCATGCGCAGCTCACGGCAGACGCCGCTGTGGCGGGCGTGAGTGGCCAGGTGGCCGCGCATCTGGCGCAGCACTACGGCGCCTTTCTGATGGCGCGGGACCTTGTTGGTGCGCAGGGTCTCGCGGCGCATCTGCGCGTGGCGGGCGCTTATCCGCAGCTGTCCACGGCATGGCGCTACCGGCGCGCCCTGCAGCATTGGTGGCGCCAACGCTGAGCGCGCTGTACAGCGGGGCCGCCGCTATGCTCTTGGCTTCACCCAACACGTGGCGCAGCAATCGGTCTGGCGCTGCGCCGCTCCACCACCTTCCGCCTGCCTGAACCATGGTGCAAGCCGCTCCTTCTCCCGCGCTGATCGACCCGGCCGCGCGCATTGAGCCCGGTGTCGAACTCGCCGCCGATGTGCGGGTGGCCTTCGGTGCCTGGGTAGGGCAGGGCGCACAGCTGGCTACGGGCGTACACGTGGGGGCGAATGCCAGCGTGCTGCCCGGCGTGAGCGTGGCCGCACATGCTCAGATTCGTGAAGGCGCCGTGGTCACGCGCCCAGTGCCGCCGGGCGCCATCGTCGAAGGCAACCCGGCCAGCATCGTGGGCTATGTCGACACCGGCAACATGGCCGCGCCCGCCGCTGCAAGCACCGCACAGGCGAAGACCGGCGTTCAGCCGGTGGGTGTCAAGGGCGTCACCCTTCACCGCTTCCCGATCATCCGCGACCTGCGCGGCGATCTGACCGTGGGCGAATTCGAGCGCAGCGTGCCGTTCGTGCCGCGGCGCTACTTCATGGTGTTTGGTGTGCCCAGCCGCGAGGTGCGCGGCGAGCACGCCCACCACCAGTGCCACCAGTTCCTGATCTGCGTGCGCGGCAGCTGTGCGGTGGTCTGCGATGACGGCGAGCAGCGCGTGGAAGTCCTGCTCGACGGACCGGAGATCGGCCTGTATCTGCCGCCCATGACCTGGGGCATCCAGTACAAGTACTCGGCCGACGCGTTGCTGCTCGTCTTCGCCTCCGACTACTACGACGCGGCCGACTACATCCGCGACTACGCGCAGTTCAAGGCGCTTGCGGCCAAGGCGCGCGCCGCATGAGCACCCGGCCCGGCATCCATGCGCTGGCCGATGTGCAGACCGAGCAGATCGGCGAAGGCAGCACCGTCTGGCAGTTCTGCGTGGTGCTGCGCGGCGCGCGCATCGGGCGCGACTGCAACATCAATGCCCTGTGCCTGATCGAGGGCGACGTGATCCTGGGGGATCGCGTCACCGTCAAGAGCGGTGTGCAGCTCTGGGACGGCGTGCGCGTCGAGGACGACGTCTTCATCGGCCCCAACGTCAGCTTCGTCAACAACCCCTATCCCCGCTCCAAGCAGTACCTCGAGCAGCCGCTGATCACCGTCATCGAGCGCTGGGCCTCGATCGGCGCCAATGCCACCATCCTGGGCGGGGTACGCATTGGTGCCGGCGCCATGATCGGTGCCGGCAGCGTGGTCACACGCGATGTGCCGCCCGGTGAGCTGTGGGTCGGCAATCCGGCGCGCTCGCGCGGTCCGGCCCCGGCCGTTCCGCCTGCGGCCTGATCGATCCCCCTCAAGATTCTCTGGTTCCCATGATTCCATTTCTCGACCTCAAAGCCATCAACCTGCGCCAGAGCGAGGCCATGCATGCCGCGCTGGAGCGCGTGCTGCAGTCCGGCTGGCTGATCCTCGGTCAGGAGGTCGAGCAGTTCGAGCGCGAATACGCCGCCTGGTGCGAGGCGAAGCACTGCATCGGCGTGGCCAACGGGCTCGACGCACTGATCCTCGCACTCAAGGCGCTGGACATCGGCCCGGGCGACGAGGTGCTCGTGCCCTCGAACACCTACATCGCCACCTGGCTGGCGGTCTCGCACGTGGGTGCCACGCCCGTGCCGGTGGAGCCCGTGGAAGGCACCTGCAACATGGACCCGGCAAGGATTGCCGCAGCCATCACGCCGCGCACGCGTGCCGTGATGCCCGTGCATCTCTATGGCCAGCCGGCTGCGATCAACGACATCGTGGCCATCGCCCGCCAGCATGGGCTGAAGGTGGTGGAAGACGGCGCGCAGGCCCATGGTGCGCGCATTGACGGTGCGCGCTTGGGCGCGCATGGCGACGCCGTGGCCTGGAGCTTCTACCCCGGCAAGAACCTGGGCGCGCTGGGCGATGGCGGTGCCGTGACCACCAACGATCCGCAGCTGGCCGAGCGCATCCGCGTGCTGCGCAACTACGGCTCGCGCGTGAAGTATCAGAACGAGGTGATTGGCTACAACTCGCGCCTGGACGAATTGCAGGCCGCCTTCCTGCGCGCCAAGCTGCCCCTGCTGGATGCCGACAACGCGCGGCGCCGCGAGATTGCTGCGATCTACCAGCGCGAACTGGCGGGTCTGCCGCTCACCTTGCCGCAGGTGCGCGCCGACGTTGAGCCGGTCTGGCACCTCTTCGTGGTGCGCCATCCCAAGCGTGACGCGATCATCGAGGGCCTGAAGGTGGCGGGCGTGGGCATCGTCGTGCACTACCCGATCGCGCCGCACCAGCAGCAGGCCTATGCCTCATTGAACGTACCTGCCGGCAGCCTGCCGCTGGCCGAGCGCATCCATGCCGAGGTCTTCAGCCTGCCGATCGGCCCCACCCAGACCGATGCGCAGACGCTTGCCGTGGTGCAGGCGCTGCGTGACGTGCTGCGCGCGCTGGGCTGATTGCGCGGATGCAAGCCACCGCTGCGGTCCTAGTGCTGGCCTACCGCCAGGCGGACTTCGTTGCGCAGGCCGCGCACAGCGTGCTGGCGCAGGCCTGCGAGCCGATCGAGATCATCCTGTCCGATGACGCCTCGCCCGATGCCACCGGCGAGATCCTCGAGGCGATCGCCGCCGCCTATCGCGGCCCGCACCAGGTGCGCGTGCGACGCGGCCAGCAGAATCTGGGCATTGCCGGCCACTACAACGCATTGATCGAGATGACGCGCGCGCCGCTGCTCATTACGGCCGCCGGCGATGACCTGTCCACGCCCGACCGCGTGGCCAAACTGCTGGCTGCATGGCGTGCCAGCGGCGAGCGACTGGACCTGATCGCCAGCCACCTGCAGGGCATGCGCCAGGACGGCACACCCACACAGATCGTGCCCGTGGATGACCTGGCGCAGTGGCCGGACGCTCGCGCGTGGCTGGCCCGCCGCCCGCATGTGATCGGCGCGGCGCAGGCCTTCACGCGGCGCAGCATGGAGCGCTTCGGCCCCTTCGATCCGCGCATCGCCTACGAGGACCAGATCACCACCTTCCGCGCCATTGTCAGCGGTGGGGCCATGACGATTCCCGAGCCGCTGGTGCACTACCGCCAGGGCGGCGTGTCCACCCGGCAGGCCATGCTCACGGCCGAGGACCTCACCGGCTGGATGCGCACCCAGAACGGCCGGCTGGTGGCGGAAATGGAGCAGTTGCTGCGCGACGCGCAGGTGGCCGGGCTGCACGAGGCCATTGAGGCCCAGCTGCGCACGCCGCTGGCGCGCGCCCGCTACCTCTGGGCCCTGAGCCAGGCGCCGGATGCCGCCGCGCGCCGGGCGCTGTTGCGTGAGCACGGCGAACTGCCGCTGGCCTGGCGCCTGCGCAAGTTCTTCAAGCTCAACTACCCCGGCTTCAATGCCGGCGTGAACCGCCTGCGGGCACGGCTCAAGGGCCGCGCCTGACCCGCGGTGCGGCTCAGGCCATCGCGGCCTTGAGCGCCGCAGTCATCGCACGGCGAACCTTCAGCTGCACGGCGCTGCTCAGGCGTACCTCGCTGCAGCCATGCCACGCGGCGCTGTCGATCAAGGCACGCGCCACCGCCACGCGGACGGCTTCGTCCACCGCTGCATCGGCTTCCCAGTGCAGGGCCTTCACTTCAAACACGCCTTCGCTGCGGTGCGCCTTGGCATCGAGTCGGCCCGCGAGCGCGTTGCCGTGCAGGATGGGCAGCACGAAGTAGCCGTACTTGCGCTTGGGCTCGGGCGTGTAGCACTCGATGCGGTAGTCGAAGCCGAACAGGTGGCTGGCGCGCTCGCGGTCCCAGACCACGGGGTCGAAGGGCGAGAGCAGGGTGGTGTGCTGCGCCGTGACGGTGCCGCGCAGCACCTTGCGGGCGAGTGCCAGGTATTCGCGGTGGACGTAGGCGGGCTCGCGCCAGTCGCCGATCTGCACCCGCTCGATCACGCCGGCATCGAGCAGCGGCGCGAGGTCCCGGTCCTTGAGCTTGGGCTTGGTGCGGAAGTAGTCGTTCACCCAGCGCGCCCGGGTGATGCCCAGTGCACGGATGGCGCGCTCGGTCATCTGCGCCTGGGCCTCTGCCACGGTGAGCTTCGGCAGGCTCGCGGCCTCTGGGTGGACGCGCTCGGTCAGGTCATATACGCGTTGGAAGTTCTCGCGCCGAGCCACCATCAGTTCCCCCAGCGCAAACCAGGCTTCCAGCCAGCGCTTCTCGTTTTTCCAGCCCCACCAGCCGCCACTTTGGCCATCCGTGCGCTCGAAGTCGCTGGACTTCACGGCGCCCCGCATCCGGATGTGTTCGAGCAGCGTGTGCATGTGGCTGCGATGGCTGCGGTAGACGCGCTGTGCGCCATTCATGCCCCAGTGGCGGCGCTCGGCGTTGTAGCCGCGGTGCAGGGCCCAGTCCTCGATGGGTGCAAAGCAGGCCTCGTGCGCCCAGGTCTCGAAGATCGTGCCGCGCGCGAGCAGCTGCTCCAGCCATTCGGTCGGGTAGGCGCCCAGACGGGCGAACAGCACGAGATAGGGGCTGCGGTTCACGACGTGAATCGTGTCGATCTGCAGCAGCTGCATGCGGCGGATGCAGCGCGCCAGGTCCGCCCGGGTGGCGGGCTTGGCGGTCGGCGTGGCCAGGCCCTGGGCGGCCAAGTGCAGTGTGCGCGCGTCGTCGAGCGAGAGGTGCAGTACAGGCATGCGACGAGGCTAACGCAGCGCACGGTTCATGAAGGGAAGGTCTAGAAACCTACTGCGCGGGCCAATTTGCGCACTCGCTACGGTTCAGAGAAGTTCCCCGAAGGCTTTCCGCGCATCTGGCGCGGTTCTTCAGCCACTTTGCCCTGAAGAGGCGCATGAAATGGACGTCCCACTTGATCTGAAAACTGAAGCCCAGCATCCGTGCGCCTTTCCAGACCAAAATGCCTGAAAAGCTTTGCGGGACAAGCGGAAAGCACTTCCAACCTGCTGTCGCCCGGCGACGCACCACCACCACGGAACCTGCCGCGCTGTAAGTTTTCCAACCCAGCGCAGACCAAGCTGCAGCCTCCACAATCAACAAGAGCGCCTTTCCTCCCGGAGCCCCACCATGCTGATCCGCCGCCCCGACGACATCCTGCCTTCCGAGATCACGCCGCAGCGCGTATGGCAGTCGCGCCGCGCCTTCTTCGCACAGGCCGCTGCACTCACAGGCGCTGCAGCACTGCCCGGCATGGCCAGCGCGCAGACCGCAGGCCAACCCAAACTGGCCACGGTGAAGTCGAGCTACACCACCATGGAAAAGCTCACGAGCTACAAGGACGCCGCCACCTACAACAACTTCTACGAGTTCGGCACCGACAAGGCCGACCCGGCGCAATACGCCGGCAAGATGCGCACGCGGCCCTGGACGGTGCTGATCGACGGCGCCGTGAAGAAGCCCGTGACCCTGGGCATCGAGGACATCCTCAAGCTCGCGCCCATCGAGGAGCGCATCTACCGCCTGCGCTGCGTGGAAGGCTGGAGCATGGTGATTCCCTGGGCGGGCTTCTCGCTGTCCACGCTCCTGAAGCGCGTCGAGCCGACCGGCAACGCCAAGTTCGTCGAGTTCATCACCGACATGCAGAAGGACACCATGCCCGGCCTGCGCCAGAGCGTGATCGACTGGCCCTACAACGAAGGCCTGCGCATGGACGAAGCCATGCATCCGCTCACCCTGCTCACGCTCGGCGCCTATGGCGAAACCCTGCTCAACCAGATGGGCGCGCCGGTGCGCATCGTGGTGCCCTGGAAGTACGGCTTCAAGAGCGGCAAGAGCATCGTGCGCATTCGCCTCACCGAGCAGATGCCACGCACCAGCTGGATGAAGTCCGCGCCGCAGGAATACGGCTTCTACAGCAACGTGAACCCGGACGTCGACCACCCGCGCTGGAGCCAGGCCACCGAGCGGCGCATTGGCGAGGACGGCGGCAGCATCTTCCTGCAGCGCAAGCGCAAGACGCTGATGTTCAACGGTTATGGCGATCAAGTGGCCCAGCTCTACGCAGGCATGGACCTGCGCAAGAACTTCTGAGCACCCATGCCATGAACGCCGACCGCAGCCCGCAGGGCCTTTCCGCTGATCCGGCGGGGATTTCCAGCCAAAATGCCTCGGGAAGCCGCATGAATGCTGGATCTGTACCTGCTGGTGCGGGCGTCGCCTCCCTGCGTGCGCTTCCGGCCAAGGCCATCACAGCCATCAAGGTGGCGGTGTTCTTCATCGCGCTGATTCCGTTCGCGCGCCTGGCCTGGCAGTCGGTCTTCAATGTCGATGCGCTCGGCGCCAACCCCATCGAACACCTCACCCGCGCCACCGGCTGGTGGACCCTGTTCTTCCTCGCGGTCACGCTCGCCATCACGCCGGCGCGCAAGCTGTTCAACCTGCCCTGGCTGCTCAAGCTGCGCCGCATGCTGGGCCTGTTCACCTTCTTCTATGTGGCGCTGCACTTCACCACCTATATCTGGTGGGACCAGTGGTTCGACGTGGCCGAGATCGTGAAGGACGTGATCAAGCGCCCCTTCATTACCGTGGGCTTTGCCGCCTTCGTGCTGCTGATTCCGCTGGCCGCCACGTCCTTCAATGCCGCCATCCGCTTCATGGGCGGCAAGCGCTGGCAGCTGCTGCACCGTGCGGTGTATGCCACTGCCGTGCTGGGCGTGCTGCACTTCTGGTGGCACAAGGCCGGCAAGAACGATCTCTTCGAGCCGCTGATGTTTGCGCTGGTGTTTGCGGCGCTGCTCGGCTGGCGGCTCAAGCAGCGCTTATCCGTGGTTTGAGCGCCGGTCTGTAGCGCGCCATGTCTGGCGCTGAAATGCACAGGGGCCGCAGGCTTTGAATGCCTGCGGCCCCTGGTCTTGAAGCGCTGCGGATCGGGGATGTGTCAGCGCACGATCAGCACCGGCACTGCGCAGCTGGCCAGCACGCGTTGCGCCACGCTGCCCAGCACGAGGGACTTCACGCTGCCATGGCCATGGCTGCCGATCACCACGAGGCCGAACTTGCCCTTCTTGGCCAGCGCTGCGATCTCGTCACCAGGGTTGCCGATCACCATCTTGGTGGCGAGCTTCAGGCCGTGCTTGCCGAAGAACTTCTCGATCGGGGCGATGGTGGCCTTGAACGCGTCGTCATGGAAGCGATCCACCATCTCCTTGCCGGCGGCCCGTGCGGCGCGCAGGGGTAGGGGCAGCTGCACATTGATGGCGGTGAACTCGGCTTCGCTGCCCATCATTTCCAGGTGCGTGACCAGATAGGCGAGCATCTTCTTGGTGTAGGCGCTGCCATCGACAGCCAGCAGAATCTTCATGGTCTCCTCCGTCCTTTTGAGTTGATTCAACGTGCCTGCAATGCTGCAAGCTCGTCGGCCAGTTGCATATCGATAGTTTCCCGCCGACGGATCAGACGCACTTGTCCTGCATCAACCAGCACCTCTGCGGCGCGGCCGCGGGTGTTGTAGTTGCTCGCCATGCTCATGCCATAGGCGCCGGCCGACAGCAGCGCGAGAAGATCGCCTTCGGCCACCGCCAGCAATCGATCCCGGCCCAGCCAGTCACCGCTTTCGCAGACCGGGCCGACGACGTCGTGCACAGCCGCGTCGCCCTGCGGTGCGACTTCGACGATCTCGCTGTAGGCGCCGTACATGGCTGGGCGCATGTAGTCGTTCATCGCGGCGTCCACAATGCAGAAGCGCTTGCTGGCCGCTTGCTTGATGACCTGAACGGTGGACAGCAGCAGACCGGCGTTGCCGACGATCGAGCGGCCCGGCTCGAGCATGAAGGTCTTGCTGCCATGGCCGCGAGCATCGAAGCGGGCGAGGATGGGCGCCAGATACTGCGCGGGTGTGGGCGGTGCTTCATCGCGGTAGGTGATGCCCAGGCCGCCGCCGAGGTCGAAGTGCTCGATGACGATGCCCTCGCGCTCAAGCTGCTCGACCAGATCGAGCATCTTGTCCAGCGCCTCCATGAAGGGCGCCGGGTCGATGATCTGGCTGCCGATGTGGCAATCGATCCCCACCACCTTCAGGTGTGCGCTGGCTGCGGCGCGGCGGTAGAGGTCAATGGCCGTGCCGAAGGCAACACCGAACTTGTTGTCCTTCAGCCCGGTGGAGATGTAGGGGTGAGTCTTGGGGTCCACGTCCGGATTCACGCGAAAGCTCACAGGCGCGCGCTTGCCCAGACGCGCCGCGACCTGCTCGATGCGCGCGAGCTCCGTGGCGCTTTCGACGTTGAAGCAGCCGATGCCGCTGCCCCCTGCATTCAGCGCGGCTTCGATTTCCGCGACCTGCTTGCCCACGCCGGAGAACACGATGCCCGCCGGGTCACCCCCGGCGGCCAGAACGCGGGCCAGCTCGCCTGCGGAGACGATGTCGAAGCCCGCGCCCATGCCCGCCAGCAGCTTGAGAATGGACAGGTTGCTGTTGGCCTTCATCGCGTAGCAGACGCGGTGCTTGCGGCCCGCGAGGGCCTGCTGGTAGCTGGCAAAGTTCTCGCGCAGGGCGCGGGCGCTGTAGACATAGGTGGGCGTGCCGAACTGGCGCGCAATGTCTGCGAGCGCCACGCCATCCAGCGCCAGTCCGGCTGGTCCATCGGCCAGATGCGGATTGGGCAGGCGGCTGCGGTCGGCGCGGGTGGGGTGGGTGCTGTGGCTGGCCTCGCTCATGGGCGCGGCTCCTTGTTGGGTGTGACGGAGGGCTGCGCGTCGGCTGGGCGGCCGGGCTGGGTGGTGTCGGCCGCTGCGGGTGCCGATGCCGGTGCGGCGGTGGGTGGCGCAGCCGATTGGGCCGCGGACTTCGGCGTGACCGGCTGCGGCTTGGGCGGCAGTACCAGCGGGCCGCGCTGGCCGCAGGCGCTCAGACCCAGCACAGCGGCTGCACTCACAGCAAGCAGGGCACCCGGGACGGACTTTGCGGCCGAGCGAGGCGGGCCGCTGAATAGAATCGACTTCATCAAAAACCTTCGGCTTGAGCGCAGCGAGTTTAGGCGGCGCTCGCTGACCCACCAGCAGACTCACTTGATGGCGCAGGCGCCCCGCGCCGCATTGCACACACCATGACCGAAACCGAATTCCTCGAACTCGCCCGCGAAACGCTGGATGCCATCGAAGCCGCGGCCGAACACATCACCCAAAGCACCGAGACCGACATCGACACCGGCCGCAGCGGCAACGTGCTCACGCTGACCTTCGAGAACGGCAGCAAGATCATCGTCAACAGCCAGGCGCCCATGCAGCAGATGTGGGTGGCCGCGCGCTCCGGCGGCTTTCACTACGGTTGGGACGGCCAGGCCTGGATCGACACCCGCGACGGCAGCGAACTCTTCGCCGCCCTGAGCCGCCACGCCAGCAGCCAGGCCGGCACGGCGCTTCTGTTCACCGCCTGAAGCGGCCAGACAGTTTCAATCAGATGTTGATTTGCAATTGACAGAGTGGCTTATTTTCAACGAATGATTGAATAAGCCAATCGGCCGCGTTCCGCTTGTGGCATGCGGATCGTGGCCGATTTCCAGGTTGATTTTCGGTCGTGCATGTCACGCCGGACTTGCTGCCACTTGCCGCAGAGTCAGTCACAGGATCACCAGCCCGGACACGAGGTGCCCGACGCGAATCGTCGGAGGCGCCGCCCGGCTCTCCGGTGTGGCGCGCGGTCAATGGCGCCCAGCTCAGATCAGCGCCAGCGGAACGCCAGTTCTGGCCTCCCCTCCCCTTCGAGGGGAGGGGTCGGGGGAGGGGGCGTGATCAACAGCGAAGCAAAGGAACAGCTCTAAAAGAGCTGTTCCTTTGCTTCTTCCTTCTTCTTCTGCTCGTCCGTCATCAGATCACCCATGCCCAGCGAGCTGACGCCCTGGCCCGGGATGTTCTCGACGTAGTAGATCTCGCTGCCGATGGTCGTCAGGCCCTCGGGCACCGGCGTGGGAATCTCCGGCAGCTTGGGCAGCACGGCGGCCATGTAGCTGATCCAGATGGGCAGGGCCACGCCGCCGCCGGTTTCGCGCTCGCCCAGGCTGCGGTTGTCGCTGTAGCCCACCCAGCCCACGCCGACAATCTGGTTGTTGAAGCCGCCGAACCAGGCGTCGCGCGCGTCGTTGGTGGTGCCGGTTTTGCCGGCGATGTCGGCGCGCTTCAGGCTGAGCGCCTTGGTCGCCGTGCCGGCCTTGACCACGCCCTGCAGCAAGCTCCACATGGTGTAGGCGTTGCGCGCGTCGATGGCGCGGTTGGCTTCGTCGCCGGCCAGGCGCGGCTTGGCCTGCATCAGGACGTTGCCCTGCTGATCGGTCACCTTGAAGATGAAGAAGGGATTGATGCGGTAGCCGCCGTTGGCGAACACCGAATACGCGCCCGCCATCTCCCAGGGGTTGGTCGATCCAGCGCCCAGGGCCATCGTGAGATAGGCCGGGTGGTCTTCGGCGTTGAAGCCGAAGCGCGTGATCCAGTTCTGCGTGTCCTGCGGGCCGACGGCCTGCATCAGGCGGATGGACACCATGTTCTTGGACTTGGCCAGGGCCTGGCGCATGGTCATCGGGCCTTCGAACTTGCCGTCGTAGTTCTTCGGCTCCCAGACCTGGCTGCCCGTCACCGACGCAGGGATGATGATCGGTGCGTCGTTGATCAGCGTGGCGGGCGTGAAGCCCTTTTCCAGCGCGGCGGAGTACACGAAAGGCTTGAAGCTGGAGCCCGGCTGGCGCCGCGCCTGGGTGACGTTGTTGAACTTGTTGCGGTTGAAATCGAAGCCGCCCACCAGCGCACGCACGGCACCGTTGTTCGGGTTCAGTGCCACAAATGCGGCTTCAACTTCCGGCAGCTGCAGGATCTCCCAGTTGCCCTTGGCGTCCTTGCCCAGGCGCAGCACGGCGCCGGGGCGGATGGCGCGCGCGGCTGGGGCGTTGGCTGCCATGGCGGACTGCACGAAGCGCGTGCCATCACCGGTCACCGTTACTACCTCGCCCGTGCCGAGCTGCAGCTTCAGTTCGCGCGGCTTGACCTCCAGCACCACGCCGGCGCGCAGGTCTTCGCTGGTGGCGATGTCGTCCAGCGCCGCTTCGATCGCCTCGTCGCGCTTTTCCTTGTCGGCGGGCAGATTGACGAAGGCCTCCGGCCCGCGGAAGCCGTGGCGGCGCTCGTAGTCCAGCAGTCCGCGGCGCAGGGCGTTGTAGGCGGCGGTCTGGTCGTCCTTCAGGATGGTCGTATAGACATTGATGCCGCGCGTGTAGGTCTCCTCGCCATACTGGTCGAAGATGATCTTGCGCGCCATCTCGGCCACGTAGTCGCCTGGCGCCTCGATGTAGGTGCGCGAGGGCTTGATGACCAGCTGTTCCTTCTTGGCGGCGTCGAACTTGGCCTGATCGATGTAGCCCAGCTGGCGCATGCGCTCCAGGATGTACTCCTGACGGATCTTGGCGCGACGGTAGTTGGCCACCGGGTTGGCCGAGGACGGGAACTTGGGGATGCCCGCAAGCATCGCGGCCTCAGCCACGGACAGCTCGCGGATGTCCTTGCCGAAGTAGGTCTTGGCTGCCGCGGCAAATCCGTAGGCGCGCTGGCCCAGGAAGATCTGGTTGATGTAGAGCTCGAGAATCTGGTCTTTGGTGAGCGCGGACTCGATCTTCAGGCTCAACAGCGCCTCATAGACCTTGCGCTTGTAGGTCTGCTCGCTGGAGAGAAAGAAGTTGCGTGCGACCTGCTGCGTGATGGTGCTGGCGCCCTGCTTGGCGCCGCCCAGCAGGTTGGACAGAAGGGCGCGCGCGATCCCCATGAAGTCGATGCCGCCGTGTTCGTAGAACCGGTCGTCCTCGATGGCGAGGATCGCCTTTTTTAGGTGTTCCGGCGTGTCCTGGATGCGGATGAAGGAACGCCGCTCCTCGCCGAATTCGCCCAGGAGCGCACCATCTGCGCTGTACACGCGCAGCGGAATCTTGGGCTGATAGTCCGTGACCGCAGCAATTGAAGGCAGGTTGGGCCATACTGCGGCCAGCGCAATCAGGGCGCCCAGCACGCCGGCGGCCACGAGCCCCAGCAGGCCCAGGGCCAGCTTGGTGCCCCAGCGTGCGCCAAATCGGCTCAGCCGGCTTTTCATGTCTTCGGCTGCGGCCGGTTCGGTGCGCTCAGAGTCGCTCATCAGCTTGACGATCTTTCGCCATGTAGGAAACTCGGAAAAGTGTAGCGGTCAGGGTTTTCCAGCCCGCGGATGGCCGCAGCGCTTCGGTAACACCCGGTTTCTCCTCCTCGTCAGTTCCGGGCAACGATTGTTCGGCGATCAACGACTTTCGCTTGCCAGCGAAAATTTCCCGTTGATACATTCTCACGTAAATTCTTGATAATCGCGCTAAGTGCCCGTTGTTAAACCACTTTCGGGTTTCTGGCGTAGGGAGAGACCAGCTTGGCTCTAGATCTGTCAGCCCTGATTCCGGGCCGCAATCCGCCGCTGGTGGGCGTCGATGTCAGCGCGACCAGCGTCAAGCTGGTTGAGCTGTCGACCAGCCCACGTGGCGGACGCCGCCTCGAGCGGTATGCGATCGAACCGCTCCCGCGCGGCGCCGTGGTCGATGGTGGCATCGACAAGGTCGACATCGTCGCCGAGGCGCTGCGGCGCGCCTGGCGCAAGGCCGGCTGCCGCACCAAGAACGTCGCCATGGCGCTGCCGGCCTCTGCAGTCATCACCAAGCGCATCCTGCTGCCGGCCAATCTCAGCGAAGAAGAACTTGAGATTCAGGTCGAGAGTGAAGCCAACCAGTACATCCCGTTCTCTCTGGACGAAGTCAGCCTCGATTTCTGCGTGATCGGCCCAAGCCCGCAGAACAAGGACGAAGTTGAGGTACTGCTCGCGGCCTCGCGCAAGGAGCGAGTTGAAGACCGCATCGCCGTCGCCCAGGCCGCGGGTTTGAAGCCCGCGATCATGGACATCGAGACCTACGCCGCCCGCTCGGCACTGGACAACGTTCGCGTCCAGCTGCCCAACAAGGGCGATGGTCTGGTGCTTGCACTGTTCTACATCGGCGCCAACACACTCAGCATTTCCGTCACGCTCAACGATCAGGTGGTCTACGAGCGGGATCAGTCCTTCGGCGGCAATCAGCTCACCCAGGACATCGCCCGCGCCTATGGTCTGTCCTTCGAGGAGGCCGAGACCAAGAAGCGCACCGGCGATCTCCCCGACGGCTGGCAGAAGGACTTTCTCGAGCCGTTTACCGAGAGCTGTGCGCTCGAAGTGACGCGTTCGCTGCAGTTCTTCTTCACCTCCACACCCTACAGTCGCGTCGACCAGATCATGCTGGCCGGCGGCTGCGCGACCTTGCCGGGGCTCGTCGATGCAGTCGTGAATCGCACCCAGGTGCCAACATCTGTCATCACTCCGTTCAAGGGCATGGACGTGTCGCCCAACGTGCGTGACCGCCAGCTGCAGCTGGACGCGCCAATGCTGATGGTTGCCTGCGGTCTGGCCATGCGGAGGTTCGCAGAATGATCCGCATCAACCTGCTACCGCACCGCGAAGAGAAGAAGCGCCAGCGCCGGCGCGAGTTCGGCCTCATGGCCGGTCTCGTGGCGATGTCTGGTGTTCTGGTCGTCGTCATCGTCGGGCAGTTCATCGAAGGCATGATCAACAGCCAGATGTCGCGTAACACCTTCATCGAGGCCGAAAACAAGAAGCTCGACGAACAGATCAAGGAAATTGCCACGCTGCGCGAGGAGATCGAGGCCCTTAAGGCTCGCCAGAAGGCGGTTGAAGACCTACAGAGCGATCGCAATCTGCCGACCATTCTGCTGGAAGAGTTGGTTCGCCTCACCCCCGAAGGGATCTACCTGCGCACGCTAAAGCAGGAAGGCCTGAAGTACAGCTTGACTGGAATCGCGCAGAGCAACGAACGGGTTTCCGAGTTCCTGCGTGCCCTGACCTCGGCGTCTGAGTGGCTGCGCACGCCAGAGCTGCAGGAAATCAAGCTGCCGGCCACGCCAGGGCGTACGACATCACGCCTGTATGAGTTCAGCTTGTCCTTTGACATGCGCCGCCCCGCACCGGACACCGGCAAGCCTGGTGCCCCAGGTGCAACGCCGCCGGCAGCAGCCGGCACACCAGCAGCCACGCCGGCCGCCGCCCCGACTCGCTGAGAGGACTGCATGGACTTCAAACAGCTATCCGCTCAGTTCCAGAATCTGAGCAATGACCCAGGCACCTGGCCGATCGCGCCCAAGGTGGCGACGCTGGTGTTCATCCTGGCCGCACTGGTTGCCGGCGGCTGGTATTTCTACTGGTCTGGGCAGCTTGAGCGCCTTGAGGCCGAGCGCGCAAAGGAAGTGCAATTGCTCGAAGCCTACAGAGGCAAGATGCAACAGGCGATCAATCTGGATGAACTGAAAAAGCAGAAGGTTCAGGTCAGCCAGTACGTGCTCGCGCTCGAGCGCCAGCTTCCAGGCAAGGCCGAAATGGACGCGCTGCTTTCCGACATCAACACGGCAGGTCTTGGTCGTGGCTTGGTGTTCGAGCTGTTCAAGCCGAGCGGCGCGGTCGTCAAGCAGTACTACGCCGAGATTCCGATCTCCATCAAGGTCAACGGCGGCTTCCACGACATCGCGTCCTTCTCAAGCGACCTTGCCGGCCTGCCGCGCATCGTGACCTTGAACAATATGAACATTGCTGTGCTGCCCACGGGATCGCTTGCGCTGGATGCCACAGCCAAGACCTTCCGCTACCTTGATCCGCAGGAGCAGGCAGCGCAGCAAGCCAAGCCTGCCGGTGCGCCTGGCGCTCAGGGCGCCGCCGCGGGGGCTGCCAAATGAACAACGTTCGGTTAATTGCAGCGCTCAGCGTCCTGACGGTAATCGCTGGGTGTGGTCCGTCAGATCAAGAGCAACTGACCCAGAAGATGGCAGATATCCGCTCGGGTCTCCGGCCGTCGGTGCCGAAACTGGAAGAGCCCAAGCGGTTTGAGCCATTTGTGTACAAGGCTGGCGCTTCGCTGGATCCGTTCGACCCGCGCAAAGTTGCTCAGGCGCAGGCACGCCTAGCTGCCCGCAGCACTTCCGGTCTTCGGCCGGATCTCGATCGCGTCCGGGAGCCATTGGAGGCCTTCCCGCTGGACACGATGGCCATGGTCGGCACACTCAATCGCAGCGGTCAGCGCGTGGGGCTCGTCCAGATCGACAAGGTGGTTTACCAGGTTCGTGTCGGGAACTATCTAGGTCAGAACTTTGGCAAGGTAACGGGGATTTCGGAGACCGAAATCACCATGAAGGAAATTGTGCAGGATGCGGTCGGTGACTGGACAGAGCGGTCGACCACGCTGCAGCTGCAGGAGGCCAAGAAATGAAATCGGGAGTGTTCAGGATGTCTCAATCGGCCTTTGCGCGAATCGGTCGCGCCCTTGTTGCCTTCGCCGCGCTGTCTTGTGCCAATGCCTTTGCTCAAGAAAACGCGCTCGAAAACGTATCGACCTCAACCTCAGGCGGTGCAACGACGCTCACTCTGAAGTTCAAGGCGCCGCTCAAGGGCACACCCGCAAACTTCTCAATCACGAACCCGGCCCGCGTGGCGATTGACTTTCCGGGCACGAGCAACGCTTTGGGCAGGAATGTCGTTGAAGTCGGTCAAGGTGATCTGCGCTCCCTGAATGTCGTTCAGGCTGGCGATCGCTCCCGGATCGTTCTCAACTTGTCTCGTCCGGTTCCCTACTCGATCAATGTGTCCGGCGCGATCGCCACTGTCGTGCTGTCCGATGCGCAGGCTGCCGCTCGCGCAGCAGAACCTCGCGCCACCGCCGCGGCTGCAACGGCCGCCGCCGCTCCTCGCGCAATCCGAGACATCGATTTCCGTCGCGGGCCAGATGGCGAGGGCCGAGTGGTCATTGAGCTAGGCGACACCCAGACTCCGGTAGACATCCGGCAACAAGGTCAGACAGTGGTGGTGGAGATGTCGCGGGCGGCGCTGCCTGACAATCTCCGGCGCCGCTTGGATGTGACCGACTTCGGCACCCCGGTCCAGCGCATCACGACGACAGCGTCAGGCGAAACCGTACGTATGGTCATTGAGCCGCGCGGCAACTGGGAGCACAGCGCATTCCAGACGGATCGGCAGCTTGTCGTCGACGTCCGAGCACTCAAGGAAGACCAGGCTCGCGCTGGCGCAGACCGAAATGCCAAGCCCTCCTATAAGGGCGAACGCCTGTCGTTGAACTTCCAGAGCGTGGAAGTGCGGTCGATACTGCAAGTGATCGCCGACTTCACGAATCTGAACATCATCACGAGCGACACGGTGTCGGGCAGCATCACGCTGCGCCTGAAGGATGTGCCGTGGGATCAGGCCTTGGACATCATTCTCCAGACCAAGGGCTTGGACAAGCGTCAAAACGGCAACGTTATTCTCGTCGCACCTAAAGAAGAATTGGCTACTAAGGAGAAGCTTGATCTCGAACAGAAAGCTCAAATCGCCGATCTGGAGCCCTTGCGGAGCGACGTGATTCAGCTCAACTACCAACGGGCGGACGACGTTCGCGCCATGCTCACTGGTGAGGGGATTGGTGGCGGATCCAGTGGCAGTGTTACCCGCATTCTGTCGAAGCGGGGGTCTGTAGCGGCTGACCCGCGAACCAATCAGCTGTTCATCCAGGACACTGCGACCAAGCTAGACGAGGTTCGTCGGTTTATCGCGCGCGTAGACGTAGCGGTGCGGCAGGTGTTGATCGAGGCCCGAATTGTTGAAGCTGATGATCGATTTGGGCGCAATCTTGGCGTTCGCCTTGGATTCAACGACGCGAGGTCGACCATCTACTCGACGATTCCGGATCCGAACAATCCGGGACAGACGATTACGGTGCCGACTTACGGGGTGGGAAATCGTCTTGGCGGGAGTAGCGTATTCGGAACCATTTCCGGAAACTTGCAGGGTGTTCAGGATCTGTCGTCGCAAAATGGCTCGGGCGTGCAGACAGGAAACTCCGGTCTCCAGGTTGTTGGTGGGCGCCCGTCTGTCGGAAATACGAATTTTGTGAACTTGCCAGCTGGGAATATTTCCGGAGTGGCAGGTTCTCCCGCGAGTGTCGCAATCAGCTTGTTTGGCTCGCGACTTGGTCGATTTATCAACCTTGAGCTGTCCGCGCTTGAAGCCGAGCGGCGTGGAAAGATCGTTTCCAGTCCACGCCTCTTGACTGCTGATCAAGTGAAAGCAGTGATCGAACAGGGGACGGAGTTTCCCTATCAGCAAGCGACATCCAGTGGCGCAACATCCATTTCGTTCAGAAAGGCTGTGCTCAAGCTTGAAGTGACGCCGCAGATCACCCCGGAAGGTGCAATCATTCTTGACGTCGAAGTGAACAAGGACAGTCGGGGTGAGCTTACGGCTAATGGCCCGGCTATTGATACGAAGCGTGTGCGAACTAAGGTTTTAGTTGAGAATGGCGGCACCGTAGTGATCGGTGGGATTTATCAGATCGAAGAGCGAACTGATGTCAGTAAGGTTCCATTCCTAGGGGATATTCCCTATGTTGGGGCGCTTTTCCGCAACCAACAAAAGGTCAACGATAAAACCGAATTGTTGATTTTCTTGACCCCCAAAACGGTCAGTGACAGATTGACCGGGTCGCAACAGTAAAGAGGCTTCAGATGAGCTTTTCGATTGCCAAATGTCTCCGTATCTGGCTGGGCGTGCTGGGTACGTTGAGCTTGCTTGCTTGCGGCGGCGGGACGGGCGGGGCGGGGTCTGGAGCGACGCAAACTGCCTCCGGCGTTGCAACACTTGAGATCTCTACCAGCACGAGAACACTGAGAACGGGTTCAACCGATTCAGCGGTCGTAACGGTTGTCGCGAAGGATTCGGCGAATAGGGTCTTGCCCAACATAGCGGTTCAGTTTGCCGCTGACTCTGGCACGCTAGAGACTTCCTCCAGGACTACCGATGCCAATGGTGCAGTAACGGCGACCGTGCGCGTTGGCGCAGACCGAGCCAACAGGCTGATAGCCGTCGAAGCGCGGTCGGGGTCGGTCGTGGCCCGCACCGAACTCCAAGCTACTGGTACGACCGTGACACTGACGGCGCCACCGTCGGGAGCCGCCGGTGCCGATGTTCCGGTAAGCGTTTCGGTCACTGATGGGAATTCGCTGCCGGTAGCAGCGGCGCGCGTTGTCGTGAGTGTCAATGGCGCCGCGCAAGCGACAGCACTGGTCACCGGTTCGAACGGCCAAGCGAGCACCACAGTTCGCCCGACTGCGGGTGGAGTGCTCGAATTGGGTGCTACCGCCTTGGGTGCCTCTGCAACCGTCGCTCGGGTCACTATTTCCTCTGACGCCATGAGTGTCACAGTGAGTCCATCCACGTTGGTGCTTGGGGGCTCTGGAGGCCAAGTGAGCGTGAATTGGACGCAAAATGGTGTGCCAGTTAATCAGCAGATCCGGTTATCAACAACCAAGGGAATCTTGCGTCCAGCCGGCTCAACAACTGGGTCGCAGTCTATAGTGGTTGTTCCCGGTACCAATGTGGCGACATTGATCGACAACGGCGTCGTGGGCGATAGCGTCGTTACAGCCGCCGCTTTGTCCGGGGCTGTGAGCGCCTCCGTTACTGCGAGCTTCGCTTCTCAACAGCCCGGCTCCTTCAGCATTCAAGTTGCCTCCAACACGATTACGGGATCCACGGGCTCCGCTAAGGTTGATGCGTTTGTCGTCGATGCATCACCAAGTCGCAATCCCGTGCAGGGGGCGACGGTGAGCTTTTTCATCGTTGCCGATCCGACCGGCGGATCCTTGGATCAAGCAACTGCGGTCACTGACGGTGCGGGGCGCGCCTCGGTGACTTTCAGGCCGGGTTCCAGGCCAACATCCGGTACCGATGCCGTCGTCATTGGAGCAACCGTTGGCAGTTTAGGGACTGCCACGGCGACGCTGACAGTTGCCGGCGGACCCTTGTTTGTATCGATCGGTTTCGGTAATACAATTATTAAACCAACCGACACTGAATACCAAAAGGTTTTCAATATCCGTGTGACTAATAGCGCCGGTAATGCGGTGTCCGGCGCCGCTGTCACGGTACGCCTCCGCCCGGTGTCATTCCGCAAGGGTTATCTCGCGTTTTTCACTGGTGCTGGTGCTTCGGGTGTGTGGGACGCTGGTCTTGCAACGCCAACTAGTTTGCCGGAGTCGGCCCTCCCTCCTGGCCAGTTTATAGAGCGCCTTGGTTGGTATATTGAGTGTCCGAATGAAGATTATACCAACGATGGCATTCTGGATGGGTCCAAGGATTACAACTTGAGTGGAACGCTGGAGCCCCGACAGGTAGCGAGTGTTTTCTTCTCGTCCTCTGACGGTACTCCGCTTGGGGGTGGTGCGGCCACAGCGTCGGGCACTACGGCGGCTGATGGCTCTGCATACATATCTGTTCGCTACTCTCAGCGCTTTAGTCCTTGGGCGACATATGAAATACAGGTGTCAACGGCGGTTGGAGGGTCTGAAGGACGGGCTCAACTGGGGTACTTGCTGAGCGGAGCTGCGTCTGATTTCACAAACCAGCAGATTCCCCCAGCGGGAGCAGTCAGCCCCTTCGGTACTCGGTTGAACAGCTCTGCCACAGGCAGTTTCGTTCTTCCAAACGCCGGTGCTACCCCAAATTTCACTTGGCCATCAATGGCAGAAGGGTGTCGTCAAAAAGATTGAGCGCAGAGCAGTGTGGTGCCATCCTTGTCGGCATGATGGGCGCCGGCAAGTCCACTATTGGCCGCCGATTGGCGGCCAATTTGCGTTTACCCTTTCTCGATACGGACGGCGAGGTTGAGCGGCGCGCCGGCGTGACCATCAAGGAGATCTTTGCACGCGAAGGGGAGTCCGGCTTCCGCGGTCGCGAGACAAGGGTACTGATTGACTGTTTGAACCAGGCTCGACTCAATTCAGCTGTGATTGCAACGGGCGGCGGAATCGTCATGAACGATGCGAATCGCGAACTGCTGAAGTGTGCAGGGATCCCGATCTTCTACCTGCATGCGACTCCGGACGTGCTTTATGCGCGGCTTAAGAACGACCGAAAGCGGCCGTTGCTGCAAGACTCAGATCCACGTGCAACCATTGACCAACTCTACACACTGCGGGAATCCCTCTACCGAGAAGTGGCGAGCGTCGTGATCGACGTGTCCTCCCGCCAATCGACTGCGGTGGAACGAATTCAGCTCGCGCTCGATGGGCTTGGAGGTACGCGAAGTGAGTGTTGATGCACTAACGGTTGCGCTGGCAACACGCTCATATTCGCTCGACGTACGACCGGGTGTGGCCCGAAGTTGGCCCGCTGCTACCGCTGTGCGGCAAGCGTCCGCCCGGGTTGTGGTGACCAATAGGACGATCGCGGCTCTCTACCCGGAGCTGGTGGCTGGCACGCAATGCAACCTGCGTATCGAGCTCGAGGACGGCGAACGATACAAGACCGCGGACTCAGTTGATGTCATCCATTCGGCCTTGCTGCGTGCACGGTGCGATCGGAAGTGCATCATCGTCGCGGTCGGCGGTGGAGTGGTCGGCGATACGGCTGGCTTTGCCGCTGCAACCTACATGCGTGGCATCCCGTTCATCCAGGTGCCGACGACGCTGCTAGCTCAAGTCGACTCTTCGATTGGCGGGAAAACGGCGATCAATCATCCTCTCGGCAAGAACATGATTGGCGCATTTCATCAGCCAAGCGCGGTGTTCATTGACCCACTGCTGCTCAATACCTTGCCGGACGCGGAGCTCTCCGCCGGATTTGCCGAGATCATCAAGCACGCGCTGATCCGGGATGCCGCCTACCTAGACTGGCTGGAAGCGAACTCCGCTGGGCTGCTTGCCCGTGATCCAGAACTGCTGACGCACGCCATTCGAAGGTCCTGCGAGATCAAGGCGGCGATCGTTGAGGCGGACGAGTTTGAGACGGGCGAGCGAGCGTTGCTGAACCTTGGGCACACCTTTGGTCATGCACTTGAGGCGGTGCTCGGATTCGGGACGTGGCTGCATGGGCAGGCTGTGGGCTGCGGTTTGGTGCTGGCTACGGATATGTCCGCGCGACTCGGCCTCATTGACTCTGCCGCCGTAGCTCGCGTGCAGCGCATCGTCAGTGCATTCCGGCTGCCTGTTCGCGTGCCTGCACAGGCATCCACTTCAGCCCTCGTCGACGCCATGCTGCTCGACAAGAAGAACGAGGGTGGCAGGGTTCGATTCATTCTGCTCGAGGCCATCGGGCGCGGTGTCATCCGTCCTGAGTCCGTTGAGCTCGCTGCGCAGGTCATCGACGCTCATCGATGAGTGCAGTCGTGCCCCTGGCGCCCTATGCGGCACGATCTGCCGAGTCGCGCGGGCGCATTCATGCTGAAGCAGACGACCCGAATCGCCCTGCGTTCCAGCGGGATCGCGATAGGATTGTGCACTGCACGGCGTTTCGCCGCCTTGAGTACAAGACTCAGGTGTTCCTCAATCACGAGGGGGATCTCTTTCGTACGCGCCTGACGCATAGCATCGAAGTCGCACAGATCGGCAGATCCCTTGCACGACGGCTGCGTCTGAATGAGGATCTGGTCGAAGCAATCAGCCTTGCACATGACCTCGGTCACACGCCATTCGGGCATGCAGGACAGGATGCGTTGAACAGCTGCATGAAGGAACACGGAGGCTTCGAGCACAATCTTCAGAGCCTGCGCGTGGTTGATGTGCTCGAGGAGCGGTACGCCGCGTTCGACGGCCTGAATCTGACCTACGAAACTCGGGAGGGCATCCTCAAGCACTGCTCTCGTCGCAACGCGGAACAGTTGGGCGAGTTAGGTCGCCGCTTTATCAATGGTGGATCGCCTAGCCTGGAGGCACAGGTTGCCAACCTCGCCGACGAGATTGCGTACAACAATCACGATATTGATGACGGCTTGCGCAGTGGCTACATCAACCTCGATGATCTCGCAGAGGTGAAGCTTTGGGAGCAGCACGCGGGCGCTGTGCGCGAGCAATTCCCGGGCTGCACTGGGCGCAGACTGATCAGCGAGACGATCCGCAGGATGATCAGCGCGCAAGTGGACGACCTGACGCAGTCGACGAGCGTTGCCATTGAATCCGCGGGCGTGAGTCACGTGGACCAGGTCAGGGCGCTTTCAAAGCCCTTGGTGCAATTCTCCGTCCCGATGCGGGAGGATCTCACGCAGCTCAAGCAGTTCCTGTTCAACCGGCTGTACAAGCACTATCTCGTTCAAAGAATGACCGACAAGGCGCGCCGAATCGTGACGCAGCTGTTCGAGGCCTTTGCCAACGAGCCCCTGCTGCTGCCACCTGCTTATCAGTCTGCTGATCGGGCTGCGCAATACCGCAGCATCGCCGACTATGTGGCGGGCATGACGGACCGCTATGCCATGCGCGAATTCCGCAAGATCTTCTCCGCCAGCGAGCTGGAGTTGCGATGAAGAAGTACGAAACCAAACTTGAGCTCGATCCCAGCCTGCTCGAAGCGCACTCATCGAGCGCTGAGCATGAAGAAGCTGCTGTGCTTGATGGTCCTGGCGTTGAGCAGTTTGTCGCCTGTGACACTGCCAGCACAGCCGCGCTCGCTTTCTGGGAAGAGATCGTGGCCGATCTGGAGCAGATTCGTCCGAGACTCCGCCGTGCATTTGAGATGGACTCCGATCTCAACATCCGGAACCTGCGCTTGCTGAAGCCCAAGCTGGTGGTTCGGCACATGCGCATGCGCAACACTGAAGTTGTTCACCAACTGTTGATCAGCGCTGAACTTCGAGCCGAACAGCGCGTAAACACAACTCGTCCGGCGCGCACGGCCGAGCGACTGCGCCGCCGATTGCTGGATGCGTCCATCGAGTTTCGCGAGGAAGCCTATCGCGGCAAGAACCCAGGGGATGACATCCGCTTCGGCTTCGAGTTCGACTCGGTGATCCCCTGCGGTATCCGTCTGAGCTTCGACTACCTGTCAGCGCAGGTCGACTACCGGATCCAGAACATCGAGGTGCCGGGGCTGCGCGTGGGCACTTGGCCGGCTGATTTCGTCACTGAACGACTAATGGAAGAGCTTGCCCGGTGGATGCTCGACCAGCCCCACGGTCTCGATGTCAGCAAGCTCGGCGGGCCGGACGAGGACAGCACCGAGCTCGACCCGTCGGGCGCCAGGGCGACGCGCAAGTTCGGTCACTGACGCGGCGATCGCCCCGAAGCCTGACTACATTTCCCGACTTTGCTGCAAAGCAGCAGCGGCGGCGTGTATATTCCGCCGACGCTCACAAGGCGGCTTTGACCATCATCTCGCTCGGATTCCGCAAGTCAGGACACCCGGGATGGCACAAAGCCGCCTTTTTTGTCCGCATGGTTATGCGTTTGGCGCATAACCCAATGAAAATCTGAACATAGAGCAGGATCGACCATGCAATCGCTCGACGCCCACGCCGCCTCGCAACCCGCCGCCCAACATGCCCACGCGCCGAGCCAAGACACGCTCGACGCCGCAGCGCAACACGGCATGTACCGGAGCGACGCCGAGAAAGACGCCTGTGGCGTCGGCTTCGTGGCGCACATCAAGGGCAAGAAGACCCACGACATCGTCCAACAAGGCCTGGCCATCCTGCGCAACCTGGATCACCGCGGCGCGGTGGGCGCCGACCCCCTGTGCGGCGACGGTGCCGGCATCATGATCCAGATTCCGCACGAGTTCTACGCGGAAGACATGGCAAAGGTCGGCGTCGAGCTACCTGCGCCTGGCGAGTACGGCGTCGGCATGATCTTCCTGCCCAAGGAGAGCGCGTCTCGCCTGGCCTGCGAAGAAGCGCTCGAGCGTGCTGTGCGCGCCGAGGGTCAGACCGTGCTGGGTTGGCGCGACGTCCCTGTGGACGATGCCATGCCGATGAGCCCCTTCGTGCGCGGCAAGGAACCCGCCATCCGCCAGATCTTCATCGGCCGCGGTCAAGACGTCATGGTGACGGATGCCTTCGAGCGCAAGCTCTATGTGATCCGCAAGACAGCCAGCCACGCCATTCAGGCGCTCAAGCTCAAGCACGGCAAGGAGTACTTCGTGCCGTCGATGTCGGCGCGCACCATCGTCTACAAGGGTTTGCTGCTCGCCGATCAGGTCGGCATCTATTACAAGGACCTAGCCGACCAACGCTGCGTATCGGCGCTGGCGTTGGTGCACCAGCGCTTCTCAACCAACACCTTCCCGGAGTGGCCGCTGGCGCACCCCTACCGGCTGATCGCGCACAACGGCGAGATCAACACGGTCAAGGGCAACTTCAACTGGCTGCGCGCGCGCGAAGGCGTCATGAAGTCCGCCGTGCTCGGTGACGATCTCAAGAAGCTCTATCCGATCGTGTACGAGGGCCAGAGCGACACCGCCACCTTCGACAACTGCCTTGAGCTGCTGCTCATGGCCGGCTACTCCATCGAGCACGCCGTGATGATGATGATCCCGGAAGCGTGGGAGCAGCACACACTCATGGACAAGCAGCGCCGCGCGTTCTATGAGTATCACGCGGCCATGATGGAGCCCTGGGACGGCCCGGCGGCGATTGCCTTCACCGATGGCCGCAAGATTGGCGCCACGCTCGACCGCAACGGCCTGCGTCCGGCGCGCTACTGCATCACCGATGACGACCTTGTCGTCATGGCCTCCGAATCGGGCGTGCTCCCCATTCCGGACACCAAGATCAAGAAGAAGTGGCGTCTGCAGCCGGGCAAGATGTTCCTGATCGACCTCGAGCAGGGTCGCATCATCGACGACAAGGAACTCAAGGACCAGCTGGCCAACAGCAAGCCCTACAAGCAGTGGATCGACATGATCCGCGTCAAGCTTGACGAGGTGCCGCCGCAGCCCGATGACGGTCCGCGCACCGATGTGTCCCTGCTCGATACCCAGCAGGCCTTCGGCTACACGCAGGAGGACCTCAAGTTCCTGATGAACCCCATGGCGGTTGCTGGCGAAGAGGCCATCGGCTCGATGGGCAACGACTCGCCATTGCCGGTGCTGTCAGACAAGAACAAGAACCTCTACGCCTACTTCAAGCAGCTGTTCGCGCAGGTAACCAATCCGCCGATCGACCCGATCCGCGAGCAGCTCGTGATGTCGCTGGTCAGCTTCATCGGCCCGCGTCCGAACCTGCTGGACATCCACAACATCAACCCGCCCCTGCGTCTGGAGGTGGATCAGCCGGTGCTCGACTTCGAGGACATGGCCAAGATCCGCCACATCGAGACGCTCACCCGCGGCAAGTTCAAGAGCCACTATCTGGACATCACCTATCCGGTGCAGTGGGGCAAGGACGGCGTGGAGGCACGTCTGGCCTCGTTGTGCGCGCAGGCCGTAGACGCCGTGCGAAGCGGCTACAACATCCTCGTCATCAGTGACCGCACGGTGCGCGCCGACCATGTCGCCATCCCGGCACTGCTGGCCACCAGCGCCATTCACCAGCATCTCATCAAGGAAGGCCTGCGCTCGTCCACCGGCCTCGTGGTCGAGACGGGTTCTGCTCGTGAAGTGCATCACTTCGCGCTGCTGGCCGGCTACGGCGCCGAGGCTGTTCACCCGTGGCTGTCCCTGCATACGCTGCTGGACATCAACGCCTGGGCGCGAGATCTGCCCGACAGTTTCTCGCCCGACAAGGCCATCAAGAACTACACCAAGGCCGTGGGCAAGGGCCTGCAGAAGGTCATGTCCAAGATGGGCATCTCGACCTACATGAGCTACTGCGGCGCGCAGATCTTCGAAGCTGTGGGCCTGTCGCGTGCCTTCGTGGACCGCTACTTCAAGGGCACCGCCACGCAGGTCGAAGGCATCGGCATCTTCGAGGTGGCCGAGGAAGCGCTGCGCATGCACAAGGCGGCATTCAGCAATGACCCGGTGCTGGCCGAGATGCTCGAGGCCGGCGGCGAATACGCCTGGCGCGTGCGTGGCGAAGACCACATGTGGACACCGGACGCCATTGCCAAGCTGCAGCACGCCACGCGTGCCAATGCCCAGGACAAGTACCGCGAGTACGCCGCGATCATCAATGACCAGTCGCGCCGTCACATGACCCTGCGCGGCCTGTTCGACTTCAGGTTCGACCAGTGCACGCCGATCCCGATCGACGAGGTCGAGCCTGCCAAGGAGATCGTCAAGCGCTTTGCCACGGGGGCCATGTCCCTGGGTTCCATCTCCACCGAGGCGCATGCCACCCTGGCCGTGGCCATGAACCGCATCGGCGGCAAGAGCAATACCGGCGAAGGCGGCGAGGACGAAGCGCGCTACCGCGCCGAAATGCGTGCCGGCGCCTCACCCGTCAAGGATGGCGACACGATGGCCAAGTGGCTGCCGCTGGCCGAGATGAAGGTCGACATGCCGCTGAAGGCCGGCGACTCCCTGCGCAGCAAGATCAAGCAGGTGGCTTCCGGACGCTTCGGCGTCACGGCGGAATATCTCTCCAGCGCGGACCAGATCCAAATCAAGATGGCCCAGGGCGCCAAGCCGGGTGAAGGCGGCCAGCTGCCGGGTCACAAGGTCTCGCCCTACATCGGCAAGCTGCGCTATTCCGTGCCGGGCGTCGGTCTGATCTCGCCGCCGCCGCACCACGACATCTATTCGATCGAAGACCTCGCCCAGCTGATCCACGACCTGAAGAACGCGAACCCGCGCGCCGGCATTTCGGTCAAGCTGGTGAGTGAAGTGGGCGTGGGTACGGTGGCTGCGGGTGTGGCCAAGTGCAAGGCTGATCATGTGGTGATTGCCGGGCATGACGGCGGCACGGGCGCCTCGCCGGTGTCCTCGATCAAGCATGCCGGCACGCCCTGGGAGCTGGGGCTGGCCGAGACGCAGCAGACCTTGGTGCTCAACCGCCTGCGCGGTCGCGTGGTGGTGCAGGCGGACGGCCAGATGAAGACCGGGCGCGACGTGGTCGTGGCGGCGCTACTGGGTGCCGACGAAATGGGCTTTGCGACGGCGCCGCTGGTCACTGCCGGCTGCATCATGATGCGCAAGTGCCACCTGAACACCTGCCCGGTGGGGGTGGCCACGCAGGACCCGGTGCTGCGTGCCAAGTTCCAGGGCAAGCCCGAGTACGTCGTGAACTACTTCTTCTTCGTGGCCGAGGAAGTGCGCGAGCTCATGGCCAAGCTGGGCATCCGCAAGTTCGACGAGCTTATCGGCCGCGCGGACCTGCTGGATACCCGTCGCGGCATCGAGCACTGGAAGGCGCGCGGGCTCGACTTCTCGCGCATCTTCTACCGCCCCGAGCTGGGCGCCGACGTGCCGGTGCGCGCCACCGAGGCGCAGGACCACGGCCTGGAAAAGGCGCTCGACAACGTGCTGATCGAGCGCAGCCGCAATGCGCTGGAGCATCAGGAGCGCGTGAGCTTCATCCAACCGGTGAAGAACATCAATCGCACGGTGGGTGCACGCCTGTCGGGCGAGGTGGCCAAGCGCTACGGCCACGAGGGGCTGCCGGACGACACCATCCACATCCAGCTGCAGGGCACGGCGGGCCAGAGCTTTGCAGCCTTCCTGGCGCGCGGTGTGACGCTCGATCTCGTGGGCGAAGCCAACGACTACGTGGGCAAGGGCCTGTCGGGCGGGCGCGTGATCGTGCGCGTGCCCACCGTGTTCCGCGGCAAGGCCGAAGAGAACATCATCGTCGGCAACACCGTGCTGTATGGAGCCATCGACGGTGAAGCCTTCTTCAACGGCGTGGCCGGCGAGCGCTTTGCCGTGCGCAACTCTGGCGCCACGGCGGTGGTGGAAGGCACGGGTGACCACGGCTGCGAGTACATGACCGGCGGCACGGTGGTGGTGCTGGGCGCGACCGGCCGCAACTTTGCCGCAGGCATGAGCGGCGGGATCGCCTATGTGTATGACGACGACGCGAGCTTTGCCGGCCGCTGCAACCCCGCCATGGTCGAGCTGGAGAAGGTGCTGCCCGCTTCCGAGCAGGAGGCCAAGGTCGAGCGTGCCGTCTGGCACCGCGACCAGACGGACGAAACCCAGCTCAAGGCCCTGATCGAGCGGCACTTCAAGCTCACCGGCAGCGAGCGCGCGCGCTTCCTGCTGGACCACTGGACCGTGGCCCGCAGCAAGTTCGTGAAGGTCTTCCCGAACGAATACCGCCGCGCGCTCAAGGAAATGGCCTCGAAGAAGACCGCAGTGGTCTGAACACCACCGCACATTCGCTCAACCGATTCAAAGAGATACGCACATGGGCAAGACCACCGGATTCCTCGAGATCGAACGACTCGAAGAGCACTACGAAGAACCGAAGGCACGCGTCAAGCACTGG